>NZ_JBWKZM010000005.1:39634-193109 GCF_059424465.1 Simplicispira sp. GW247-4R2A | reverse complement strand
GGGGCGCGAGGGCTCGCACCACGGCATGGACGACTATGTGGAGATCAAGTACCTGTGCCTGGGGGATATTCAGCAGTGAGGGGCGCCGCGCCGCGCCGCCAGTACTCTTGAATTGATAGCTGCTAGCGCTTGATTGGTAAGCGCTAGAGGGCTATTTTGCTTGAAATTTTGCGCTGTGGGCCCTCTACGCCAGCGCCTCATCCAGCACCTGCACCCAGTGCTTCACCGGCGTGGCCGTGCCGCTTTGCAAATGGGTGATGCAGCCGATGTTGGCCGAGGTGATGACGACGGGTTCCAGGGCCGAGAGGTGGCCGATCTTGCGCTCCAGCAACTGGTGCGACAGCTCTGCCTGCAGCACCGAGTAGGTGCCGGCGGAGCCGCAGCACAGGTGCGATTCGTTCAGCGTCAGGCGCACGTCAAACCCCAGCGCGCGCAGGTGCTGCTCGACGCCGCCGCGCAGCTGCTGGCCGTGCTGCAGCGTGCAGGGTGGGTGGAAGGCGATCACGCCCTGGGGCACGCGCCGCAGCTTGCCTTGCAGCGCCGGCGCAATCTCGGGCAGCAGTTCCGAGAGGTCGCGTGTCAGCGCGCTGATGCGGGCGGCCTTGTCGGCGTATTGCAGGTCGTGCTGCAGGTGGTGGCCGTATTCCTTCACCGTCACGCCGCAGCCCGAGGCATTCATCACGATGGCCTCCACCGCGCCGCTTTCCACCTGCGGCCACCAGGCGTCGATGTTGGCGCGCATCTCGGCGCGGCCGCCGTCTTGGTCGTTGAGGTGGAACTTGACGGCGCCGCAGCAGCCCGCGTCGGGCGCCACCATGGTCTGAATGCCGATGGCGTCAAGCACGCGTGCGGTGGCGCTGTTGATGCCCGGCATCATGGCCGGCTGCACGCAGCCCGCCAGCAACAGCACCTTGCGAGCGTGTTCGCGCGTGGGCCACGCGCCGGGGTTTTCCTTGGCTGGCACCTTGGCCCGCAAGGTTTCCGGCAGCAGACCGCGCACCGCCTGGCCCATCTTCATGGCCGGGCCAAACAGCGGTGAGGGCAGGCCTTCCTTGAGTGCCCAGCGCACACCGCGCTCAATCACGGGGCGGCCCACTTTGTCTTCCACGATCTTGCGGCCGATATCCACCAGCTTGCCGTATTCCACGCCGCTGGGGCAGGTGGACTCGCAGTTGCGGCAGGTGAGGCACCGGTCCAGGTGCAACTGCGTGGCGCGCGTGGGCGTGGTGCCTTCCAGCACCTGCTTCATCAGGTAGATGCGGCCGCGTGGGCTGTCGAGCTCGTCGCCCAGCAGTTGGTAGGTCGGGCAGGTGGCAAGGCAAAAGCCGCAGTGCACGCATTTGCGCAGAATGGCTTCGGCCTCAGCGCCTTCGGGCGTGCCTTGGAATTCGGGAGCGAGCTGGGTTTGCATGGCGGTAGGGGGACGGGGGTCAGGAGCTGTGACCGGGCTGCGTGGCACTCGATTTGTCTGTCCGCCTCAGCATGACGCGCAGATGGGCGCGGTCAATCCACAGCGGCGGCAGGGCGAGCGTGAAAAGCACCAATGCCAGCGGCACCACAAACACAAAGCCCACGTGCTTGAAGCCCGCCGCGCCGGCCACGCCGCCGAGCAAGAATATGCTCACCAGACTGGCGTACAAGCCGAGGCGCCGGCGATTGGCGCGCACCTGTTGCTCGGGCGGCTTGCCGCTGCGGTTCCAGTACAGGAGCTTGCCCAGTTCAATGCCCAGGTCGGTTGCATTGCCCGTCATGTGCGTGGTGCGGATCTCGGACGACGACATCTTGCTGATCGTGGCGTTCTGCAGCCCCATCATGAAGGACAGCAGCAGCACCGTGGCGGGCACGGCAAACGGGGTGTGCCAGTTGAGCGTCATGGCGCCCAGCAGGCCAAATACCAGCATCAGCAGCGCGACCAGCAGCAGCGGCAGGGCGTAGGTCCCGTGCAACCGGTGCTGGCGCGCCCAGTTCACCAGAATGGCCGTCGTGGCCGCACCGCTGATGAAAGCCAGCAAGGCGCCCAAGGCGCCCAGCACCAGCACCATGTTGCCCAGCACCAGGTTGTCGGCCAGCATGGAGACAAAGCCCGTCATGTGCGAGGTGTACAGGTGCACGACCAGAAAGCCCCCGGCATTGATGGCACCGGCGTTGAAGGCCAGCAGCAGGCCCAGGCGCCGGTTGTGGGTGCCTGTGCGGTGCTGGTCGGTCAGGTGGCGAAACCGGCGCACGGCGCTAGCACCCGCCCATGCGGCCAGGGTTGAAGATGCCCGCCGGGTCAAACGCCTGGCGCAATTGGGCGTGAATCTTCTGCAAGGCTGGAGAAGCAGCATCAAAACCGGCTTTAGCGCTTGATTCATCTACGCTTGCAGCTACAAATAACGAAGCGCTTCCGCCCACGCTGCGGGCCAACTGCCGAAGTGCCGGGCCGTGCTCGTGGCCGGCCTGCACCCAGCGCAGGCCGCCGTGCCATTCGACCAGCGGGGGGGCGACGCCGGCGGGCAAGGCCAGCACCGGGGCGGTTTGCGGCACCGACAGGCGCCACAGGCCTTGCTGCGGCACGCGCTGTGCAAACCAGGGCAGGTGCTGCTCGCGGCAGGCCTGCCAGTCGCCAGCGACCTCGGCATGAGTCTTGCGCTCGCCGCCCATGCTGCGGCAGGCCGCCTCGATGGCAGCGACGGCGCCGCGCAGGCGCACGTACAGGCGCCCCGAGCCTTCGTCCTCGACCCAGCAGCTGGCATTGAGCGGTAGCGGCTGGCCGCCCCAGGCATTCAGGCGGTCAAGCGCTTCGGCCTGGCTGCCTTCAAAGACCAGCGTCGCCTCTGCAGGCGCCAGCGGCAATACCTTCAGGCTGACATCGGTGATGACGCCCAGCGTCCCCCAGCTCCCCGCCATCAGGCGCGAGACGTCGTAGCCGGCGACATTCTTCATGACCTGGCCACCAAAGGTCAGCGGCTCGCCCCGGCCGTTAATGATCGACACGCCCAGCATGTAGTCGCGCACCGCGCCCACGCTGGCGCGCGCCGGGCCCGAGAGGCCGGCTGCCACCATGCCGCCCACGGTGGCGCCGGGGCCAAAGTGCGGCGGTTCAAACGGCAGGCATTGGTTCTGTTCGGCCAGAGCCGCTTCCAGCTCGGCCAGCGGAGTGCCGGCGCGTGCGGTGACGACCAGCTCGCTCGGCTCGTAGCTGGTGATGCCGGCCCATCCCCGGGTGTCGAGTGGCTCGCCTGGCGATGCCGGGCTCGCCAGAAGCCCCTTGCTGCGGCCGCCGTGAATCTGCAGCGGCGTGGCCTGTGCGGCGGCAGCGCGCACGCGGTCTATGAGGTCTGAGAAAGCGCTTTCCATGGGCGGCTATGGTACGCCCAGGCCTCTTTGTCGCTGCGTGAATTTTCTGCACGCAACGTGTGAGGGCCGCCTGCTCCGGGATATTTCGGGGTCTGACCCCAATTATCGTTTTTCGGGGTGTGACGCCAACGGTGCAATTACGGTGTGCGCTCCATGGTGCGCTGCACCTGTCCTTGGGACTTGAGTTGGTCAAAAGCGGCCTGTGTGCGGTGGACCACATCCAGGGGCGTCTGCAGGCTGTAGGCCATGTAGAGGCCGGTGGAGGCTTCGGCCAGTGTGAGCACGCGCACCAGGTTGGCGCAGTCGAAGCCCGTCTGCTGGCACAAGGAGGTGGCGTCGTCCGTGGTCAGGGGGACCAGGTCGACCTGGCCGCGCAGCAGCTTGCGGAAATTGTCCAGCGACTGTGCCGACACCACCAGGCGCTCGAACCCCTTGGAGCGCAAGTACTGTTGGCGCACATCGTCACGCATCACGCCGATGGTATAGGCCTTGGCGGCCTCCAGATTGCCGATGTCAAGCGGGTGCGACTTGAGCCGGTAGAGGTGGTACTGGATCTTCATGATTTCGCCGGCCCATTGGAACTGGCGTTCGCGTGCCGGTGTGCGTGCTATCAAAAAGATGAGCACGTTGGGCTCCTTGAGCGCCATGTCGTAGGCCCGCGCCCAGGGATACAGGTGCACGCTGTAGTCGGAAAGGCCCGCGCGTTGCAGGGTTTGCTCCACCACCTCGGTCGCGGTGCCCACCACCTTGCCATTGGCTACGTAGGTATAGGGCGTGGTCTCGGTGACGGCCTCGATGGTCTGGGCCTGCACTGCTGCCGTGCCGACGATGAGCATCCAGAACAACAAAACGCGGTGGGGCATGGTGCTTCTCCTGTGGCCTTCAGGCGGTTGATCCGAGCGGCCCGGCGACCTGGTTGCGCCCGGCAGTCTTGGCTCTGTACAAGGCCTCGTCGGCGCGCTGGAACAAGGCGTCAAAGTCGTCGTGGGCGTCTGCCGACAACACCGCCAAGCCAACGCTGATCGTCACCACCCGCGCCGCAGATGAATACAGGTGTTCGATGCCGCACTCGGCTACCGCCTCCACCAGGTGCTGGGCCAGCAGGCGGCCGCCCACAGCGTCGGTGCCGGGAAGGATGACGCCAAACTCTTCTCCGCCGATGCGCGCCGCGACGTCTCCGGCGCGCGCCAGGCGGGCCTGCAGCGTGTGCGCCACCGCGCTGAGGCACCGATCGCCCATGGCATGGCCGTAGTGGTCGTTGTAGTCCTTGAAGCAGTCAATGTCGCAGATGAGCAAAGCCAGGCCCTGGCCGGTGCGCAGGGCGCGGCGCATCTCCACGGTTTTGGTTTCGTCGAACTGCCGGCGGTTGGGCAGGCCCGTCAGGGGGTCGGTGCGGGCCAGGCTTTGCAAACGTGCATTGGCGGTTTGTAGTTCTGCGGTGCGCTCGGCCACCAGACGTGCCAGATGGTCGCGGTGGTCGGCGAGCTCCTGCTCGTAGCGTTGCTGGCGTTCCAGGTGGTTGGCCAGGTTGGCCTGCAAGTGGTTGACGCCGGATTCAAGCTGCGTGAGCTCATCTTGCGCATGGCCTGCGCGGTCCAGATGCAGCTGCGCCCCCAGGTTCGCTGGGCCAACGCCAGCCAAGTGCGCCGCAATGCGCTGCACGTGTACCGTCACCATGCGGTTGAACATGAGCATGATGAGTCCGGCGAGCACCAGCGACTGCATCAGCTGTGCCAGCATGATGGTGGCGAGCTGCCTGCGCAGTTGCTGCCACAGCAACTGCTCGTTGCCCTGCAGCACCAGCGTGCCGACCGTTTCGTGCGCGCCCGGATAGGGTTCATAGGTCAGCGCCAGGCGGCGTGTGGGTGCGCGCCCCGGCCCGGTCCAGCCGTCACGGGTACTTTCGAAGACTTCCGCCGGCCGGTTGGCCAGCGCCACCTGCACCACAATGCGGCCCACCGCCGGGACGTCCCGCACGCTGTGCACATGGGCTAGCAGTGCTTCGCGATCGAGTTCCCAGATGGCCTTGGACAAGGTGCCGCTGTAAATCTGCTCAATCTGCGCCAACTCGGCGTCCATGCGGGCGACGCCGGTGTTCCAAGCCAGCCAGGTCAGCGTTGCTACCGACGCGAGAATGAAAAGGCTGCAAAAGGCCAGTGTGGTCCACACCAGGCGCCAGCCGAGCGAGCGCTGGCGTCCGGAGGGTTCGAGCGCTGCCGGCTGCGCGGCTGCGCCAGTCCTTGGCGGTGCGCTCATTGCCACTTGCGCTGGAGCTGCTCGTAGCCGCCGCTGCGCTTGAAGTGTTCGAGCGCCTGGCGGAAGCGCTCCACGGTGGCGTCGGGCGTCTGTTTGCCAAAGGCCATGTAGTAGCCCTCACCGCTCAGTTCGGGAATGCGGTACACCCGAGCCAGCGTCTTGGCCGGGTTGTCGCCCGCCTGGCGTGCCAGGTAGCTGGCGGTCAGCTCGTTCATGATCCAGAGGTCCACACGGCCAAGCTTGAGCTTTTCGTAGTTGAGCTCGTACTTCACGCTGGGCTGGAGGTTCTGGCCTTTGACGAACCCATGGGTCATCAGGAACTGCTCGCCCACATCTTCATTCACCGTGGCGATGCGGTACTTCTTCGCGGCCTCCAGCGAGTCGATGCTGTAGGCCCTGCCGGGTTGACCAAACAGGTAGTAGTTGGTGGGGGCGATGACGCCTACCCATTTGAACAGCTTGTCTCTCTCGGGCGTGCGTCCAATGCTGTAGATCAGAACGCCGGGTGTGCCGTGCGCCGTTTCATAGGCACGTGCCCAGGGCATGGACTGGAATTCGCCATGCAGTTTGAGTTCTTTGAGTACGGCCTCGACCACTTCCGTGCTCAGACCCGTGAGCTTGCCGTGATCGGTGTAGTTGTAGGGCGGATATTCTTCGGTGAGGACGCGCACCGCACCATCGGCGGCCACTGCGCAGCCCGCGCCCCAGCACCACAGCGCCGCCAGGCATGCAAAGCGGCGCCAGATGCCCGTGGCACTGAAGGAAGTCGGTACGGCCATGCGGTCGAAGGATGGGTTGAAGGGCGGTGTGTGGGCTTGCTGCCGGCCCTTGTTCAGTATCCGATGCCCCGCCCGCGAGGTCAATGCGGGCATCTTCGTGGGGTTTTGGGGTCTGACCCCAATTAATCTTCGAGCAGGCCCTCGGTGATGCTGGCCTCGTCCAGGGTGGCGAAGCAGCGGTTGTGCTGGTGGGTGAGCGGCCCGCCGCCTGGTACCAGGCTGCCGTCTTCGTAGCCCATGGCCTTGAACTTCCACACACCGCCAATGCGTTTGAGGTGGCCGACAGGTTCGCCGCTGGCCAGGTGGACGGCCACCACGCCCTCATTCACGGCGTGTAGCGTCAGGCGTGGCATGGTCTGCCCCGTGGCGACATGCGGGCGCCAAGAGGCGATGCGGAGTGCATCGGGAACGGGGAGCGCAATCCGAGGGAAAATTTCAATAAAAAATAGCCTCTAGCGCTTATGGGGCATGCGTATACAGCTATTGTTTTAGATGGTTTCAATCGACCTCCTGCGGCAGGAGCGCAGCCTCCTGAAATGCGTTCACCGGGAGCCCGGGAACCGCGACCGGTTCTTGCAACGCCAGCACCTGGCCTGCCAGCGGCGTGCGTTCCAGTTCATCCTCCGGTCGGCCGTGGCGCGCGCTGGTGACGAACAGCGTGCGCAGCTCTGGCCCGCCCAGACAGACCATGGTCGGGCAGGCGAACGGCGTGGCG
Organism: Simplicispira sp. GW247-4R2A; assembly: GCF_059424465.1. Classification (NCBI taxonomy): domain Bacteria; kingdom Pseudomonadati; phylum Pseudomonadota; class Betaproteobacteria; order Burkholderiales; family Comamonadaceae; genus Simplicispira; species Simplicispira sp. GW247-4R2A. The sequence continues at coordinate 186,020 of NZ_JBWKZM010000005.1, read as the reverse complement.
ATCTCGCGCAGCACCTCGCCAGTGGGCGAGAGTTGCAGCACCCGGCCACCCTCGTACAGGGCGCACCAGTAGTTGCCGTCGATGTCCACCGTAGCGCCATCGGGTCGGCCGCCGTAGCCTGCAGTGCCGGGGGTCCATCCGGGTGGCTTTGGTGAGAACTGGTGCAGTGCGCGCGCCAGGCCCAGGGTGTTGGCCGCCGCTTCCCAGTCGCGCGCCTCGATGCGGTGCGTCGGCGTGTCGGCCGAGTACAGCGTGCGCTGGTCGGGCGACCAGGCCAGGCCGTTGAGCGTGCCCGCGCCACCCCACATTTTTTGCACCTGCGCCGTGCCAGAGCGCGCGTCCATGCAGTACATGGCTGCCTGGCCGTGTCCCGTGCTGGCACCAGACCGTTCGTCGCGCGTGCCGACCCAGAAGCGCCCCAATGGATCGCACTTGCCGTCGTTGGCGCGCTCGTGCGCCGGGTCGTAGGGGAGCCGTGCAATGCGCACCAGCTCGCCGCCCCAGCGCCGTGCGCGGTAGATGCCGCTGCGCAGTGCCAGTACCCAGCCGCTGGCTGTGCCTGCAGATCGCGCGGGGGCCATGCAGCCGGGCTCATCGGGCAGTGGCCAGCGCTCGGCGGCGCCGGTCGCGGGGTCGACGCGCAGGGCTGCGCGGCCGGCGATGTCCACCCAATACAGACGACCGTCGCCCGCCTGCCAGAACGGCGATTCGCCCAGTTCGCAGATGGGACTGCCCAATGCGCGCCATGCCATGGCTTGACTCTCGAAGGTTGTGGAGTCGGTGATTATTCCTGCAGGGAAGCGCCGATAAAAAAACCCGCCTCGAAAGGCGGGCTCTTGCACAGCGGCGATGCGCCTGCGTTCAGCGGCTGTAGGCCGTCTCGCCGTGCGAGGTGATGTCCAGGCCCTCGCGCTCGGCTTCTTCCGGTACGCGCAGCCCCACCAGAAGGTCGGCGATCTTGTAGCTGATGAAGGCGGCCACACCCGACCACACCAGCGTCATCAAGACGCTCTTGCACTGGATCCACACTTGCGCGCCCATGGCGAAGGTGTCGGGGGTGAGGCCACCGGTGCCGCCCAGACTTTGCGAGGCAAACACGCCCGTCAGGATGGCGCCCAGAATGCCGCCCACACCGTGCACGCCAAACACGTCAAACGCGTCGTCGGCGCCCAGCCTCTTCTTCAGGCCGCCCACGCCCCACAAGCAGACCAGACCGGCCAGCAGACCCAGCACGATGGAGCCCATGGGGCCGACGAAGCCCGCGGCTGGCGTGACGGCCACCAGGCCGGCCACCGCGCCCGAGGCCGCGCCCAGCATCGACGCCTTGCCCTTGTGCAGCGCCTCGCCGGCCAGCCACGACAGTGTGGCGGCGCCGGTCGCCAACGTGGTGTTGATGAAGGCCAGACCTGCCGAACCATTGGCCGCGCCAGCAGAACCCGCGTTGAAACCAAACCAGCCCACCCACAGCAGCGAGGCGCCCACCATGGTCAGCGTCAGGCTGTGCGGCGTGAATGCCTCCTTGCCGAAGCCAACGCGCTTGCCGACCATGTAGGCGCCCACCAGGCCGGCCATACCGGCGTTGATGTGCACCACGGTTCCGCCCGCAAAATCCAGCGCGCCATCTTTGCCCAGCAGGCCGCCACCCCAGACCATATGCGCTATCGGGATGTAGCTCAGGGTGAACCACAGCACGGCGAAGATCAGCACCGCCGTGAATTTCATGCGCTCGGCGAACGAGCCGACGATCAGCGCCACCGTGATGGCGGCAAAGGTGGACTGGAATGCGACGAACACGTATTCAGGGATGGTTGGCAACATGCCCGAGAGCGTGTCTGGCGCAATGCCCTTGAGGAACAGCTTGTCGAATCCGCCGAAGAACTGCCCCTCGCCGCCAAACGCCAGGCTGTAGCCGTAAATGGCCCAGAGCACGGTGATGAGCGAGAAGATGACGAACACCTGCACCAGCACCGAGAGCATGTTCTTCGAGCGCGCCAGGCCCCCGTAGAACAGCGCCAGGCCCGGAATCACCATCAGGATGACGAGCAGAGTCGAGGTCAGCATCCAGGCGGTATCGCCCGAGTCGAGCTTGGGCGCGGGCGCGGCTGCAGGAGCGGTATCGGGCGCCGCTTCGGCCGCCATCGCCGCGGCCGGGGCCGCAGGAGCCGCAGCCGGCATGGCGTCAGGGGCGGCGACAGGCGCGCTGGACACCGCTTCGGTGGCCGCTGGCGCCTGTGCCAGGGCCAGCGGGCCCAGCGTCAGCGCGCCGAGCCCCAGCAAGAGAGAAGCAAGGAATTTTTTCATGGTGGTGTTCTCGGTTGGATGGAAGGGCGGCGCTCTACAGCGCTTCCTGGCCGGTCTCGCCGGTACGGATGCGCACCACCTGTTCCAGCGCGGCGACAAAGACCTTGCCGTCGCCGATCTTTCCGGTGCGGGCCGCGCCCTCGATGGCTTCGATGACGCGCTCCACCAGATCGTCGGCCACGGCCGCTTCGATCTTTACCTTGGGCAAGAAATCGACCACGTACTCGGCGCCCCGGTACAGCTCGGTGTGCCCCTTCTGGCGGCCAAAGCCCTTGACTTCGGTGACCGTGATGCCCTGCACGCCGATGTCCGAGAGGGCTTCGCGCACCTCGTCGAGCTTGAAGGGTTTGATGATGGCGGTGACCATTTTCATGTCATGTTTCCTTTCAGATACGGGCGCATTCAGAGCGTCTTGGTCAGGGTCAGCAGCAAACGTGGTTTGTTCACGTCACCGAAGAAGGACTTCTTGTTGGCGCCCGCAATGGCCGCCGCCAGACTCAGGCCGCTGCCAAAGTCGTAGGCGCCACCGAATTGATAATCCATGTAGTTGGGCACGCCGGTGTCCTTGATGTCACCGGCAAAGCGCGTGAACCCTACCGAGGCCTTGAGCGTGGTGCTGGGCGCCACTTCCTGGGCGAAGGCAAAGTTCAAATAGCCCGTGTTGCGCCCGCGCAAGCCCGAGCCGGCCTTGGCACCGGCCCAGCCGAAATAGTCATCCGACACCGTGTGTGAATACTTGGCCGTGAGCGGGCCCCAGGTGGCCGCGCCGTAGAGCTCGGTGGTGTTGCCGCTCGCATTGCCGGGGTAGGCATAGAGCAGGCCGCCCAGGTCAATGTCGAACGCGCCGGCCTTGAATTTGTAACCGCCGTAGAAATCCATCTCGATGGAGTTGCTGGGCAGCCAGTTCACGCTGGAGTTCCAGTTGCCGACATACCAGCCCGACTCGCCAAAGGCGTAGTCGAAACCGCCCTGGATGGCGGGTTTGACCGCTGTGCTTTTGTGTGTGTCCTGGTCCTGCCCGCGGAACTTGTAGTTCGTGGTGAGCGCGATATTGCCGCTCAGTTGCGCGCTGGCCAGCACGGGCAAGGCGGCCGCCAAGGCCACAACAAGTGGGAGTGCAAAGGTCTTGAGGGATGCGTGGGTCATGGGTCCTCCGGGAGCGGAACGTTGGGGATAGTCCCTTTAAGCAGGGAGCGTGCCAGCGTGGCTTCTTCCTGTGGCATGCTTCGCTGCAACACGCCGTAACGCTCTCGGACAGTGGCCCGCAGGCCGCCGCCGCAGCGCAGAGCGTGCACTGCAATGGGGAGAAAACCGCTCATGAGTCTTGCTTTGGTGCAAAGCCGCGCCCTGCTGGGGCTGCGCGCGCCGCCGGTCACCGTGGAGGTGCACCTGGCCAATGGCCTGCCCAGCTTCACGCTGGTGGGCCTGGCGGAGGTGGAAGTGAAAGAGGCCCGCGAGCGCGTGCGCTCGGCGCTGCAGAACGCGGGGCTGGAGTTTCCGCACAACAAGCGCATCACCGTCAACCTGGCGCCGGCCGATCTGCCCAAGGATTCGGGGCGCTTTGATTTGCCGATTGCGCTCGGCATCCTGGCTGCCAGTGGGCAGATCGATGCCGCGCGGCTGGCGGGCTGGGAATTTGCCGGCGAGCTTTCGCTCTCGGGCGAACTGCGCGCAGTGCGCGGCGCCCTGGCCACCAGCCTGGCGCTGCACACCGCCGGCGCGCAAGGCGAGAGCACAAGCAGCGTGCGCCTGGTGCTGCCGCCGGGCAGCGCCGAAGAAGCCGCACTGGTGCCCGGCAGCGCCGTCTGGCGCGCGCGCCATCTGCTGGATGTGGTGCGCGCCTTCCTGCCCACCCCGCCGGACGCCGAGCCACCAGCCGATGCGGGCTGGGAGCGCATGGCGCACCAGGCGCCGCAGGCGCATGCGCACTACCTTGATCTCGCCGACGTGAAAGGGCAGGCCGCGGCCCGGCGCGCGCTGGAGATCGCGGCGGCCGGCGGCCACAGCCTGCTTCTGATGGGGCCGCCGGGCTCGGGCAAATCCATGCTGGCGCAGCGCTTTGCCGGCATCCTGCCGGACATGACGGTGCAGGAAGCGCTGGAGAGCGCCGCCGTCGCCAGCCTGGCCGGGCGCTTTGCCATTGAGCGCTGGGCCGAGCGGCCTACGTCGAGCCCGCACCACACGGCCAGCGCCGTGGCGCTGGTGGGCGGTGGTTCGCCACCCCGGCCAGGCGAGATTTCGCTCGCACACCACGGCGTTTTGTTCCTTGACGAACTGCCGGAGTTTCCGCGCGCTGCCTTGGAGGCCCTGCGCGAGCCGCTGGAGACCGGCCACATCACCATTGCCCGTGCGGCGCAGCGCGCCGAGTTTCCGGCGCGCTTTCAGCTCATCGCGGCCATGAACCCCTGTCCCTGCGGCTTTCTGGGCTCGGCGCAGCGCGCCTGCCGCTGCTCACCCGACCAGGTTTCGCGCTACCAGGCGCGCCTCTCCGGCCCGCTGCTGGACCGCATTGATCTGCACATTGAAGTGCCGGCCCTGCCCGCCACCGATTTGCTCGGCGCAGCGCCGGGCGAAGCCAGCAACTTGGTTCGCGAGCGGGTGGTGCTGGCCCGCGAGCGCGCCCTCGCGCGCCAGGGCTGCGCCAACCAGGCGCTGCAGGGGCAGAAAATCGATACGCAGATTGCGCTCGACGCTGCGGCCGCGCAGTTCCTTCAAACCGCCGCCGCGCGCCTGGGCTGGTCGGCCCGGGCCACGCACCGCGCCCTCAAAGTGGCGCGCACCATTGCTGACCTGGCCGGCGCACAGGCCACGCAGATGGCCCATGTGGCCGAAGCCATGCAGTACCGGCGCGCCCTGCGCGGGGCTTGAAAACGCAAAGGCCATGCGCACACTGGCATGATCGGGGGTTTTTCCCAACGCCGACTGCCATGACCGAGAACGCTGCTCCCGCTGAGTCCCAAGACCTGACGCCCGTTGCCGAGCCAGTGCCGCAGGCGCAGAACGCCGGGGACGGCGCTGCTGCCACGCAACCCCCAGCCCGCAAAGCACGCGGCGGCCGGGGCCGTGGCAACCGCGCTGGCGGCAATGCACCGGCCCCTGGCGCCGACGCGCCCCAGCGCCGCGCGCCGCGCCCGGTGCCGCCCGCGCTGGAGCAGCTTGCCGCACTCTACCCGCAGCTTTTTGGCGCGGTGTTCCGCCCGCTCAAGCGCGGCATCTTCCAGGACCTGATGGCCGCGCACCCCGAGGCGTTTGAGAAAGACGCGCTCAAGCAGGCGCTGGCCATCCACACCCGCTCCACGCGCTACCTGCAGGCCGTGGCCGCAGGCCAGCAGCGCCACGACTTGCAGGGCCAGCCCGTGGAAGCCATGGCACCCGAGCATGTGCACCACGCGCTGGTCGAGGTCTACAAGCGCCGCCAGGGCCGTGGCCAGGACGACCTGCTGCCGCGCCTGCGCGCGCGCATCGTGGACAACATTGAGGCCAGCGGCCTCTCGCGCGAGGACTACGCCGAGCGCGTGCGCACGCGCGACGGTGCGGCCAATGCGGTGCTGGACGAAGCCTTTGCCGAACTGGCGGCCCGCGCCGCCAAGGACGAAGCACTGCTGCGCACTTACGAGGCCAGCGGCCAGAGCGTGGAAGCCTTTGCCGACATGTACGGCATGGACGTGCGGGCGGTGACGCGTTCGGTGGTCAGTGCGCGTTCGCGGCTGGCGGCGGCGAAAGCTGTCGCTGAAGCGCCGGAAGCGCCCGCCGTGACGTCGGCACCAGAGGCGCCGGAAGCGGCGGGTGACGCTGGCTAGAGCAGCGTCAGGCTGGCACCGCGCATTTCACAACTGCTATATATTGGTTCGGTCACACACCCTCCGAGAGGCATGCATGTCCATCCAATCTCTTCTGAAGTCCACCGTGGTGGCACTGGCGATCGTGAGCGCTGGGCCGCTTTTCGCACAGGGCACGCCCATTGATGCCGCGGCGTTTGACGCGCTGATCGCCCAGGGCCCCGTCGCCGATGCGCAGACCATTGCATCAAGCACCTGGGCCAGCAAGATCAAGCAGGCCGGCCTGCTCCGCCTGGGCGGTACGCAAACCTCGAATCTTTTCTCGCTGCTCAACGAGAAAGACGGGAAGATGCGCGGCTTCGACGCAGGCCTGGCCCAACTCATCACGCGCTACATCCTGGGCGATGGGAGCAAATACAAGTTCACGCAGGTGACCTCGTCCACGCGCGAGCCGGTGCTCCTCAACGACCAGGTGGACATGGTGTTCGCCACCTATTCCATCACCCCCGCCCGCGCCGAGAAGATCTCGTTCGCCGGCCCTTACTACACCTCGCAGGCCGGGGTGCTGGTCAAGGCGGGCAACAAGGCGATCCAGTCGTACAACGACCTGGCCGGCAAGAAGGTCGCCACGCAGGCAGGCTCTACGGGGCCCGCGATCCTGGCGCAGGTCGCGCCCAAGGCGGTCGTGCAGGAGTTCCAGACGCACCAGGAGGCCCTCGACGCCCTGCGCCAGGGACGCGTGGACGCCTACGTGACCGATTACACGCTGCTGCTCAACGCCTTGAGCCTCGGGACCGGCGACACGAAGCTGGCGGGCGCGCCCTTTGGTGCGCAGGACCCGTACGGCGTCGGACTGCCCAAGGGCTCGGACGGCGTGGCCTTCGTCAATGCCTTTCTGAAGAAGGTGGAAGCCGACGGCACCTGGGCCAAACTTTGGACCATCTCCATTGGACAGCGCACCGGCAGTACCGCCGTTCCAACACCGCCCGCCCTGCCATAACCCGTTTCAATAGCGGGTTTCAATAGCGGATGGGCGAGGTTTCCAAGCTTCTGGCCGACTATGGGCCTGCCTTCGGGCAGGCCCTTTTGCTGACATGGAAGCTCACAGCGCTGTCGTTCGTGCCCGGCTTCCTGCTGGGCATGGTCGTCACGGTGCTTCGGCTCCTGCCACTGCCGCCGCTGCGCTTTGTCCTGACCGTCTACGTCGAGATCTTTCGCAACATTCCCAGCGTCGCGCTCTTGATCTTCATCGTGTTCGCGCTGCCCGACCTCAACGTCCTGATCGACTACGAGCCCAGCGTGATCCTGACCTTGATGCTGGTCTGCTCCGCGTTCACGGCGGACTACCTGCGCGCGGGCATCAACACCATCCCGGGCGGCCAGATGGAGGCCGCGCTCAGCCTGGGTATGCGGCCGATACGCGTCATCTATTCGATAGTGTTGCCGCAAGCGCTGCGCGCCGTGGTGCAGCCGATGACCTCACTGCTCATTGCATTGATGCTATCGACCTCGCTGGCGTCGCAGGTGCCGTTTCCGGGCCGGGAGCTGACCGCGCTCGTGTCCAAGATCGCCAACGACTCCGCCGCCGGCATTCCCGCCTTTGCGGTGGCCGCTGCGATGTACGTGGCGACGGGCTTGCTCATCGCCTGGGCGGGCGCCACCCTGGAAAAGAAGGTGCGGATACTGCGATGAGCCGCCCTCTGGAAGAGATTCTGTTCGGCAATCCGCGCCCCCAGGCCCAGGCCGCCATGCGGGCGGTGAGCGTGGCTGCAGCGGCCTTGCTGCTCCTGCTGGCTGCGGGTGTCGCGCTCCGGTTCCATACCGCAGGGCAGCTCGACGCCCGGTTCTGGGAATTCTTCGCCTGGCCGACGACCTGGGCCTTCCTGGCCACAGGCCTGCTCGGCACGCTGGCATCGGCGGCGATGGCCGCCGCTATCGCGCTGGCCCTCGGTCTGGTGCTGTTGCTCGGGCGCCTGGCGCCGTTGCGGCTGGTGCGCTGGCCGAGCATCGCGGTCATCGAGTTCCTGCGTGGCACGCCGACGCTGCTGCTCATCTATGTGTGTTTTCTGGTGCTTCCGCAGGCCGGGATCAAGCTGAGCACCTACTGGATGCTGACCTTGCCCGTGGCCTTAAGCACCGCCGCCGTGGTGGCCGAGGTCTACCGCGCGGGCGTGCTCGCCGTTCCCCGTGGCCAGACCGATGCTGCGCGAAGCCTGGGGATGACCGAAGCCCAGGTGTTCTTCCTCATTGTCTTCCCCCAGGCCCTTCGCTACATTGTCCCGGCCCTGGTCGCGCAACTGGTCATCGTGGTCAAGGACACCACCTTCGGCTACGTCGTCACCTACGGTGAGCTCATGCAGAACGCCAAGGTGCTCATCGCCAACTACCACGCGCTGGTGCCCGTGTACCTCGTCGTAGCGCTGCTGTACTGCCTGGTGAACTACGCGATATCCCGGGCGAGCAAGCGGCTCGGCGGGCCGATGCATTGACCAGCGCCAGATGGCTTACGGGTCGGCGGCGCGCCGCTCTGGCTGAGTCCGGCGGTTGGCAGACGTGTAGCCCCCGGCATTGATGCGCCCAGCGCCGCGCCCGGTGCCGCCGGCGCTGGAGCAGCTTGCCGCCCTCTACCCGCAGCTTTTTGGCGCGGTGTTCGTAACGCGTCAGCGTGACGGATGTCGCCATCCACGGTAACTGGCCGGCGTGTGATCTCGACATGGGTGGCCGGGGGCCGGAGAGTTGCGACGATGGTGCTGGTCATGAGGATGTTTCCTTGTGTGAGGTCTGGCCTGCTGCATAGGCCGCAACTATTGCCATGGCGGTAACGGCGAGAAAGGAGATGGATGGCTTGATCTGTTTCATGATGTGCGGATACCAGTCGGCGTGCCCGCGCTATACCCCGCAGCGACTGCCATGAGTGCAGCAAGTACAAGCAGGAACGCTTCTTCGGACAATCCCGAGCTGCGGAGGGCTACCCACGGTCCAATGCTGGCGCCGATAAACAGGACAAAGGTATAGAAGGAAACCGCCAGTCCGCGTACTGGAGCGGCAGCTACTCCAGCGACCTGGGCGATGAGTGCGGGCACGCTGATGCCGATGCCTGCGACGAAAACCACACTGGCGCCCAGCAAGGCATACAGGTGATCAGCACCTGCCAAGGCGCTAAGCACGAGACCCGCTGCGGCGACGACAAGGCCCGCCGTCGCCATCCGGTGCGCGCCCCAGCGAGGGATGTAGGAAGCAACAGCGAGCGGGGCAAAAAAAGCAGGAAGCGCAAGCGCGCGAGCCAGCAGAGGACTGATGTGCTGCTGGGCCATAGCGGCGCCGAGGTGCGCATCCAGCTCAACATAGAAGGCGACGAAGCACATCAGCAGCAAGAACGCGGGGACATAGACGCGCCGGAGTGCTGCGTTGGCCAGGAGACTGCCGAGCGGTCGATAGGTACTCCATAGCGACGTAACTGGGCTTTTGGCGCGATGGGCTGCGTCTTTCACGATGCCAATGCGGATGGCAGTCAGCACGTAGACGCAGAAAAGCGGCAGCAGTGCCACGCCGAAACCCCATCGGTTCGCCACGGAGCCGCCATAAATTTGCCCTAACAGGCCAGCAGAGAGGAAGGCGGTGCTCATCCAAGCCACTCCCCAGACCCGCTGGCGCGGGGTTCCACGCTCTGCGATGTAGGCAAGCGCGACGGGCGGAAACGAGGCCGCAGCGAAACCCTGCAGAGCCCTTCCCGTCAGGAAGGCACCCGGCGTACTCACCATCGTGAGCACCACGGTGACGAGCGCCAATGCCAGCAACCCCCCTACCATCACCGGTTGGCGACCGACGCGATCTGAAAGCGGTCCAAACACCAGGAATCCACACGCGTACGCGACACCAAATGCCGCTAATGTGAAGCCAGATTCCCCTGGGCTGAGTCGATAGGTCTGTGCCAACAGCGGCAAGATGGGCAACGGGAGGTAGAGAAGAGAGACGACTGCCAGCGCGCACACCACGAGTTGCGCCGTTAAAGAGTTCGAATGGTTGACCAGGGGTGAATTCATAAAATATCCTACGCTGTTATGTAGCTAGCTACATAAAAAACTAAAAAAAGGAGCAATGTGCAGACGACTTCGGGCTTACCCGGCGCCCGGCTCTGACGATAGAACACTTGGCCCGTTGAGCTTCATCATCATCTTCCGCAGCGCCTCGCGCTCCCTTGCATCGAAACGGCTCATGAGACGCGTGACCCATTCGTAATGACTGGGAAGTGCCGTAGAAAGAAGCTCTTCGCCAACCGAAGCCAACTGAATGATCCATGCGCGGCGGTCGCCTGGATTCGCAAGCTTGGTACACATTCCTGCCGCCTCCATGCGGTCAAGAACGCGTGTCATCGTCTGAGAGGTCACCGCCACCCCGTCTGCCAGAGTGCCAACACTCAACCCGCCGGGATTGCGTTTCAGCAGCAGGAGAACGAAGAACTGCGTTTGTGAAAGGCCGTCGCGCGCAAGATTGCGCTCGAACGCAGACAGCATCTCACTGGTCGCCGAGGCCAAAATCAGCCAAGTCTGCAGCCCATCGATGTCCCGGTTGCCGTAGCGCTGGGCAAATTCGGCCAAAGTTTCATAGTTCGGGAGATCCCTCAGCTCAAACATAATTTATTAAGTTGCCTGATATGTAGTTGGCTGCATTATAGCGCCGATCACATCACCCGCCAATGATGGGCTTTCTTGTCTTGGTGCAGCAATGTCTGTCGAGGGCTTTCGGGCCGGCGCAAAGACTACCGATACCGCCCCAAATACCGCCGCTCAAACCCCCGCTTGGCCCAGTGCATCAGCCGCATCGGCGGCAGCAGCAGGTTGCGCTGCTCGGTGCGCCACACCAGCGTGCCGGTCCCCAGCGCGTCGATGATGCAGGCCAGTTCGGCCTTGAAGCCCGTGGTCTGCGGCCGTCCGGCCAGGCCGTCGATCAGGTTCTGCGCGGCGGCCGCCGCCTGCAGGTCGGCCATGTGGGCCTGCTTGGGCATCCAGTCGGGGCCGGGGAAGCTGCCGGAGTCGCCCACCACGTAGACGTGCTCGAAGCCCGGAACGCGGCACTGGGCGTCGGCCTGCAGCAGGCCGCCGGGCGAGCGCGGCAGGGCGGTTGCGTCGAACCAGGCGTTGCCGGTCATGCCGGGCATGAACAAGATCAGGTCGGCGGCAAATTCGCCGCCTTCGGTGACCACCTTGTCGGCCTCGAAGCGGACCATCTTGTGGCCCAGGTGCGTGGTGATGTTGCGCCGCGCCATCTCGGCCAGCAGGTGCGCCACGGCCTTGGCGCCCAGGCGGGCGCCGGGTTCCTTGGAGGGGTTGAAGAACACCAGCGTGAACCGCTCGCGCCGGCCCTCGCGGCGCAACTGCGCGTCGATGCCGAACAGGAACTCGAACATCGGCCCGCCGCGCACCGCTGTGGGTTCCTTGGGGTTGCCGGCAAAACCCACGGCAATGGTGCCGCCCTGCATGGCCTTCAATCTATCGCGAATCTTTTCGGCTGCCGCAATGCCTTCGCAGGGTGTGATGGCGTGTTCTATGCCGGGTAGCTTTTTGATGAAGCGCCCGCCGGTGGCAATCACCAGCGCGTCGTTCGCCACCTCGCCCGCCGTGGTCTGCACGCTGCGGCCATCGGGGGAGAGGCCGGTGACTTCGGCGCCAACGTGGCGCACCTTCATGCGGGCGAAGAAGGGCGCCAGCGGCACGATGAGCTGCTCGCGCGTGCGCAGGCCGCTGGGAATCCAGATGGTGCCGGGCAGGTAGTGCAGTTCGGCGCGTGGCGAAATAAGGGTGATCTCGTCCTGGCAGCCGCGCGCGCGCAGTTCGCGCACGGCGGACAAGGCGCCAAAGCCGCTGCCCAGGATGGTGACGCGCGCGCCGGTAGTCATTCAGCTCCCCTGGCCGGCCAGCGCCGCGCGCAGCGTCTCCACTGCCTGCGCAAGGGGCTGGGCAATGGTGATGGCGAAGGCGTAGGGTGGGTTCATGGGGACTCCAGTTTTAGGGTAGAAATAGCCTCTAGCGCTTATGCAGCAAGCGCTAGCAGCTATTGATTTAAGAGTTTGCGCGGGTGTGCGTCATTTCTCCAGCCGCTCGATGCCCAGCGCCTTGAGCACATGCTTCTCGTACAGTGGCTCGGAGGTGCCGTTCTTCATCTTGTACATGAAGTACTTTTCAAACGCCACCTTGGCCAAATGCACCCACTTGCCCTTCTTGAACCAGTTGACGTTGCGCGGTGGAATCTGCGGCAGGGCCACGAAGGCGGCGCCGGTGTCGCCCATGTCGGCCAGGCAGATGGCGTTCCAGGTGCCCTTGGCGTCGGCGGGCTGGCCCTGCAGCTCGGCGGCGATGTTGTGCACGATGGCGGTGATCATGCTTTCGATCATGTAGCCGGTCTTGGGCGCGCCGGTGGGCACGGGCGTCACTTCGACGGGCGGAATCGCCACGCAGACGCCGGCCGAGTAGATGTTGCGGTACTTCTTGCTGCGTTGGAATTCGTCGATCAGCACAAAGCCGCGCGGGTTGCACAGGCCTTCGACCTGGGCGACCGCGTCCACGCCCTTGAAGGCGGGCAGCATCATGCTGAATTTGAAGGGCAGCTCGTGCTCTTTTTTCACCTGGCCGTCTTCGCCCAGCTCGGTGACGAACATCTTGCCCGCCTCCACCTTGGTCACCTTGGCGTTGCAGATCCACTTGATGTCGTTGTTGCGCAGGTCGCTTTCCAGCATGCCCTTGGAGTCGCCCACGCCGCCCAGACCCATGTGGCCGATGTAGGGCTCGGGGGTGATGTAGGTCATCGGCACCTTGTTGCGCAGTTTGCGGCGCTGCAGGTCCTTGTTGAAGATGAAGGCGAATTCATAGGCCGGGCCAAAACACGAGGCCGCCGGCATGGCGCCGATGATGGCCGGGCCCGGGTCTTTGATGAATTCCTGGTAATCGGCCCAGGTCTGCTCGGCGTGGTCGACGGCGCAGATGGAATGGGTGAAACCGCCGGGGCCTGCGCCGGGGACTTCATCGAAGGCCAGCTTGGGGCCGGTGGTGATGATGAGGTAGTCGTAGTCCACCGCCTCGCCGTTGGCCAGCGTCAACTGGTTGCCTGCCGCGTCGATGCGGTCCACGCGCTCGCCGATGAAATCAATGCCCTTCTTTTCCAGGTAGGGGCGGATCGGGATGGTGGTCTCGCTGCGCTCGCGCCAGCCCACGGCCACCCAGGGGTTCGACGGCACGAACTGGAAGTAATCGACCGCGTTGATCACGGTGATCTTGTGCGACTTGTCGATTTTGGCGCGCAGCTCATAGGCCGCCGGCATGCCGCCGGTGCCTGCTCCAAGAATCACGATATGGGCCATCTTCGTCTCCTCTGTGTGCCGGTGCACCGGCTGTGGGTGGTTGAAACGGGGGTCGTGGGCGGTCAGTCGGCAGACTTCGCGCCGGGATTGGTCGTGGTGGTCATGGCGGCGCTCAGGGCCTGCAGCGCGGCCTCGCCGGGCCGGCCGCTGAGCGTGGCCAGTTGCAGGCGGGCGAGCAGCCAGTCGGTGCGCGCCTGGGCCAGTTGCAGTCGCGCTGCCGCTTGGTCGTTTTCGGCGGAGAGCACATCCAGCAGGGTGCGGTCGCCCACCTCCTGGCCGAGTTGCGTGGCGGCCAGGCGCTCGTTGCTGGCGGCGAGCGCGTCGGCCAGCGCGCGTATGCGCTCGGCGCCGGTGGCCAGTTGCAGCCAGGCGCTGTGCACGTTCTGCGCCACCTGTTCGCGCACGGCGTCGAGGGTGGCGCGCTCTTTTTCCAGCAGCGCAATGGCCTCGCGCTCGCGGGCGTCCTGCATGCCGCCGGTCCACAGCGGGACAGTGAGCTGCACGCCCACCAGGGCGTTGGTGGCATTGCTCCGCGCGCTGCCGTAGTCGCCGCTGCCGTGAATGCGGTCCTGCCCCACCTGGGCCACCAGGTCCACGCTGGCGCTGCTGGCGGCGCGCAGCCGGTCGGCGGCGGCCTGGGCGTTGTCGACGGCGAGTTGTTGCAGTTGCAGTTGCAGGTTGTGGACCTCGGCCTCGGCCTGCCAGGCGGGCAGCGGCGTCGTGTCGGCCGCCACGTGGGTGGGCGCTTGTGCTTCGAGGGCCGCCACGGGCAGGCCCGTCAGGTCGGTCAGCACGCGCTCTTTCACGGCCACGTCGTTTTGTGCGGCCAGGCGCTGGGCGCGCAGCAGCGCCAGGCGGGCGCGCGCTTCGTGCGTGGCGGTGATGGGGGCGTCGCCCAGGTCGTAGCGGTCCTGGGCTTCCTGGCTGATGCGCTGCACGGCGGCCAGTTGTGCATCCAGCACGGCCAGCGATTCGCGCGACAGCGCCAGGCCAAACCAGGCCTGGGCCACGCGCTGTGCGAGCTGCTGGCCCGCGACCTGCCAACTGCGCTCGGCCACTTCGGCTGCGGTGTTGAGCTGGCGCTGCTGGGCGCGGCGCTGCGGGTTGTAGAGCGGCTGGCTGGCCTGCAGCGCCCAGCGGGTGCTGGCGCCGCCGGTCACCGAGGTGGAAAAATCCACGCCCTGTGACGTGCCGAAGCCGGGCGCGGAAAACTGCGCGCCGCGCGTGTCGGTCTCGCTGCTGCCCAGCCCGGCCGTTGCCTGGAACTGCACCCCCGGCCGCCACAGTGCGGCGGCCTGGTCGCGCCGCGGCTGCGCCGTGTCGTGCGCGGCGCGTTCGGCGGCGTAGCTGCGGTCGTTTTGCTCGGCGGCGGCGAATGCGGCGGCCAGGTCGGCCGCCTGCGCCTGCGGTGCTGCGCCCCACAGGCTGGCAGCGAGTGCGAGGACGAGCACAGGGGCAAACGCAGGGGCGGTGAGGCGCTGGCGGGGCATACAGGTTCTCCGGGTCGATCAGGCCGCGGCCGGCGCAGCCAGGGCGGCAAATTCGTCGAAAGCAGCCGAGGCCTTGGCGGCGTACATCAGCGAAGGCCCGCCGCCCATGTAGACCGCCATGCCCAGCATCTCGGCCAGCTCGGCGCGGCTGGCGCCGAACTTCACCAGGGCCTGGGCGTGGTAGCCAATGCAGGGGTCGCAGCGCGAGGAAACCGACAGCGCCATGGCGATCAGCTCCTTGGTCTTGGCGTCCAGTACGCCGGGCTTGCCGGCCGCCTGCGCCATGGCGGAGAAGCCGCGCAGGGTGTCGGGGATCTCGGTGCGCAGTTGCTGGATTCCTGCCGATATGTCGCGGGTCAGGTCGAGGTAGCTTTCGGTCATTTTTTTAATGAAATTGGCCTCTAACGCTTATTGCATATGCGCTAGCGGCTATTAATTGGATAGCGCTTCCGCCTCTGCAGGCGGCATGAGCCGGTGCAGGCGATTGCGGTACGCCGCGTAGTACAGGGTGGGAATGACCACCAGCGTGAGCACGGTGGAGACGGCGATGCCGAAGATCAGCGAGATGGCCAGGCCATTGAAGATCGGGTCGTCCAGGATGAAGAAGGCCCCCAGCATGGCGGCCAGCCCGGTGAGCACGATGGGCTGGGCGCGGGTGATCGCCGAGTGGAGGATGGCCTGCCGGAATTCGACGCCGCTCTTCACCTGCAGGTTGATGAAGTCCACCAGCAGGATGGAGTTGCGCACGATGATGCCGGCCAGCGCAATCATGCCGATCATGCTGGTGGCGGTGTACTGCGCGCCCAGCAGCGCGTGGCCCGGCATCACGCCAATGATGGTCAGCGGAATCGGCGCCATGATGACCAGCGGCGTGAGGTAGCTGCCAAACTGCGCCACCACCAGCAGGTAGATCAGGATCAGGCCCACGGCGTAGGCGGCGCCCATGTCACGGAAGGTCTCGTAGGTGATCTGCCACTCGCCGTCCCACTTGAGCGCGTAGCCGCGCCAGGCGTCGCTCGGCTGGTGGATGAAGTACTCCGCCAACTGGCCGCCACCGGGCATCGGCAGCTTGGCGATGCTGCTGCGCATCCCGAACATGCCGTAGAGCGGGCTGTCCACCTTGCCGGCCATGTCGGCGAGTACGTAGTTCACCGGCAGCAGGTCCTTGTGGTGCACGGGCTGCTCGCGCAAGGTGTCGCTCACGGTGACGAGTTCGCGGATCGGCACCAGCGCGCCGCTGGCCGAGCGCACCGTAAGCTGGAGCAGCGCGGCCAGGTTGCCCTGTTGCTCGGGTGGGAGCTGTAGCGTGGCGGCGGCCGGGTACTTGCTCTGGTCGTGCAGATAGGTCGTGGCTTCACCCGCCAGCCCGGCGCGCAGCGTGCTCACGATCGCTTGCTGCGGCACGCCCAGCAGGGCCGCTTTGCGGCGGTCCACCAGCAGGAGCTGGCGCGGTGCATCGGCAATGCTGGTGTCGTCCACATCCACCAGGCCGGCGGTCGTCTCGAACACGCCGCGCACGGCTTTGGCCACTTCGCGCCGGCCTTGCGCGTCCGGCCCGTAGATTTCGGCGACGATGGGCGAGAGCACGGGCGGGCCGGGCGGCACTTCCACGACTTTGACGTTGGCGCCAAAGCGCTTCGCAATCTCCTGCAGCGGCGGGCGCACGCGGGTGGCGATGGCGTGGCTTTGCGCGTCGCGCGCGTGCTTGTCCACCAGGTTGACCTGGATGTCGCCCACCTCGCCGCCGGCGCGCAGGTAGTACTGGCGCACCAGGCCGTTGAAGTTGATCGGTGCGGCGGTGCCGGCGTAGGCCTGGTAGTCGGTCACCTCGGGCACGGTGGCCAGGTAGGCGCCCAGCTCGTGCATCACGGCGGCAGTGCGCTCCACCGGCGTGCCGGCGGGCATATCGACGACCACCTGAAATTCCGATTTGTTGTCAAACGGCAGCATCTTGAGCAGCACCAGCCCGGTGGCGGGCAGCGCCACGGAGATGGCGATCAGCAATGCCACGCCCAGGCCCAGCAGGGCGCGGTTGCGTCCGCCACGTTTTTCATCCAGCAGCGGCGTGAAGATGCGCGTGAACAGCGGCGTGATGCGCCGCGCCATGCCCGAGGGCTGGGCATGGCCTTCCTCGGCCTGGCCGGCGTGCTGCTTCATCCACAGCCGTGCCAGCCATGGCGTGACGACAAAGGCAATCGCCAGCGACAGCACCATACCCATGCTGGCGTTGATGGGGATGGGGCTCATGTACGGGCCCATCAGCCCGGATACGAATGCCATGGGCAGCAGCGCCGCAATCACGGTGAGCGTGGCGAGGATGGTGGGGCCGCCCACTTCGTCCACCGCGCCGGGGATGATCTGCGCCAGCGTTTTGCCCGGCTCAAGCTGCTGGTGGCGGTGGATGTTCTCCACCACCACGATGGCGTCGTCCACCAGGATACCGATGGAGAAGATCAGCGCAAACAGCGACACCCGGTTCAGTGTGAAGCCCCAGGCCCAGGACGCAAACAGCGTGGCGGTAAGGGTCAGCACCACGGCGGTGCCGACGATGGCGGCCTCGCGCCGGCCCAGGGCGATGAACACCAGCGCCACCACCGAGGCCGTGGCGAACAGCAGTTTCTGGATCAGTTTTTTCGCCTTGTCGTTCGCGGTAGCGCCGTAGTTGCGCGTCTCGGCCACTTGCACGTCGGCCGGAATCACGCTGTTCTTCAATTGCTCGGCGCGCGCCATCACGGCGTTGGCCACGTCGATGGCGTTTTCGCCCGGCTTCTTGGTGATGGCGATGGTGACGGCGGGGTGTTCCGCGGCGTGCTCGCCGGCCGTTCCGTACCAGGCGTAGTGCGCGGCTGGCGGCGGGCCATCGCGTACCTTTGCTACGTCGCGCAGAAACACCGGCTTGCCAGCCTGCACGCCGACGACAAGGTCGGCCACCTCGGCGGCGCTGGCCAGCAGCGGACCGGCTTCGATGGCGACGGCCTGGTTGGCGCGGAGCAGATCGCCCACCGGCAGCCCCAGGTTGGCCGACTGCAGGGCGCGGCGCAGGTCGGCCACGGTCACCCCGGCGCCGGCCATGCGCGCCGGATCCATCTCGACCATCACCGCGCGGCCAGGGCCGCCGATGGTGGTGACTTCGCGCGTGCCGGGCACGCGCTTCAAGTCGGCTTCGATGCTGTGCGCCACGCGCTCCAATTGAAAGGCGTCGGTTTGCGGGTTGTTGGAGTAGAGCGTCAGCGCGACGATGGGCACGTCGTCAATGCCCTTGGGTTTGATGATGGGCGGCAGCACGCCCAGGCCCTGGGGCAGCCAGTCGGCGTTGGAGTTCACCGTGTCGTACAGCCGCACCAGTGCCTCGGTGCGCGGTACGCCCACCTTGAACTGCACGGTGATGATGGCTGCGCCGGGCCGCGAGACCGACATCACATGCTCGGCGCCGGTGATCTGCGAGAGCACCTGCTCGGCCGGGATGGTCACCATCTGCTCCACGTCGCGCACGCTGGCGCCGGGGAACGGAATGATCACGTTGGCCATGGTCACGTTGATCTGCGGTTCTTCCTCGCGCGGCGTGACCAGCACGGCAAAGGCGCCGAGCAAAAAGGCCACCAGCGCCAGCAGTGGCGTGATCTGCGCACTCTGGAAGAAAGCCGCAATGCGGCCGGAGATACCGAGGCGGGAGGGTGTGCTGGCGCTCATGAGTGCCCCTTGCCCTTAGCGCGCACTGCCGACGGCCAGCGGGTCCAGCACCACGGCTTCGCCGGGCGCCACACCGCTCAAAATTTCCACGCGATCACCGGTGACCGGACCGAGGCGCACCTGGCGCAGCAGCGGGCGGCCCTGGGCGTCGGGCACGTACACACCCGTCATTTCGCCGCGGCGCAGGACCGATTTGAGGGGTACGGTGACGCTCGCCTTGGGCGCATCGGCTGCTTTGGAATCGGCCGGCACCGCTGCAAGCCAGAGGCGCGCAAACATGCCGGGCACGGCGTGGGTGAACTGGGCGGGCAACTCGGCGCGCAGTTGCTGGGTGTGCGTGCCGGCATCCACCGTGGGCAGCAGTTGCACGCGCGTGGCCTGGGGTTGCTGGTCAGCGGGCAGGCCAGGCAGTTCGATACGCACCTGGGCGGCGCCCACTGTGCCGCCGGCAAGGTTGGCCAGAGCCGACTGCGGCACCGAAGCCGTGATGCGCAGGGCCGACGGGTCGTAGAGCGTGAGCAGCGGCCGGCCCGGCATGGCCATGTCACCGAGCTGCACCGGCACCTCGGCCACCACGCCGGCGTAGGGCGCGCGCACTGTGTGCAGGCCCGCCCCCGTGCGGGCGGCGCCCGCTTGAGCGCTTTGCGCATCCACTTGCGCGCGCGCCGCTTTGAGCTGGCCCTCGGCGCGCTCCAGTGCGGCCGCGCTGATGTATTTTTTGGCGTGCAGTTGTTGCTGGCGCTCGAAATCGCGCTGCGCCACGGCCAGGTTGGCTCGCCCGGCCTGCACCTGGGCTGCGCTGGCGGCAGCGTCCTGGTCGGCTGTGCGCGCATCGATGCGCACCAGCAACTGGCCGGCGCTGACGCGGTCGCCCGCGTGCACGGCCAGTTCCACCACCGCGCCGGGCACCTGGGCGGCAATTTGCGTCTGGCGCACGGCCTCTACGACGCCGTCGTAGCTGACAGCACGGGCGCTGCCTGCGGCCTGGGCAGGCGCAGTCGCCAGGGGCGCATCGGTGGCGGCAAGGGCGGGCGCGGTCCAGACGCAGGACAGCGCCAAGGCGATGGCACTGATCCGGGCGAGAGCGGAAGAGAGAGCGGAAGAAGGCGTCATGGGCATTCTCTTGAGAGCAGTCGCGGAGGTCGCGGTACGAAGATGTTAATGTATTATTTGCGCAAATAGTTAAATAGTCAATTAGCGACGATTGCCGAGGTTTTCAAGGGGCGCGCGATGGGTGATTCAGGCGGTCGACGGCCTAGCCCGCGCCCACGGCCTGGAACAGCGCCGCACTGTCGGCCAGGCGCTGTGCCTGGGCGGCCACCAGGCTGCTGCGCAGTTGCAGGGCCTGTTGCTGGGCCACCAGCCATTGCAGGTGGCTGGTGGCGCCCAGCGCCAGTTGTTGCTGCGTGGTCTGCAGGCTGGCCTGTGCGGCGGCATCGGCGCGCTCCAGCGTGGCGAGCACTTGCGCATCGGCCTCGGTGGCGCGCAGGGCATCGGCCACGCTGCGCAGCGCGTCCAGCACCACGCCCTGGTACTGGGCGGCAGCGGCGTCCAGGCCTGCCAGCGCCGCGCGCTGCTGCGCGGGCAGGGCCGGGTCGAACAGGGGCTGGGTCAGTTGGGCAATCAGGCCCCATACGGCCGAGCCGCCACCAAACAGGGCGCCCGTGGTCAGCGCCTGACTGCCCAGGTTGGCGCTGAGCCGAACTTGCGGGTACAGGCGTGCCACGGCCACCCCATGCTCGGCGCTGGCCACGCGCACCAGTGCTTCGGCTGCCTGAATATCAGGGCGCTGGCGTACCAGTTCGGACGGCAGCACCTGCGGCAGCGCGGCGGGCAGTGTGAAACTCTGCAGCCTGAACGCGGGCAGCGGCTCGGCGCCTGGTGTGCGCCCGGCCAGCAGGGCGAGCAGGTAGGCGCTTTGCAGCGCCTGCTTGCGCAGCAGCAGCGCGGAGGCGCGGGTCTGCTCCAGCGCGGCCTGCAGTGCCTGCACGTCCGCCGGCATGGCCTGGCCCAGGCGCAGGCGTTCCTGGGCAATATCGGTTTGTGCCGCCTGGTTGCTGGCGATGGCTTCCAGCGCTTCGGCCTGGGCGGTGATCCGTGCCTGGGTGATGGCGGTGCTGGCGATGCGTGCGGCCAGGTCGAGGCGGGCGCCTGCCAGCTGGTAGCGGCGGTAGTCGGTGCGCGCCGCCAGGGCCTGGAGGGCGCGCTGGTTGCCGCCTGACACATCGAGCTGGTACTGCACGCTGACGCTGGCGCTGTGCAGGCTGAACGTGCGCCCATCGCCGGGCAGGCCCTGCGCGCTGGGGGAGATGTGCTGGCGGGCACTGCCTGCACCGAGGTCGGCGCGCGGCAACTGAGTGGCACGCTCCTGAGCCGCCTGCAGCTCTTCGGCCTGGCGCAGCTGCGCTTGCGCTGCCGACAGCGTCGGGCTGGCCTTCAGGGCCTCGGCGACCAGCGTGTCCAGGCCGGGGGAGCCGAGTTGCTGCCACCAGGGCGCCTCCAGGTCCATGTCGGTGCGCCACGCCTGCGCCGTGCCAAAAGCGCTCTCGCTGGCGCGGCTCCGCACGGCTGCGGCGGGCTGCGGCAGGGCGTTGTCCGCCAACGGTGCCGGGGGTTGGTAATCGGGGCCCGCCGCGCAGCCCGCGAGCAGGGCGGCCAGCAGCATGGCGAGGGCAGGGCGCCTGCTTGGCAGAGCGTGCAACAAAAGATGGTTCATGGCGCGGTTTCCAGTGGGGCAGCGCGGCCGGGCCGCAGGCGCCAGGCCAGGGTGGCGATGCCCAGCCATACGGCCGTGCGCAGTGCCATGGCCGCCACGGTGCGCACTTCGAATGCGCCGCCCGTCAGCACATGGATTCCGAAGGCTGCAAACACCAGGGCCGTGGCCAACCCAATCCCCAGCGCCAGCCACGCCGCCCAGCCCAGGCGCCGCCACAGCGCAATGCCTGCCGCTACGTAGGCAAAACCAGCGACGAAGTTGAACCAGAGCACAAAGGGCACATAGGCCCCGGCCGCACTGCGCCCGGCCGCGCCGCCAAACAGCACCGTGCCGCCCTCCTTGAGGGTCAGCAGGCCAAAGAGCACAGCGAACACGCTGGCACCGCGCAGCCAGGGATTGCGTTGCAGCAGGGCATTCATAGGGGTGGCCTCCGGGAGATGTTGCAAATTCATGGTGCGCGTCCTTCGCCCGCTTCCTCGTGCGTCACGCCGTCGCGGATGTGGTAAATCCGCTTGAAGGTCGGAATGATCTTCTCGTCGTGCGTGACCACAATCACGGCGGTCTCGAACCGCTGCGCCATGTCGTTGAGAATGCGGATCACGGCCAGCGCGCGCGTGCTGTCGAGTGGCGCCGTGGGTTCGTCGGCCAGCACCACTGGCGGGCGGTTGACCAGTCCGCGCGCAATGGCCACGCGCTGCTGTTCGCCGCCCGACAGCTGCGCGGGCATGGCGCGTGCACGGTGCCCCACGTCGAGCGCATCCAGCAACTCGCGGGCCTGCGCTCGCGCCTGCTTGTTGGGGACGCCTGCCAGCATGGGCAGCAGGGCGACGTTGTCGGTCACGTCGAGAAAGGGAATCAGGTAGGGCGCCTGGAAGACGAAGCCGATGCGGTCGCGCCGCAGCGCGCGCAGGTCGCGAATCTTCCAGCCGTTGTCGTAGATGACTTCGTCGCCCAGCGTCATGCGCCCGGCGCTGGGTTCGATCACGGCGCCCAGGCATTTGAGCAGCGTGCTCTTGCCCGAACCCGAAGGCCCGATCAGTCCCACCACCTCGCCTGGCGCCACCACCATGTTGACGTCCTTGAGCGCGTCCACGGCGGTGTCACCCTGCCCATAGCGCTTGCGCACGCCTTCGATGCGTATTCCTGCGTGTTCCATGTCAGCCATCCAAGGCGCCTCGCGCCAGCCACAACGTATCAAACTGGCACGGCCCAAAACCAGCGGACGCCGCGCAAGGGCCGCCCCGCCGCGCTGGCGTCGTCCCCCTTCCCGACGTAGCCGAGAGAAGGGGGAAGGCGCGCAGCGCCTCAGGGGGATGTCGTCGCATCTAACCTCCTACCGCTTCGGCTGGGTCGACGCGCAGCGCGGCGCGGATCGCCACCCCGCTGGCCAGCACACAGATGACCAGAATGGCGGCCAGCCCGGCAGCCGTGTCCTGCGGCACCAGGAGCACGTATTTGGGGAAGGCGGGCGCCATCAGCGTGGCAGAGATCTTGCCCACCACGAAGCCGATGATTCCCAGGCCCAGCGCCTGCTGCACGATCATGCCGGCGATGGTGCGGTTCTTGGTGCCGATGAGCTTGAGCACCGCGATCTCGCGGATCTTGCCCAGCGTGAGCGTGTAGATGATGAAGGCCACGATGGCCGCGCTGACCAGCGCCAGAATGGCCAGGAACATGCCGATCTGCTTGGCCGACGTGGCAATGAGCTTGCCGATCAGGATGCCTTCCATCTGCGCGCGCGTGGTGGCCGTGAGGCGCTGCCAGCGGCGGATCGCCTGCGCCACATCCTCAGCGTCGTAGCCTGGGCGCACGCGCACCAGCACAGCGTTGACCGAAGGGTTGGTGCTTTGCGAAGCCATCACCGCGTCGAGCAGGCCGGGTACGCCGGGCCGGTTGAAGGCGGGGTTGGCAGCCGTGCGGTGGCGGCTTTCCCAGAGCGCGTCGTTGTCGCGCAGGAATTGCGCCGCCTGCGCATCCTTGAGCGGGATGAACACCATGGGGTCGCCGCCAGAGGACACCATGCGCCGCGTGAGTCCTACCACGGTGTACACGTTGCGCCGGATCTGGATACGCTCGCCCAGCGCCATGCCGCTGGCGATGTCGGCCACCGCCTCGTAGTGGCTGCGTGTGAGCTGCCGCCCGGCCACCAGATAGGGCGGCCAGCCGGGTGTGCCGCTGCCGCCCGGTGCGATGCCGACCACCATGGCGCGCACATCGCTGGCGGCACTGGCCGCGCCTGCCGTACCCGCAGCCCCAGCGTTGCCCGCCAGGCGCTGCACCTGCATGGTCAGGTAGGTCACGTTGGCGGCATCCTGCACGCCGGGCAGCGCGCGCAGGCTGCGCCAGGTGCTGTCGTTCAGGCTCGATGGCTCGGCGTACGGCCCCAGCGTGCCTTGCTGCACCACCCAGATGTCGGCGCCGCTGTTGTCCAGCAGCGCGCGCCCGTCGTCCACCATGCCGCGGTACACCCCGGCCATGGTGAGCGTGACGCCGATCAGCAGTCCCAGGCCAATGCCGGTGAAGACAAACTTGCCCCAGGCATGGAGGATGTCACGGCCTGCCAGGCTGATCACGGCGCCCCCTTGGTGATGCGGTCCACCACGTGGGTGTTGCTGCGGGCGCTCAGTTCTTTCTCGCTGTAGACAACGATGCGCGCGCCTTCCTTCAAACCGCTGTGCACCTGCACCTGGCCGTCCAGATCAGCCTGGCCCAGCACCAGGGGGGCAAAGCGCAGGCCGTCCGCGCCCAGTTCCCATACGCCCATCTTGCCGCCCACGCGCCGCAGGGCGGCGTTGGGAATGGTGGGCGCGGCGGCGAGTTCGGGCAGGGTAATGGTGACTTCCGCCAGCGTGCCCAGCGGCGGCAAGGGCGTGGGCAGGGTGGCCAGCACCACCTTGGCCAGCGTCTCTTCGGTCACGGCATCGGCCAGGGGCTCAACGCGCAGCACGCGTGCGGCCAGTGGCGCCGTGGTGTCCGAGCGCAGCAGCACCTGCGCGGGCAGGCTGGCGCGCAGGCCCGCAGAACTGGTTTGGTCAAAGCGCACGTTGACCCACAGGCTGGCCGGGTCTACCAGATCCACGACGGCTTGCCCCGGCACCACGGTGCTGCCGGGCTCGGCCAGGCGGGCGGTGACCAGGGCGTCCGCCGGGGCGCGCAGGCGCAGCTGGCCGCGCTGCGTGCGCAGGGCTTCCAGCTCGGCGCGCAGGCGCGCCACCTCGGCCTGGCTGCCCGCCAGAGCGGCGTTGGCGCTAGCCAAGTCTTGCTGGCGGGCGGTGGCGGTCTCTTCGCTGGTGGCGCGCACGGCCAGCAACTCGGCGTAGCGCGTGGCCTGGGTCTGTGCCTGCTGCTGGCGGGCCTGCGCGTCCTTCAGGCTGGCCTGGGCGCGTTGCACGGCGGCGGCCTGGGCGTGCAGGCGTTCGTCAAAATCCACCGCATCCATTTCGCCCAGCACCTGGCCTGCGCTAACGCGCTCGCCCACTTCCACCGACAGGCGCAGCACGCGCCCGGCTACTGTGGGACCCACGTGGTAGGTGGTGCGCGCTTCCACCGTGCCAATGCCGAACAGGGCGGGCGTGATGGCGCGCTGCCGGGCCGTGGCCACCGTGACGGCCACGGGAGCGAGCGGCCCCGAGCGCAGCACCACGTAGATGAACAAGGCCAGGAGCGGCACCACCACGGCCAGCAGGGCCAAGGTGCGGCGTTGCAGGGGAAGTCGGCTCATGGCGTGCTCCGGATGCCGCGCTGGTAAATGGCAAAGACGCGCGGCGCATCGCGGCGAATTCGCTCCACGTCGCCCGACAGCATGGACTGCATGACCAGGCCTTGGATGGTGCCGATGAACAGCGTGGCGGCGGCTTCGGGGTCCAGGGTGGGGTCGATCTCACCGTCCGCCTTGCCGTGCGCAAAGAGCTGCTGCAGGCGCTCACCGTAGCGCGCCAGCAGCGTGCGCACCATACGCCGTGGCAGGCTGTCGCTGGTGCGCTGGAGTTCGCCAAACATCATGCGTGGCACACCCGGGTGCTCTGCGACAAAGCCCGCGTGCGCCAGAAACATGGCTTCCAGCGCGGCCAGAGGCGAGGGTGCCTCTTGTGCAGCCTGCTCCACACGGGCCAACAATTGCTCGGCTACCCACTCCATCACGGCCTGCAGGATCGATTCCTTGGAGGGGAAGTGCCGGAACAGCGCCCCCTGTGTCAGCTGCATGTGGCCGGCAATCGCTGCAGTGGTGATGTCGCTGGGGTTTTGCGTGGCGGCGAGCTGCACTACCGCCTCCACGGTGGCGGCGCGGCGCTCGTCCGCAGGCAAGGGTTTGGCGCGTGGGTTCACAGGGGCATTCTGTAGGTGAGTAATTGATTACTATCTTACGGTGCCGTCGATTTTTTGGCAAGACAGGAAAAAATCCACAGGGTGCTTAGGGGCGGTGGCAGGTGGACTCGCAAGGAAATTCCTGCACGCGCCATCCCACGGTACCCCTGAAATGACCCGGCTGAGCGCACCCTCGAGTCGGTGCTGCGCAAGCGAGCCGCAAGCGGCTCGCTCAACCGATAAAAGTTTAGGTGTTTTTGGCCTCTAGCGCTTATGCAGTAAGCGCTGTAAGCTATTAAAATTATAGTATTCAGCGCACACGCGGCGCCGCCCGCATCTGTTCGGGCGTGGTGAACCAGGCACTGCCCTGGCCCATGCGGTCGCGTGCCTGTGCCAGCTCGTGGCGCGCCACGGTGCGCAGGTGCACTTCGTCTGGCCCGTCCATCAGGTGCAGGGCGCGGCCCCAGGTCCAGAACTGGGCCAGCGGCGTGTCGGGCGAGAGGCCCATGGCGCCAAACACCTGCATGGCACGGTCCACCACGCGGCTTTGCAGGCGCGCGGCCACCACCTTGATGGCGGATATCTGTGACCGCAGCTGCGCCTCCTGCGCAGCGTCTGCCTGGTCCAGCCGCCACGCGGTGTGCAGCACCAGCAGGCGGGCCTGGTCGATTTCGATGCGCGACTCGGCCAGCCAGTCCTGCACATTGGCAAAGCCCGATTCGTAGCTGCCAAACATCTTGCGCTCCAGCGCGCGTTCGGCCGCCAGTTGCAAGGCGAGCTCGCACTGCCCAATCGTGCGCATGCAGTGGTGGACCCGCCCAGGCCCCAGGCGTGCCTGCGCCATGGCAAAGCCTGCGCCCCACTCGCCGAGCAGTGCGCTGGGGGGCACGCGCACGTCCTGCAAGAGGATCTCGCAATGCCCCTCGGGTGCGTGGTGGTGCAGCACGGGGATGTTGCGCACCATGTGCACGCCTGGCGCATCTAGCGGCACCAGCACCATGCTGTGGCGGCGGTGCGTGCCTGCATCCTCTGCGCCGTCGTCGGCGTTGCGGCACATGACGATCAGCAAGCGGCAGTTCGGGTGTGCTGCGCCGGTGATGAACCACTTGCGCCCGCTCACGAGCAGCGCATCGCCATCGCGGCGCACGGTGGTCTGCAGGTTCGTTGGGTCGGACGACGCCACGTCGGGCTCGCTCATCGCAAAGGCCGAGCGAATGCGCCCGCTCAGCAGCGGCCCCAGCCATTGCGCGCGCTGCTCGGGCGAAGCAAAGCGGTGCAGCAATTCGATGTTGCCGGTATCCGGCGCGCTGCAGTTGAAAACCTCGGCCGCCCAGGGCAGGCGGCCCATGGATTCGGCCAGCGGTGCGTAGTCAAGGTTGGCAAGGCGCGTGCCGGGTTCATCCTCCTGCAAGCCGGGCAGGAACAAATTCCACAAACCTTCTTCGCGCGCCAGCGCCTTCAGGTCTTCCAAAAATGGCGGCGGGAACTGACCGGCCTGCGCCGCCGCGTGCCAGGCAGCGTTGTGCGGCAGCAGGTAGCGCTCCAGAAAAGCATTCAAGCGCTGCAGCATTTCCTGCGCGCGGGGAGAAGGTGCGAAGTCCATGCGCGATTGTGGGCAGCGCGGCAGCGCCGCGTCACAACCGAGGCGACAGCGGGGCGCTGCGGGCGGCGAGCGCTGCCACGGTTCCCAGCAGCAGGGCGGCCAGCAGGTTGTGCGCCAGGGCGGCGGCCAGGGGCAATTGGGCGAGCACCAGCGTCACGCCAAGCTCGACTTGCAGCGCTGCCAGAGCCATGAGCAAAGCCGCCTCGCGCCGTCGCTTGGCCTGCCAGGCCGAGAGCGCCAGTATCCCCAGCGCGGCCAGCGTGGCCAGCGTGGCCAAACGGTGCAGCAGATGCACGCCCATCCCCGCGGCGTAATGCGGCATTCCAGCCCCTTCGCCGGGAGGGAGCCAAAGCTTGAGTGCCGTCCAGCCATCCGCGCCGGGGCGGCAACTGGAGAGCTGCGGGCAACTCAGGCCTGCATAGCCCGCGCTCACCAGTGCGCCCAGGCCGATCTGCAGCAGCAGGACGAGCCCTGCCACCACGGACCAAAGGTGCAGGCGTTGGCGCTGCTGCTCGCCCATGGCGCCTGGTGGCACCGCCAATCGCACACATGCGGCAAACAGCAGCAGGCCGCCCAACAGGTTGCCCAGCGTCACCGCCGGCGCACGCGCGTTGGCGGTGAAGGGGCCGAGTACGGCAAGAAACAGAACCAAGCCAAGCGCAACCAGGACGACGCGCCCCTCGGCGGCCAGGCGCAAGCTGCGCCGCCAGGCGAAGGCCGCCATGGCCGCCAACAGAAGCAGCAGCGACGAGGCCACGGCGCGGTGCACGGCGCGTGCCGAGTGCTCGGCAGCGCTGGGCGGTGCGCGCGCCGCCTCGGCGCGGGCTGCGCGGGCATGGCATGCCGGCCATGGCGTGCAGTCCAGCCCGGCACTGCTCTGGCGCAAAAAGGCGCTCAAACCCGTCACCACCAGCACGAGCAGCGCGCACAGCCAGGCGGCGCGCTGCAAAAGCGTGCGCCGGCGCCCAAAGGGATCGGTAGAAGGGGGCAAGGGAGGTAGGAGCATTGCTTTTGGCGGCACCGATTTTGTTCAAAACCACGCAGCTTGAGCGGACTTCCAGGTGTTTACCACTAGTGCGGGCGCCTATGGACCTTGTTGCAAATCAAGCCTATGCTGATTTCAAACCGGAAAATGGTTTGCACCTTTTGGTAACCGAGGAGACAACATGGAACACCATGACGACGAGAACGAGAAGGTGCCGATGCTTCAGCAACTGCTCGATAACCCCTTTCTGCTTCTGTTCATCGGGGTGATGGTCCCGATGATCGTGTATTCACTCTGGGGGGTGATCGATATCTTGACCATCCCCGTGGCCAAGTGAGGGAGAACCGCATATGAGTGCCATTCTTCCCCCAGCAGAGCGGCTTTGGTGGAAACACCCGCTTGATCGCGTTGAAGCCGTCTGGATCGCCATTGCCTTTGCCTGGTGCATGGTCATGTTCCTCATGATGGTGTTCTGGCATGTCTACGGCAAGCAGAACCTCTCCACGGAAACCTACAAAACCACGCCGGACAAATTCGCCGCCAAGGCACAGGCCATGGTGGACAAATACACCGTGCGCACCGAAACCGACGAGAAAATTCCGGTGGTGCATCCGCCCGTGGGCAGCGACATCTACCTGACCGCGCGCCTCTGGGCCTGGAGGCCCATTCTGGAGCTTGAGAAAGACAAAACCTACAAGCTGCACCTGACTTCCATGGACTACAACCACGGCTTCTCGCTGCAGCCCACCAACATCAATATCCAGGTGGTGCCTGGGTACGAGCACGTGGTCAAGATCACGCCCAACCAGTCGGGCCAGTTCTCGATTGTGTGTAACGAATATTGCGGCATCAACCACCACACGATGGTGGGACGCCTCTACGTGAAATAGCAGGAGCACAACACCATGGCTGCAACTTCTGCCGCGCTGTCTGCCAGCGCCACTACCTACCGCACCTGCCCGCGCTCGGGCCTGCAATTCGAACGCAATGCCGAGCTTTTGATGAAGTTCAACGCGGTGACGGCTGTCGTCGCGCTGCTCGTTGGCGGCATCCTCGCCATTGGCGTGGTGCTGACCCGCTGGCCTGCTGTGCACTGGCTGGCTGCCGACACCTTCTACACGGTGCTTACCGCGCACGGCATCAACATGCTCATCTTCTGGATGATCTTCTTTGAAGTCGCTGTGCTGTACTTTTGCTCGTCGACGCTGCTGCGATGCCGGATCGCCACGCCAAGAATCGCCTGGCTGGCCTACGCGCTGATGCTGATCGGCGCCGTCATGAACAACATCGATGTGTTCCGTGGCAACTCCAGCGTGATGATGACGTCCTACGTGCCGATGATGGCCACGCCCTGGTTCTACCTGGGCCTGATCCTCTTTGCCGTCGGCGCGCTGATTGCCTGCTTCGTGTTCTTTGGCACCCTGGTGGTCGCCAAGCGCGACAAGACCTACCAGGGCTCGGTGCCCCTGGTGACCTTTGGCGCCATCGTCGCGGCCATCATTGCGGTGTTCACCATCGTCTCCGGCGCCATCATCCTGATCCCGACGTTCTTCCTGTCGATCGGGCTCATCAAGGAAGTCGATCCGCTGATCTACCGCACCATCTGGTGGGCCTTTGGCCACTCGTCGCAGCAGATCAACGTGGCGGCGCATATCTCGATCTGGTACATGGTGGCCGCCGTGGTGTTCGGCGCCAAGCCGATGTCCGAGCGGGTGAGCCGTGGCGCTTTCCTGCTCTACATCTTCTTCCTGCAGCTTGCCAGTGCCCACCACTTGCTGGCCGACCCCGGTGTGAGCACCGAGTGGAAAGTGGTCAACACCAGCTACTTCATGTACTTTGCCGTGCTGGCTTCGATGATCCACGGCTTGACGGTTCCGGGGGCCATGGAAGTGGCGCAGCGCGCCAAGGGCTACAACAAGGGATTGTTCGAGTGGCTGCGCAAGGCGCCGTGGGGCAACCCGACTTTCTCCGGGGTGTTCATCTCCATCATTGGCTTTGGCTTCCTGGGTGGTATTTCGGGGGTCATGATGGGTACCGAGCAGCTCAACCTCCTCATCCACAACACCATCTACGTGCCGGGCCACTTCCACGCTACGGTGGTGATTGGCACCACGCTGTCGTTCATGGCGCTGACGTACTTCCTGATTCCGGTGCTGTTCAAGCGCGAGACGATTGCGCCGGGTTTGGCCAAGATTCAGCCTTACCTGTTCGGTTTCTCGATGTACTTCTTCTGCCTGGTGATGATGGGCGCCGGCACCCTGGGCGTCTCGCGGCGGCACTGGGACATGGCGTTCTCTGGCGCTGCGCTGGCCTACGAATGGCCGGGAGCGGCCTACCTGATGATGGGTCTGGTCGGCATTGGCGGCATTGCGGCCATCACGGGCGGGGCGCTGTTCATCTACATCACGGTCGGTTCGCTGCTGTGGGGCAAGAAGCTTGACCAGGGCGTGGTCAGCCCTCGCTTTACGCCGATTCCGCCCACTGCACCGACGGCAACTGCGCAGACCTACGGCTCGGCCGGTTTCACGGCGCCCGGCACCTTTGTGCTGGCGATGGTGTTCCTGGTGGCCTTTGTCCTGTACTACTTCATCAACTGGAAGTACCTCGCACAGCTGTGGGGCCTGTCCTGAAACGGAGGCAAGCCATGCACACCGACACGCTCCACCCCGCGCGCAGCCTGGCTGTGCAACGCACCCGCGACGTGATCTCGCTGTTCAAGCTGCGTATCGGCTCGCTCATCATGGTCACCGCCCTGGTGGGCATGGTGGTGACGCCAGGCCCGGCGCCGAGCTGGCTGCAAGTCCTGGTGCTGGCCCTGTCGGTGCTGGTCGCGTCGGCCAGCGCCGGCGCTTTCAACCAGTACGTCGAGCACGAGAGCGACCAGCTCATGGCGCGCACCCGCCGGCGGGCCTTTGTCACCGGCGCACTGCCGCACCACCCGGCCTGGCTGGTGCTGATGGGCGCCATGCTGGTGGGTGCGGTGGCCGCTGCCTGGCTGGTGCTCAATGGCGCGGCGGCGGTGTATGTGTTCCTGGGCGCCTTCTTCTACGCCTTTGTCTATACCGTGTGGCTCAAGCGCCGAAGTGCCCTGAACATTGTCGTCGGCGGCCTGGCTGGCAGCTTCGCCGTGCTGGCGGGCGCAGCGGCCGTCAATCCCACGCTCGGGCCGCTTCCCTTGCTGCTGGCCCTGGTGCTCTTTTTGTGGACCCCGCCGCATTTCTGGTCTTTGGCTATTGCCAATCGGGCGGACTATGCGCAGGCGGGCGTTCCCATGCTGCCGGTGGTGGTCGGCAACGAGCGCGCTGCGCGCATCGTGCTGGCCAGTACGGTGGCGCTCCTGGTGGCCTCTCTTCTGCCCGTGTTCTGGGGTGCGGGGCCGGTGTATGCCGTCGGGGCGTTGGGTGGTGGACTGCACTTCGTGCACAAGGCCTGGGTGCTGGCGCGTGAAGTGACGCGGCCGCATGCGATGTCGGCATTTTTTGCCTCCCTGATCCAACTGAGCACCCTGCTGGTGGCAGCTTGCATCGACGGCCTGGTCCGCTGAACGAGAGTTGCCCATGCGCTGTCGTCCCTCACTTGCTGCGCTGCTGCTGGCGTGGGCGATGGGGTGCGGTGCGGCGCTGTCGCTTCCTGTGCAGGCGCAAGAGGCCGTGCCGCCCGGGTCGGCGCACGGTTTCGATGTCCGCCTCGCCTTGCGTGCCAGCCAGGACGCCGTCGGACGAGAGCTGGGCGAGCACCTGTTTCGCGACCGCAATGGCCGCACGGTTGCTCTCTCGGGCTACCGGGGCAAGCCGCTCCTGGTGAGCTTTATCTATACCGGGTGCTTTCAGATCTGCCCCGGCACGACGCGTGCGCTGCAACAGGCGGTACAGGCGCTGGAAAAGAGCGTGGGCCCCGGGCAGTTCAATGTCGTGAGCATTGGCTTTAACCAGCCTGAGGATTCGCCCCAGGCGCTCAAGGCCTTTGCCGCAAAGTTCAACATCGGGTCTGGCAATTGGGAGTTTCTGAGCCCGCGTGCTGCCGATGTTCCGGCACTGGCGCGCGACTTCGGTTTTTTGTTCCAGCCGACCACGGCGGGTTTTGACCATGTGCTCCAGCTGAGTCTGGTGGACGCACAAGGGCGTATCGTGCGGCAGATCTATGGCGAGCAGTTGAATGCGGCCGATCTCGGCGAGCCGCTGCGGCTGCTGCTGGCAGGTGCGCCAGTAGCGCGAGAGCGCGTGCTGGAGGGGTTGTGGGAGCGCGTTCGCCTGGTGTGTACGGTGTACGACGCGAAAACTGGCAACTACCGCGTGGACTACACCTTGCCGATACAGATTGCCGGCGGTCTGACGTTCTTTGTCGTCATGATGGTGTTCTTCTTCAACGAGTGGCGCGCGAGCCGCCGCAGTGCCCGCCAGCGCCCGCCTGCGCGCCCGCGCCGCGCTTGAGATACGGGCGAATGACCGTTTCATCCAGCCTGCTCCCTATCGTGCCGGTCCCCAGCGCGCCGGCGCGGCTGTGGCGCGCACTGGAGCACGGCTTCGACGCGCTGGCAGGCACCAGCGGCAATCCACTCAAGCACCTGGGGGCTCTGGGGTTCTGGTTGCTGTGGCTGCTCGTGGGCAGTGGCGCCGTGCTCTATGCGGTGCTCGACACTTCGGCCAGTGGCGCCTACCCGTCCATCGACATGCTCTCGCGCGAACCCCGGCAATGGGGGAGTCTTCTGCGTGGCTTGCACCGCTACAGCGCAGATGCCATGGTGGTCGTGGTGCTGGCCCACGTTGTGCGGGAATGGATGCTGGGGCGGTTCCGCAGCTTTCGCGCGCCTTCCTGGTTGACGGGCGTGCCACTGCTGCCGCTGATGTTTGTCTGTGCCATCGGCGGTTTCTGGCTTAACTGGGACCGCCTGGGCCAGTTTTCCGCGACCGCGACGGCCGAGTGGCTCGATGCACTACCGGGTCTGGCCTCGCCACTTTCGCGCAACTTTCTAGGTGGCACCCAGTTGAACGACCGATTGTTCTCGCTGTTTGTCTTCGTGCACTTGGGCGTGCCGCTGCTGCTGGTGTTCGGTCTGTGGTTCCATGTCCAGCGCATCAGCCGCCCGGCGGTCTTTCCGCCGCGTGCGCTGACCATTGGGAGCGTGCTTGCCCTGCTGGTGCTGGCCGCCGTTGTGCCCGTGCGCAGCCAGGGGCCTGCCGATCTGGGTACGGTGCCCGCAGGGCTGGCCTACGACTGGTTGCTGCTGTTTATCCATCCGCTCACCGCCGCCACCTCCGCCGCGCTGGTCTGGGGCTTGCTGGGTGCCACGCTGGCTTTGTTGCTGGCGCTGCCCTGGCTCGGCTTTCGGCGGCGCGCTGCGGTGCCTGAGGGCCGTCCGCAGGAGGCGCAGGTGCGCTCGCCCGCAACGTCACACACCGCTTGGCGCCCGATCGCGCTGGCGCAATTGGTGGCCGAGGTCGACCCAGCCCACTGCAGTGGGTGCCGCCGCTGCGTCGAAGACTGCCCCTACGCCGCCATCACCATGGTGCCGCACCCCAGCGGCCGCGTGGGGATGGAACTGGCGCAGGTGCGCAGCGACCTGTGCGCCAGTTGCGGTATTTGCGTGGGTTCCTGCCCGTCGTCCACGCCGTTTCGCAGCGCACAGGTGCTGCAAACAGGCATCGACATGCCGCAGTGGCCCATCGATGCGTTGCGCCAGCAGATGCTCACCGGCCTGGCCGCCTTGCCCGGGCCCGAACGCTACGTGGTGTTTGGCTGTGCGCAGGGCGTGCAGCTCGATGCGCTTGCTGCGCAGGGCGTGCTGGTGCTGCCGCTGGTGTGCACCGGTCTGCTGCCGCCGTCTTTCGTTGAGTACGCGTTGCGCGCTGGAGCCAATGGCGTCCTGATTGCGACGTGTCGCGAGGGTGGCTGCGCTTTCCGTCTGGGCGAGCGCTGGACGCGCGAACGCCTGCTCGGCCAGCGCGAGCCGCGCCTGCGCGCCGGTGTGCCGCGGCAGGCGTGGTCGCTGGTTGCGGCCGATGCCGGTGATGAGGCGGCACTCGCGGCGGCATTGACAGCCCTGCGCGCGCGTGCGGCAGAACCTTTTGTTTCCTTGGAGTTTTTTGCATGAATCGCGTTTTCGTCCTGGCAGGCCAGGCGCTGCTGTACGGCGGTTTTGCGCTGTTGATCGGCGTTTTTTCGCACTGGCCGGCGTATGCCCCGCTTGCCGCGGATGAGGCGCTGATCAAGCTCAGTTTCGTCCACCACGGCAAGCGCATCGCAGAGTGCCGCCCTTACACGGCGGCGGAGCTCGCGAAATTGGCGCCCAACATGCGTGCGCCGCTCAAATGCGAGCGTGAGCGCGCGCCCGTGACGGTGGAGCTCGACATCGACGGCGCAACCGCCTACCGCTACACGGCTGCGCCGTCCGGGCTTTCGCGCGACGGCGCCTCTACCGTGTACAAGCGCCTGGAAGTGCGCTCGGGCACGCACCGCATCACCGTGCGCCTGCGCGATACCACGGCAACCAGTGGATTCAACTACCAGCACGAAGCCACTGTTGACCTCAAGCCCGCCCAGGTGCTGGTGATCGACTTCGATGCGGAACGCGGAGGCATCGTCCTGCTATGAGCGCCTTGGCCCCTTCTTCTTTGGTGTCCACTGGGGCGCCTTCTGCGCGCCCTGTACCAGCTCGTGTGGCGGCCGACTATTCGCTGGCTGTCCCACAGGACGCGCGCCGTGCTCTGGCGCGCAGTTGGCTCTGCCTCGGCGTGTCGGCCTTGGTGGGCTCGGGCCTGTTTTCCATCTTGCTGGTCCTCTCGCGCACGCCGGGGGTGAACCGACTGCTGCCAGCGGCAGACTTCTTTCATACCTCGCTGGTGCTGCACGTGGATCTCTCGGTGCTGGTGTGGTTCATGGCCATGGCGGGCCTGCTCTGGAGCCTGCACGGCAGCCCGCGCGGGCTGCGCTGGGGCTGGGCCGCGCTGTGGACCTGTGCGGCCGGCACCTTGGCGATGGCGGTCGCGCCCTTCCTGAATGGGGGCGAGCCCATCATGGCCAATTACATCCCGGTGCTGCACTCGCCGCTGTTCCTGGCCGGTCTGGTGGTGTTTGGCCTGGGCGTGGGGGTGCTCGCGCTGCGCAGCATTGTGGTGGCGCCGCGCCTCGGGGTGGCGTTTGGCGGGCGCGGCGCACTCGGCTTTGGCCTGGACGCTGCCGCTATGGCCACGGTGGTGGCGTTGCTGGCCTTTGGCTGGTCGTTGGCCAAATTGCCCTTGGTACTGCCCGGCAAGGCGTATTACGAAATCCTGTTCTGGGGTGGTGGCCATGTGCTGCAGTTCACCTGGACGCTGCTCATGCTGGTGGGATGGCTGTGGCTGGCGAACGCCTGCGGCGCGCGGCTGCTGCTGAGCCCGCGTGTGGCGGTATTCATGTTTGCACTCGCGCTGGCAGGGGTGTTCGTCACGCCCTGGGCCTACCTGGCCTATGACATCAGTTCGGTCGAGCACCGGGCGCTGCTCACCTGGGCGATGCGCGCCGGCGGCGGCACGGCCATCGTCCCGGTCGCGCTGGCGGTGGTGGTGGCCTTGTACCGCCAGCCGCTCTCGCATGCCACGCAAAACCCGCTGCGTGCGGCGGTGCTGGCGTCCATCCTGCTGTTTGGCGCTGGGGGGGTGATCGGTATCTTCATCAGCGGCAGCAACGTGCGCATCCCGGCGCACTACCACGGCTGCATCGTCGGCGTGACGCTGGCGCTGATGGGGCTGGTCTACCACTTGCTGCCGGCGCTCGGCTATGCCGCGCCGCAAGGGCGGCTCGCAGTGGCGCAGCCCTGGGTTTACGGCCTGGGGCAGCTGATGCACATCATCGGTCTGGTGTGGTCCGGTGGCTACGGCGTGCAGCGCAAGGTGGCGGGCGCCGAGCAGGTGCTGCGCTCTAGCGGCGAGGTGGCCGGCATGGCGCTGATGGGGCTGGGTGGGCTGGTGGCCATCGTGGGTGGGGTGTTGTTCATTGTGGTGGCCGTCCGGGCGATGCGGACAGGCGCCGCGCAGGCCGATGGCAGCGAAATGGTGGTCTCTTCATGAAAGTGTTCCAGGCGGCCCTGCAGTGGCTCTTCATGCGCGTCGAGGCGCTGTTCAACCGTGCTTTTGGCGACCGTATCAACCCGCTGTACCACCTTGGTTCCATCACCTTCTTCCTGTTCTGGATCGTGGGCGGCAGCGGCTTGTACCTGTACGCGTTCTTCGAGACCGGCGTTTCGGGCGCCCACGACTCGGTGCAGTCGCTCACGCACGGCCAGTGGTGGCTGGGCGGCATCCTGCGCAGCGTGCACCGCTACGCGTCCGACGCCATGGTGCTCACCATGGTGCTGCACATGCTGCGCTACTTTGCGTTCAACCTGTTCCACGGCTTCCGCTGGTTTTCCTGGGTCACCGGGGTGGCGCTGATCTGGCTGGTCTACGCCTCGGGTGCCAACGGCTACATGCTGCCCTGGGACACGCTGGCGCAGTACGTGACCGTCTCCAGCTTCGAGTGGCTTGACTGGCTGCCGCCCTTCAGCGGCACGCTGATGCGCAATTTCGTCTACGCCGACAGCGTCAGTGACCGCTTTTTCTCGCTGCTGTCCTTCTTGCATATCGGCTTGCCGCTGGTGGTGCTGCTGCTGATGTGGATCCACGTGCAGCGCGTGCCCAAGGCGCGCACCACGCCGCCACGCCCGATCGTCATTGGCCTGGTGCTGACCTTCCTGGTCATGGCACTGGTGGCGCCGGTGGACAGCCAGGGCGGCGCGGCCGATCTGGCCAGGGCGGTCATGAGCGTCAAGCTCGACTGGTTCCTGCTGGCGATCTACCCCTTGATCAGCCAGTGGCCGCTAGGCAAGGTGTGGGCGCTGGTGTCGGGCGCCACGCTGGTGCTGCTGCTACTGCCGCTGTGGCCCCAGCCGCGCCGCAAAGGCCAGGGCACCTTGCATGCCACGGTGCGCGGCGAAGATGGCAGCGCTGCCGAGTTCACCTTGCGCCCTGGGGAGACGCTGCTGGACGCCGGCCTGCGCGACGGTCTCGCTCTGCCTTACGAGTGCCGCAATGGCGCTTGCGGCCTGTGCCTGTGCAGCATGGAGCAGGGCACGGTGGAGCACCGCCCCTACCAGAAGACGGCGCTGTCGGACGCCCAACTGGCGCGTGGACTGGCGCTGATGTGCTGCGCCGTGCCCAATGGCGATGTGGTGATCGCGGTCGATGGCTTCACCGGCGCCAGTGCGGCCGAAGTGCCGCAGTACGAGGCACGCGTTGTGCACATGGAGCATCTGGCCGACGATGTGATGCGCCTTCGGCTGGAGCTGCCCGGCGCCGAGCGATTGCCCTTCGAGGCGGGCCAGTACATCGACATCGTGCTGGAAGATGGCCAGCGCCGCGCCTTCTCGTTTGCCAATCCCCCCCAGAACAATGCGCTCATCGAATTGCACGTGCGCCTGGTGCCGGGCGGGCGTTTCACCACCCATGTGTTCGACGGCATGCAGGTGGGCGATACCGTCACCTTTGAAGGCCCGCGCGGCCAGTTCACGCTGCGGGACGGCACCGAGCCCATTCTCTTCATCGCCGGCGCCACGGGTTTTGCGCCCATCAAGAGCATTCTGGAAGACGCCTTTGCGCGCGGTATCACCCGGCCCATGCGTCTGTACTGGGGTGTGCGCGACCGCAAGGATCTGTACCTGCTCTCGCTGTGCGAAGCGTGGCAGCGCGAGCACAGCAACTTCAGTGTCGTGCCCGTGGTGTCGGAACCTGTGCCGGGCGACGGCTGGGAGGGGCGCATTGGCCTGGTCCACGAAGCCATGCTGGACGATTTCCCCGATCTGAGCGGCCACGAGGTCTACCTGTGTGGCTCGGTGCGCATGGTGGAGGCCGCGGTGCCGGCCTTCCTGGCGCAGGGGCTCGCCGAGGGGGCATGCTTCTCGGATGCGTTCGTGCCGGCGGCGCGGCCGGTATCGGCTGCCGTTTCAGAGCCTGGCGCTCAAAGCCCCAGCGTTTGAGCCAGCGCGTCCATGCGCGCCGCCACATCGGCGTCCATGGCGATGGTGCGGCCCCATTCGCGCTGCGTCTCGCCCGGCCACTTGTTCGTGGCGTCCATGCCCATCTTGCTGCCCAGGCCGCTGACCGGCGAGGCGAAGTCGAGGTAGTCGATGGGCGTGTGCTCGATGAGCATGGTGTCGCGTACCGGGTCCATGCGTGTGGTCATGGCCCACACCACGTCCTTCCAATGGCGCACGTCCACATCGTCGTCCACCACCACGATGAACTTGGTGTACATGAACTGGCGCAGATGGCTCCACACGCCCATCATCACGCGCCGCGCGTGGCCGGGGTAGGCCTTCTTGATACGCACCAGCGCCATGCGGTAACTGCAGCCCTCGAGTGGCAAATAGAAATCGACGATCTCCGGGAACTGGCGCTGCAACAGCGGAATGAACAGCTCGTTGAGCGCGACGCCCAGCACCGCCGGTTCATCCGGTGGCTTGCCGGTGTAGGTGGAGTGGTAGAGGGCGTCCTTGCGCAAGGTGATGCGGTCCACGGTGAACACCGGGAACTCGGCGCGCTCGTTGTAGTAGCCGGTGTGGTCGCCGTACGGGCCTTCCAGCGCGTGCTGCCAGCCGCTGGCGTGCGCGGCATCGGGGTAGATATGGCCCTCCAGCACGATCTCGGCGTGCGCGGGAACAGACAGTGGTACCCCCAGCGCCTTCGCCACTTCGGTGCGCGCGCCGCGCAGCAGGCCGGCGAACTGGTATTCAGAAAGGCTGTCGGGCACGGGCGTGACCGCACCGAGGATGGTCGCCGGGTCCGCGCCAATGGCGACGGCCACCGGGTAGGGCTCGCCGGGGTGCAGGCGGCAGTGCTCGGCAAAATCGAGCGCGCCGCCGCGGTGCGCCAGCCAGCGCATGATGAGCTGGTTGCGGCCCAATACCTGCTGGCGGTAGATGCCCAGGTTCTGCCGCGCTTTGTGCGGCCCGCGCGTGATGACCAGGCCCCAGGTGATGAGCGGCGCCACGTCGTCTGGCCAGCAGTGCTGAATGGGCAGGCGCGCCAGGTCCACGTCCTGTCCTTCCCACACCAGCTCCTGGCAGGGTGGGTTGCTGCGCTCCTTGGGCGCCATGTTCCACAGGGTTTTGAGCAGGCTGCTCATGCCCACCATCTCCTTGAAACCCTTGGGCGCCTCGGGCTCCTTGAGCGACGCCAGCAGCTCGCCAAAGGGGCGCAGGCCGGCGATGCTCTCCACTCCCATGGCGCGCGCCACGCGCTCGGGCGTGCCAAACAGGTTGGCCAGCACGGGCATGCTGTGGCCCGTGGGGTTTTCAAACAGCAGGGCCGGGCCGCCCGCGCGCAGCACCCGGTCGCACAGGGCCGTCATCTCCAGGTGCGGCGAGACGGGCTCGGTGATGCGGCGCAGCTCGCTGGTCTGTTCGAGCTGGGTGAGGAAGCTGCGGAGGTCGTGGCTGGGCATGGCGCTGAATTTTGAATGAAAACAGGCTCTACCGCTTATGGGTATTGCGCTGCAAGCTACTAGTTTAATAGCGTTTCTGGGCCTGGCTACGTGTGCCAAGGCCCATCGGTGTGCCGGGCCGCGATCGCCGCCCTTATTGTGGCCCTACCGGGGCATCGGCTTCCCTTGCCGTCTCCCCGTTCCACCGGGTCGCCAGCGCATGCGGCACCCCCAGCAGATCCAGCACCCGCGCCACGCTGGCATCCACGATGTCGGCCACGCTGTGCGGGCGCAGGTAGAAGGCGGGCATGGGCGGGCAGACGATGGCGCCCATTTCGGTCACGCTGACCATGTTGCGCAGATGGCCCAGGTGCAGGGGGGTCTCGCGCGCCATCAGGATCAGGCGGCGGCGTTCTTTCAGCACCACGTCGGCGGCGCGCGTGAGCAGGTTGTCCGACAGGCTGTGCGCCACCGAGGCCAGCGTGCGCATCGAGCAGGGCGCCACCACCATGCCGGTGCACTGAAACGAGCCGCTGGCAATGCTGGCGCCCACGTCGCGTGCGTCGTGCGCCTGGTGTGCCAGGGCTTCGACGGCGGGGCGCTCCAGGCCCAGTTCGTGGCGCAGCGTGCGCCAGCCGGCGTCCGAGACCACCAAATGCAATTCGACGCCGGGGCATTCGCGCAGCGCCTGCAGCAGGCGCACGCCATACACCGCGCCGCTGGCGCCCGAGATGCCGACGATGATGCGTTGCGCTGCGCTGGGAGGGTTCATGGTGGGCAAGCTTAGGGCAATGCTGAATACGTCACCGCGATGGCGCGCGCCGTGCCTCGGGATGGGAGGCAAGGCGCAAACCGCAGCCATAGCCGCAGCTATGGCGAGGATTCGCAACGCCGCAGACCGCCCGAAGCACGGATGCGCGGCGCGTGAGGGACTTGTTCGGCATGGCCTTATGCCAATCGCAGGGCTTGGCCGCCTCCGGCGGCCTGGTTCGCCGCGTCGTTGTTGCGCGGGGTGGCCGCCAGCGGGTGCGCCAGCAGGTCGGCCTGCACCTGTGCCAGCACAGCGCTCGCCTGTGCGGGGTCGAAATCTTCGTGGCGGCGCTTTTTCACGCCGTACTGCTGCAATTGGTAATGCCGTTCGGCGGTGATGCCATGGCGCGCCAGGCACCCTTGCACGCAGTTGAGCGGGCAGCCGTCGAGCGCAATGATGGGGCGGCCCGAGTGCGCGGTGCGTACCAGGTTGGGTACGTCGCCGCCGACACCGGCAATGCACGACATCTCGGCCACGCCGGCACGGTCCAGGCGCAGGGCGACGTGGTTGGCCAGCTGCGCGGCGCTGGAACACCCCGAGCAGGAATAGACCAGGGGCAACACAGTGTGGTCGCTGTTCATGGCTGGGTACTGGGGGTGAGCGGGTCGGCAGGGCGTGCGCCGGGGCGCAGGGCGGCGAGGCGCGAGAGCACATGGCGCGGCGCCCACTGCTGCAGGTCGAGCACCGGCAGGTCCAGCGCGTCGAGCGTGTTTTTCACCACCAGGCCCAGTTCGGTGTCGCCTTCCATGACCAAGCGGCGGTTGAAGAACAGCGTGTCCGGGTCTTGCTGGCGCTGCGCCAGCAGCAGAAAGTCGTGCGCGGAGGCCGCGATGCACAGGTCGGTCTCGCGCTGGCGCGGCCGGGCGGCGAAGGCGTTGCCGGTCCAGGTGAAATCCAAAGTGACACGGGCATCGCGCACCTGGATGCGCAGGCGCTTGCCGCGCAGCATCTCGCCCACATCGCTTGGAATTTGGCGCGCGACGCCCAGGTTGAGCGCCGTCACCAGCAAGAGCGAGCCCGGGTACGCGGGCAGCCGCCCGGTGAGCGCCGCCAGGGGCGTGGGCAGGGTGAAGGGGCGCGAGGTGGTGGTGGAGGCGGAGGCGTTCATGGCGTTCCTTGTGGGGTGGTGTTCTCTGCTTCTATCTTGATAGCTGTTAGCGCTTATCCAATAAGCGTCAGAGGCACTTTTGAATCGTATTTTTCGAGTCGCATCGCTTGGGTGTCAGGCAGGAGCCAGCGCTGGCGTCTCCACCAGATCCAGGCCGGGCTGGCCGTGCCAGTAGCCGTTGCAGCTCTGGTCGGGCACCAGGGGCTGCAGTTGGGCGCGGGCGTCGTGTGGTGCCAGCGTGCCGCGGCGCACGGCGTCGAACAGGGCGACGATCTCGCCCGTGTGCTGGGCCTGCGGGCTGA
Organism: Simplicispira sp. GW247-4R2A; assembly: GCF_059424465.1. Taxonomy (NCBI): domain Bacteria; kingdom Pseudomonadati; phylum Pseudomonadota; class Betaproteobacteria; order Burkholderiales; family Comamonadaceae; genus Simplicispira; species Simplicispira sp. GW247-4R2A. The sequence goes on along the minus strand of NZ_JBWKZM010000005.1, from coordinate 144,143 downwards.
TGCGGGCCACGGCGACACCCATGCGCTGCATGCGCGGCAGTTCGTCGATCAGGTTGTGCACGCGGGCCGATTGCGTCTGGATGCCGTTGAGCACCAGAAAATCCTGGCTCTCGCGCGTCTTGAGCATCAGGCCGTCGGGGTGGTCCATGCAGCTGAACTGGCAATCGTCCTTGGGCAAATTGCGCTGGCGCGCGGTGAAACACCGTGCCGAGAAGGCCAGCGGCATGCGGCCATAGGCAAACACCTCGGTCTGCAGGTTCTGCGGGCCGGCCTCGATCAGGGCGGAAAGGTCCTGGTGCTTCATCTCCAGCGGCGCCACCCAGCGCGTGGCGCCCAGCGAAGCCAGCCAGGTGAGCGAGGGCTGGTTGTAGATGTTCAGGTGCAGGCCGCCAACAAAGGGGCGCTGGCCCGCCAGGCGCTGCACCGCGCCCATGTCGTTGGCTTCAATGAGGTAATCCAGGTTGCTGGTGACCTTGTGCATGGCACTCACCTCGACGCCCGATTCGAGCAGCACCTGGGTGGACAGCACGGCCTCCTTGCCCGAATCGCGCATCAGGTCGGCAATGTCGATCCAGTCGGACAGGCGCAGCTCATGGCGGCGCGAGCACACGGTTTCGCCCAGGTAGACGATGTCCACCGGCGAGGCGGCGATGGCCTCGTAGAAATCAAAAATGGTCTGGCGCGGCCAGTAGTACTGCAGCGCACCGAGGGAGAGTTTCAAAGCGGGCATCGTCATTATTTCCAAGGGCGGTGGTAAGCGCCCAGGGTGTGTTGCTGGCCCTCGGCCACCTGGTCGAGACTGGCCATCCAGGCGGTCTTGGGGGTGTAGCGCAAGGGGTCGGCCAGGCAGTTGTCGATGGCCTCGCGCCAGACCTTGGTGACCTGGGCGGTGTAGGCGGGGCTGCGCTGGCGCCCTTCGATCTTGACGGCGCGCACGCCGATCTTCATGAGCTCGGGCAGGAGTTCGAGCGTGTTCAGGCTGGTGGGCTCTTCGATGGCGTAGTAGTTTTTGTCTTCGGCCACGTCAAAGCGCCCCTTGCACAGCGTCGGGTAGCCCGCGTTCTCGCCGGGGGCGTAGCGGTCTATCAGCACGCCATTCAGGCGCGATTCGAGGCCCTTGGGCGTCTCTTGCCAGCGCACGGATTTGGCCGGCGAGCACACGCCGTGCGTGTTGGGCGATTCGCCGGTCACATAGGACGACAGGGCGCAACGCCCCTCCACCATCACGCACAGGCTGCCAAAACCGAAGACTTCGATTTCCACCGGGGTACGGTCGATGACGCGCTGCACCTGCTCCATCGACAGCACGCGCGGCAGCACGGCGCGCACCACGCCGAACTGTTCGCGGTAGAAGTTGATGGCGTCGGCACTGGTGGCCGAGCCCTGCACCGACAGGTGCAGGCGCAGCTTGGGGTGGTGCTGCGCGGCGTACTGCATGAGCCCCGGGTCGGCCAGGATGACGGCGTCCACGCCCAGATCCACGGCCTTGTCCACCGCGGCACACCAGGGTGCGGGGTTGGCGGCCTGCGGGTAGGTGTTGAGCGCCATGAACACCTTGCAGCCGCGTGCGTGGGCATAGGCAATGCCGCTGGCAATGGCGGCCTCGTCGAAGTTCAGGCCGGCGAAGTTGCGGGCATTGGTGGCGTCGCGCAGGCCCAGGTAGACGCAGCTGGCGCCGTTGTCGACCGCCGCCTTGAGGGCTGGCAGGCTGCCTGCGGGGCAGACCAGTTCAAACGGGAGCGGCGCGCTTGCGGGCGCCGTGGCTTCGGGTGTGGAGGTGGGTGTGGGGGCGTGCATGCGGAGACCAGGAGAAAAGCGCGAGCGCCGCAGGGCCGGGCGACTGCGCAATAGCGCGCAACCATACGCGCGACCGGCACGCTGTGCGCTGACCTTTGTCAAGACTGCGCCACAATCGAAGCCGCCCCTCGGCGCCCACACGACGGACAAAGACGGCCGCGGCCCCGCAGAATGGTTCTAGAAACGCCGCATGGTGCGGCCAGCGTGGTGCTGGTGGGTGCCTAGCGCTGTCTGCCCCAGAGGGGCGCGCCAACGAAGCCAACCATGCCGGTCGCCATGCGACTTTTCAGACGATAACGAGCGGTCAACGGCCAGTTCTAGGATGACGACCCCCATGAAGAAAAATCTTTGGCTGCTCGCCCTGTGCCAGGGCCTCCTGATGACCAACAACGTGGTCTTCATCGCCATCAATGGGCTCGTGGGCCTGCAACTGGCGCCGTTTGGCTGGATGGCGACACTGCCGGTCATGGGTTATGTGGTGGGCGGCGCGCTCTCGACGCCGCTGGTCGCGGCCAGCCAGACGCGCTGGGGGCGGCGCGGCTCGTTCCAGCTCGGGCTGGCGGTCGCCTTTTTATCGGCAGCGCTGTGTGCCTGGGCGGCTTTTAGTGCCAACTTCTGGCTGCTGTGCGCCGCGACGGTCCTTGCTGGCTATTACAACGCCAATGGCCAGTTGTACCGCTTTGCCGCAGCCGAGCTGACCGCATCGGCGTTTCGTGAAAAGGCCGTTTCGCTGGTGCTGGCCGGCGGTTTGCTGGGAGCCGTGGCAGGGCCGAACCTGGCGAGCGGCACGCGCAACCTGTTTCCCGTGCCGTTTGCTGGCGCCTACATGGCGCTGATGCTGGTGGCCTTGCTCGCCATGGCCTGCATGGCCGGCGTGCGGTTCGAAGCCCTGCCCAAGCCCACGCCTGGCGCTACGCCGTTGCCCGCCGGCCGCCCGCTCAGCGAATTGCTGCGCCAGCCGGTCTTTGCGGTGGCGGTGCTGGGCGCGGCGCTGGGCTACGGCGTGATGAACCTGCTGATGGCGGCCACGCCGCTGGCCATGCAGGTCTGCGGCTTTGGCTTTGACTCGGCTGCCCTGGTGCTCGAATGGCACGTGATCGGCATGTTTGCGCCGGGGTTTTTCACCGGCCACCTCATCAAACGGGTGGGCACGCTGCCGGTCATGTTTCTGGGTGTGTTGCTCAACCTGGTGTGTGTGGGCATCGCGCTGTCGGGGCAGGAGATCGCCCATTTCACCGCAGCGCTGTTCCTGCTCGGCGTGGGCTGGAATTTTCTCTTCACCGGCAGCACCACCCTGGCGCTGACCGCCTACCGGAAGGAGGAAAAAGACCGGGCGCAGGGCGCCATCAACTTCTTCGTCTTTGCCACCATGGCCGTCACCTCGCTGGCTTCTGGGGCCCTGGTGACCACCAGCGGCTGGAACTGGCTGAATCTGGCATCTCTGCCGCCCTTGTGCCTTACCGGCGGGGCGCTCCTGTGGTTGATGGCGCGCCAGCGGCGCCTGCAGCCGTCGGTCTAGGAGCGGACAAGCGGCGGCTCCCTCATCGGGGCACACTTGGCGCTTGTTCGCTTGTTGTTTAAGGAGTCCGTTATGGGTTTGCTTGATTCGGTCTTGGGTTCGGTGATGAACGCGCAGTCGCAAGGCGAGCGTACGGAAGGTGCCTTGGGCGCGCTGAGCGGTCTGGTGGCTCTGGCGGCCAACAATCCCCAGGTGGTGCACGCCGTCATGGGCATGCTGGCCGACGATGGCGGGCACGGTGGCCTGGGCGGCCTGGTGGCAAAATTTCAGCAAGCGGGGCTGGGCGATGTGGTCGCCTCGTGGTTGGGCACGGGCGCCAACCAGCCCGTGACGGGCGACCAAGTCACGCAGGCACTGGGGCCCGATGCCGTATCGCAACTCGGTGCCCGGATGGGACTGAACCCTGGCGAAGCGGCTTCCAGCCTGGCGCAGATGCTGCCCGGCCTGGTTGACCATCTCACGCCCCAGGGCCAGGCCCCTGCAGGCGGCCTGGGCAATGCCAGTGATTTGATGGGAATGTTGGGTGGTTTGCTTCAAAGAGCATAGCTGTTGACGCTTACCACATAAGCGCTAGAGCCGAATTTCGCCGCAAAATATTTGCCTGGAGCGGCTTTGAACAGGCTCTTAGCGGCAGTGCACATCCAGCCATTGGCGCAGTACGGCAAATACCGGCGCTGCATCGCGCTCATTGAACAGTTCGTGGTACAGCCCCGCAAAGCATTGCGACTGCACCACGGCCACTGGCGCCGCAGCCACAAAGGCGGCGCTGCCTGCAGGCCGCACCAGGCGGTCGGCGCCGGCCCAGAGCAGCAGGGTGGGCACGCTCCAGTGCGGCGCGCGTGCCAGCGTCGCTGGGCCAGCTTCGGCAATGAAGCGGCCCAGGCGCGCGCTGATGCGGTCGTGGCACAGCGGGTCGGCCTGGTAGGCGGCCACCACGGCGGGGTCGTGCGACAGCGCCTGCACATCAAGCCCGTTGCCCACGCGCAAATTCGGCGCCAAGCGCGGCAGGGTTGCCAACAGCAGCTTTTGAAACCCCGACAGCCCCGTATCGAGCGCAGGGGAAGAGAGCACCAGCGCGTCCACGGATCGCAGGTGCAGCGAGACAAAGCGTGCCGCCACCAAGCCGCCCAGGCTGTGGCCGAGCAGCACCAGCGGCTCGCCCGGTGCCATGCGCTTGCGCGTCGCGTCCACCAAATCGGCCAGATCGTCGAGCAGGCGGCTGTCGTGGTTCAGCCCGCCGCGCGGGCCGCCCGAGCGGCCATGGCCGTACTGGTCGTAGGCGCGTACGGCAAAGCCCCAGGCATTGAGGTGCTGCGCGACATGGCCGTAGCGGCCGGCGTGCTCACCAAGGCCGTGCACCAGCAGCACGGTGCCGCGGCGCGGGCTGCCTTCGGGCAGCGGCCAGTCGTAGAGCGCGAGGTTTTCGCCGTCGCTGGCGGTGAAGGGAAGCATCGTGGCGGCGGGAAAGTCGAACATGGGGGTCTTGCAAGCAGCGCAGGCTGGTCGTGTCGGCGACAGGGTTTCCGCATGATAGGGGTTCTCGCCAATGCTGGCGCAGGCCCAATCAGGGCATGGCGGCGATGACCTGCGCCACTGCAGCAGTGAGCCGCTTGGCGTAGGGCACATGCAGGAATTCGTTTGGGCCGTGCGCATTGCTGCGCGGCCCGAGTACGCCGCAGACCATCATCTGCGCCTTGGGGAAGCCTTTGCTCAGCATGCCCATCAGCGGAATCGTGCCGCCCTGGCCGATGTGGCCGCACGGTGCGCCGAAATGTGCCTGGCTGGCAGCGTTGAGCGCGTCTTCGAACCAGGGAGAGGTCTCGGGTGCGCTCCAGCCATTGGCGCCGCTGGCGCCCTGCCAGGTCACTTTGGCCTGGTAGGGGGCGTTGTCTTCCAGCAGGGCTTTCATGTCCTGCACGCACTGCGCGGCATCCACCAGTGGGGGTAGACGCAGGCTGAGCTTGAAGGCCGTGTAGGGGCGCAGCACGTTGCCGGCGTCCTGCAAGGCGGGAAAGCCCTCGGCGCCGGTGACGCTCAGCGTGGGCTCCCAGGTGCGCTTGAGCAGGGCCTGCACCGGGTCCTGCGTGGTCGGCAGGGCAAAGGCGGTGCTGCCGCCGCAGTCGTAGTGCGCCCAGGGAAAGCGCTGCGTGATCTCCTGGCCCAGAATGGCCGCCGTGGCGCGTGCCTGCGCCAGGCGCTCTGCGGGAACTTCGCAGTGGAAGCTCGCCGGCAGCAGCCGGCCGGTGGCGCTGTCTTCCAGCCGGTCAAGCACCTGGCGCATGACGCGAAACGAGGAGGGCACCAGACCCGAAGCGTCGCCCGAGTGCACGCCTTCGGTGAGGATCTCGACCTTGAGGGTGCCGGCCACCATGCCGCGCAGGCTGGTGGTGAGCCAGAGTTGGTCGTAGTTGCCAGCGCCGGAGTCGAGGCAGACCACCAGGGCGATGTCGCCAAGACGGGTTTTGAGGGCGTCGATGGTGGGCAGCAGGTCGCGCGAGCCGCTTTCTTCGCTGGTTTCTATCAAACCGACAATGCGCGGGTGCGGCACACCCTGGCGTTTGAGCTCCTGCACCGCGGCGATGCTGGCGTACACCGCGTAGCCGTCGTCTGCGCCGCCGCGGCCGTAGAGTTTGCCGTCCTCGTATTTCGGCGCCCAGGGGCCGAGGTCTGCGCGCCAGCCGGAAAATTCGGGCTGCTTGTCCAGGTGGCCGTACATCAGCACGCTCTGGCCGGATGGCGCTTGCGTCGCCGCTACTTCAAAGAACAGCACCGGGGTACGCCCGGGCAGGCGCACGATTTCAAGCGCGAGTCCGTCGATCTTCTGCTCCAGCACCCAATCGGCGGCATTGCGGACCACCGTGTCAAGCAAGCCCTGCTGCTCCCAGTCGGGTGCGAACATGGGCGACTTGGCGGGAATGCGGATGTAGTCGGTGAGCTGGGGCAGGATGCGTTCGTCCCAGGCCTGGCTGATGCGTTCCAGGGCCTGGGCGGGTTGCAGCTGGGCGGGGGCAATGCGGGCGTTCATGGCGGACTCCTTCGGGGCGAGACAAGTCGCCCATTGCACCACAGGCGGGGCTCGCACGCTGCCGCGCGGCGTGCCGGCGTGCTATTGCAAGGTAGCGGGGAAGGTTTCCGGGTGGGGGCTGGCCGTGCCTGCGCGCGGCAGGACTGGGGTCGTTTCGACCCGGTTGCGTCCGGCATCTTTGGCGCGGTAGAGCGCACTGTCGGCTGCGTGGATCAGCAAATCCCAGCTGTCGCCCGGCTCCAGGCGGCCGCCGAACACGCCAATGCTGATGGTCACGGTGATCCGCTGGCCGGAGTACGACGTGGCATGCGCCGCGGCGGCGTTGCAAAGGTCTTGGGCCAGGCGCTGGACGCCGGCCAGCGAGGTGTCGGGGAGCACCACGAGGAACTCTTCACCGCCGTAGCGGCCGACGATATCCTGCGTGCGGATGCGTTGGCGAATCAGGCTCACAAGGCTGCGCAACACGGCGTCGCCTGCCAGATGGCCATGAATATCGTTGACGCGCTTGAAATGGTCGATATCGATCATCATCAGGGCCAAGGGCTCGCGCGTGCGGATGGCGCGGCCGATATCGCGGTCCAGGGCTTCTATGATGGCGCGGCGATTGGCGGCCCCTGTCAGGGGGTCGGCCGCCGCCAGAAGGCGATTGGCCTCATCGGCGCGCTCTTTTGTCATGAAGATAAAACCGAGCGATGTCACCAGCAGCACGATAAAGGTGCCAAAAAAAGTGAGTGTCTGGAGGGCTCCGGTTTGCAGCAGGCGATCCGCTCCCTGAGCGCCTGCACCGGCCGCGCGCAGTGCCATGAGCAGGGCTTCCACCGCCATCCCCGCCATGACCAGGCGCGCGCCGCGGCCTACCGTTTCGTTCCGGCGCCGGTAGAGCGCCACTGCCACGGCACCGGCCTGCGCTGCGTACAGGGCGCCGCTCAAGATCACACGGGCGCTGTAGTTCTCCAGCAGCAAGGAAAGGCCCACGAGCAGCAGTGCGGGCGGTGCCATCAGTGCCAGCCAGCGGTGGTGCGCTCCGTAAAAGCGCCCCACCGCCGCAAGCAGCAGCGCCAAGGCCAGCGAGGTCAGCGCATTGCCCGCCAGGATCGACAGAGTCTGGTCCATTTGGCCGCGCAATGCGAGAAACAGATACCCCGCCGCATGGACGGCCAGGCCCCCGGCCCATAGCTGCAGCCCTTCGCGCCGCATGCCCCACCCCACCACTACCATCACCGCCGCCATGGTCAGCGAGGCCAGCAGGATGGTGGCCATCAAGGTCGGAACATCTGCGTACATGAAGGAGAAAGGTGTGTCGGTCCAGGGTCTTAAGGACGTCCTGCATAACTCCTCGCGGCGTGCGATAGCACGGACTCAGGCGGTCTGCGTCGCTCCGTTTCACAGCCAATAGCCCCGGCTATGGGCTGTGAAACACGCCTGGCACCCCATCCCGATCCGCACTACACCCTCCCGCGTAGAGCGATGCAGAACATCCTTAAGTATGGGGGACAAATTGCAAGGACGTGGGTGCTCAGGCCGCGGTGTGTTCGGCCCCATGCGGGGCCAACAGCACGGGGTGCTGCGCAGGAGCCCCGAGGGCGCGGCCATCCCCTGGCGCATCACCCAGCTTGAACACCTCTATGGCGCCTGCCAGGCGCTCTGCCTGGTCGCGCAGGCTTTGTGCAGCGGCAGCCGATTGCTCCACCAGCGCGGCGTTCTGCTGTGTCATCTGGTCGAGCTGGTTGACGGCCTGGTTGACCTGGCCAATGCCGTCGGACTGTTCAGACGCGGCTGCCGTGATTTCGCTGATGATGTCGCCCACGCGCTGCACCGAGCCAACGATCTCGTCCATGGTGGTACCGGCGTTTTGCACCAGGCGCGCGCCCGATTCGACCTTGTCGACCGATGCGCCAATGAGCGCCTTGATTTCGCGCGCCGCTTCGGCCGAGCGGCCTGCGAGGCTGCGCACCTCGCTCGCCACCACCGCAAAGCCCCGGCCCTGCTCGCCGGCGCGTGCCGCCTCGACGGCAGCGTTGAGCGCCAGAATGTTGGTCTGGAAGGCAATGCCGTCGATCACGCTGATGATGTCGGCGATGCGGCGCGAGCTTTGGTTGATCTCGCCCATGGTGGTCACCACCTCGCCGACCACCTGGCCGCCGCGCGCCGCCACTTCCGCCGCAGAGCCCGCCAACTGGTTGGCCTGGTGCGCCGCGTCGGCCGATTGGCGCACCGTGGCCGTGAGCTGTTCCATGCTTTGCGCGGTGGTCTGCAGGCTGCTGGCGGTCTGTTCGGTGCGTGCCGACAAGTCCTGGTTGCCGCTGGCAATCTCGGCGCTGGCGGTGGTGATGTTGTCAACGGCCGTGCGCACTTCCTGCAGCATTTGCAGATAGTGCAGGCGCATGCCATCGACCTCTTGCACCAGTGCGCCGATTTCATCGCGCTGATTGGTGTGGAAGGCTTGCGTCAAGTCGCCCTGGGCCACCAGCGTGACCGCCTGGGTCAGCTGGCGCAGGGGCCGGCTGACACCGCGGCGCAGCATGGCGAACAGCCCGGCGCCCAGAAGCACGACAGCAACGGCAATGAGGCCCCAGACGGCTAGCAGCACCGGGCGCTGGCTCGCCATGGCTTCGGCGTCCGGCACCTCGGCGACCACCCACAGGCCATCGGGGCCGGTTTTGCGCAGCAGCGCCCAGGGATCTTTGTCGTCGTTCCCCAGCAGACTGGCGGCGTGGCGGACATAACCGTCCGGCGCGGCGGCGAGCGCTTCAAGCAGTGGGCCGGCCTGTGGGAAGGCTTCCAGCACCCGTTTTCCGCGTGCTGTGGGATGGGCGACAAACACCGCATCGCTGGGCTTGTCACGCGGGTCGATCACGTAGGTGGCGCCATGCGCGAAGAACTGCGTCTGGGCGACCTGCTTTTGCTGCATTTGCTCCATCACGCCGATGTCGTTGCCGATGAAGAGCAAGGCAATCGTCTTTTTGCCCGCGTCCTGCATCGGCAGGTAGTAGCCCATGTAGGGCTTGCCGGCCACCACGGTGCGCCCTGTCCAGGCCTTGCCCGCCAGGGCGGCCGTGAGGGCCGGGCCGGCCAGCGGGCTTGCCGTTTCCCGCGTGCCCTGTGCATCCTTGACCGAGCTGGTGATGCTCGTGAACCCATTGCCCTTGCGCACGTACACCCTGGCAACGCCGCCGGTTTCGTTGGCAAAGCGATCCACCGAGCCGTGGTCGTCGTTGACGAGGGCGCCATAGCTGCGCAGCTCGCCGGTGGCTTCGTCCAGTGCCATGTTGGCGTCGAAGTAGCGCTGGAAGCCCTTCATGGTGCGCTGCACCAGTTCGCGGTTGGTGGCGTCGGCGGCGTTCAGCGCATTGGCCACGCTTTGCGTCGTGTCGGCCACGCTTTGCACCACCTGGGCGCGCGTGCTGCGCTCGGTCAGCACCGAAATGGCCAAGCCGACCAATACCAGCACGACAGTCACCAGCGCGATGGCCAGACCCGTCAGACGGCGGGCCACGGAACGGTTGTAGGCAGCAGGGGGTGCCATGGGAATCTCCTCGGGAAAAGGAGCAAGGGCGGCGCCAGCTCCGGGAAAACCCAATGTACGGCACGGCGACCGTTACATTAATTCACGAATTCCCTTACGCAGTCTTGCGTAACGGCAGCTTTTCTCAGAGGGTGAAGGGCCGTCTGATCAGCCCTGGTGGACCGGCACGCGCGGCGCCAGTGCGCACATCAACTCGTAGCCCACGGTCCCCGCTGCCTGCGCCACTTCGTCGATGGCCAGCACGGCGCCGCCCGATGCGCGGCCCCATAACGTGACTTCGGCGCCAAAGCCCGGTGCCAGGCCGGCGGCGAAGACAGGTTCCAGGTCTACCGTGACCATGTCCATGCTGACGCGCCCCACCAGCCGCGTGCGCACCCCCTCCACCAGCACCGGTGTTCCGGTGTCGGCGTGGCGCGGGTAGCCGTCGGCATAGCCGCAGGCGGCGACGCCAATGCGCATGGGCGCTTCGGCCCGAAAGCGCGAGCCGTAGCCGACGCTGTCGCCGGCCTGCAGGTGCTGCAGGCCAATGAGGCGTGTGGACAGCGTCATGGTGGGGGCCAGTTCCCAGGTGGCGGCACTGTGCTCGGGGAAGTCGGGCGCGCTGCCATAGAGCGCAATGCCGGCGCGCACCCAGTCGCCGCGCACACGCGCATCGCCTGCGTGGCGCAGGATGGCGGCGCTGTTGCAAACGCTGCGCTCGCCCGGCAGATCTTGCGTGGCGGCGCAAAACGCCTGCCACTGTTCGGCAATGCCGCGCGGGCCGTCGGCGTCGGAGAAATGCGTCATGTGCGAAATCTCGTCCACCTGCGTCAGCGCATTCAGGCGCGCCCAGGCGCTGCGGTAGCGCGCTGGCGTGAAGCCCAGCCGGTTCATGCCGGAATTGAGCTTGAGGAAGACGCGCTGCGGTGCCTGTGTCTTGTGCGCCGCCAGCATGTCGATCTGCTCGTCGCAGTGCACCGCGTGCCAGAGTGAGAGGCGCGAGCACAGTTCCAGGTCGCGCGGCTCGAAGACGCCTTCGAGCAGCAGGATGGGGCCGCGCCAGCCCAGGTGTCGCACGCGCTCGGCCTCGGCAAGGTCAAGCAGGGCAAAACCGTCGGCGGCGCGCAGCGCCTCAAATACCCGCTCGATGCCATGGCCATAGGCGTTGGCTTTGACCACGGCCCACACCCGCGCGTCGGGCGCGGCGCGGCGTGCGCGCTCAAGATTGGCGGCGAGGGCGGCGGTGTGGATGTGGGCGCAAATGGGACGGGGCATGGCGGGCAGGCGCGAGGGTCTGGCAGAGGGCATGATTTTGGCACTCCTCCTGCCTCGGGCAGGGTCTTCATAACAAAAGGCTGCGTGATATAACCGCCGCTTCTTGCCAGGCGACCCGTTCACACTTGGTCATTCGACTGCCAGATGACCCTTTCAGCCATTCGATGAAGCGCGGTTTCTACACCATCATGTCGGCGCAGTTTTTCAGCTCGCTGGCCGACAACGCACTTTTCGTCGCCGCGGTGGAATTGCTGCGCGCCGGAGGTTCCCCAGAGTGGCAGCGTGCGGCCCTGGTGCCGATGTTCGCCCTGTTCTACGTGGTGCTGGCGCCGTTCGTGGGCGCCTTTGCCGATGCACTGCCCAAGGGATGGGTGATGTTCATCAGCAATGCCATCAAGATCGTCGGCTGCATCATGATGCTGTTCGGCTCGCACCCCCTGGTGGCGTACGCCGTGGTGGGGCTGGGCGCTGCAGCCTATTCGCCAGCCAAGTACGGCATCCTCACCGAGTTGTTGCCGACCTCGCAACTCGTCAAGGCCAATGGCTGGATCGAGGGGCTCACGATTGCGTCCATCATTCTGGGTCTTCTGCTGGGCGGTCAGCTGGTCGGGCACAAGCTCTCGGGCCTGCTGCTGCAATTTGATTTGCCGCTGATCGACACCGGCGTGAACACGCCAGCCGAAGCGGCGATTGCGGCCTTGATTGCGGTGTACGCCATTGCTGCGTGGTTCAACCTGCGCATTCCGCACACCGGTGTTGAAATGCGGCCCTTGCGCCGCACGGTGCAGTCGGGCGTGCTGGCCAGCGCGCTCGCGCTGGTGCCCGACTTCTGGTCGTGCAACGCGCGCCTCTGGCGCGACTGCCTGGGGCAGATCTCGCTCTCGACCACCACGCTGTTTTGGGGTGCGAGCAGCAATCTCAAGTTGATCGTGCTGGTCTGGGCCGGGGTGGCGCTGGGCTACAGCACCACGCAGGCCTCGGCGCTGATTGGCGTGGTGGCCGTTGGGACGGCGGCGGGCGCGGTACTGGCCTCGATGCGCATGCGGCTGGAGTGCGCCACCCGCGTGATTCCCATGGGCATTGCCATGGGCGTTCTGCTGATCGTGATGATCTTCATCCACAGCATCTGGTTGGCCGTGCCTTTTCTGATCGTGCTGGGGGGGCTGGGTGGCTTTCTGGTGGTGCCCATGAATGCCCTGCTGCAGCACCGGGGCCACAACCTCATGGGCTCGGGGCGCTCGATTGCCGTGCAGAACTTCAACGAGCAGGCGGCGACGCTGGGAATGGGCGCGTTCTACAGCCTCTCCCTCAAACTTGGGCTGTCGGTGTTTGGTGCGATAGCGGTGTTCGGCCTTGTCGTGGCCAGCGCCATGTGGCTGATCGGGCGCTGGCACCAGTACAACTGCCGCCACCATACCGAAGAGCTGGAGCACCTGCTGCAGATTGCGCGCCAGGATACGCACGTTTGACGCGCCCCGGCCCTGCGCAGCGCAGGGGGCCAAGAAAACTATAATTTTGATAGCTGTATGCGCTTTACAGATAAGCGCTAGACCCATTTTTTTCCTATTTTGATGCCCCGCGCGCTGCCCGTTTTCGCCCTGCTGTTCAATGCCCTGGTCTGGGGCTGCTCCTGGTGGCCGCTGCGCACGCTCAACGCCGCCGGCCTGCACCCGCTGTGGGCCACGGCGCTGGTCTACCTGGCGGTTCTCATGGTGCTGGTGGTGGCGCTTCCCGCCAGCGCACTGAGCTTTGTGCGCACGCCGAAACTGTGGCTGCTTGCCGCTGCAGCGGGGCTGACCAACATCTGCTTCAACTGGGCGGTGGCGCTGGGCGATGTGGTGCGTGTGGTGCTGCTGTTCTATCTGATGCCCGCCTGGTCGGTGCTGCTCGCCTGGTGGTTGCTGGATGAGCCGCCAACGCCGCTGGCGCTGCTGCGACTGCTGCTGGCCTTTGCCGGTGTGGCGCTGGTGGTGGTGCCGCCGGGCGCGCCACTCTCCCGGCTGGCCAGCGGTCTCTCGGCCACCGACGTGCTGGCGGTGGCGGGAGGGTTTTGCTTTGCGCTGACCAACGTCTTCCTGCGCCGCTTCAACCAGACGCCCGAGCGCGACCGCATGGTGGCCATGTTCAGTGGCGGTTTTGTCATGGCAACGGTCGGTGCCTGTGCCGCCACAGGGCTTGCGCTGGCCAGCGCACCGCCTGCGCCGGCGGCCGGCTGGCTGTGGGTGGCGGCCGGCCTGGCGCTGGCGTTCATGCTGGGCAACCTGGGCCTGCAGTACGGGGCCGCTCGTCTGGCCGCCGGCACCACGGCGCTGGTCATGCTCAGCGAAGTGCTGTTTGCCAGTGCCTCCTCCTGGCTGATGGGCGCCGCACAGTTGGCGCCGCGCATGCTGGCCGGCGGCGCGCTGATCGTGCTGGCGGCCTTGCTGGCGCTGCTGCCACGGCGCCGGCAGCAAGCAACGCGCGGCGCGGCTACCATGGGCCATTCACCCTGAGAGAACCCCATGGCCCAGACCGCCTACGACTTTGACGCTTTGCAGATGGACGGCAGTACCGTTCCACTGTCGAACTACCGCGGCCAGGTGCTGCTGATCGTCAACACGGCGAGCGCCTGCGGCTTTACGCCGCAGTTCAAGGGGCTGGAGGCCTTGCACCGCGAGTACGGCGGCAAAGGCCTGGTTGTGCTGGGTTTTCCGTGCAACCAGTTTGCCGGGCAAGACCCAGGCAGCAACGAGGAGATTGCCTCGTTCTGCGCGCTTAACTATGGGGTGAGTTTTCCCATGATGGCCAAGATCGACGTCAATGGCGCCGCCGCCAGCCCGCTGTACCGGTGGCTTGCTGCTGAGGCGCCAGGGCTCTTGGGTAGCAAGGCGATCAAATGGAACTTCACCAAGTTTCTGGTCGGGACCGATGGCCAGGTGATCCGCCGCTACGCACCGCAGGAGGCGCCCGAGAACCTGGCCGGCGATATCGAAGCGGCGCTGGCCAGCGCCTGAATAGCCCACCCACAGCCTGTCACCATGCTCATCAACTGCGTCGCTTACGAACACGGCCGCAAGCTGGCCGACATCGGTACGGACCAGATTGCCCATTGGCTCAAGGAGCCCGAGGCCTTTGTCTGGGTCGCGCTGCTCGACCCGAGTGCAGAGGAGCTGGCGCAGATGCAGCGTGAATTCGGCCTGCACGAGCTGGCGGTGGAAGACGCGCTCAAAGGCCACCAGCGCCCGAAGATCGAAGAGTATGGCGACATGGTGTTCGTGGTCATGCACCTGGTTGAGCCCGCCGACGACGACCTGGCCGTGGGGGAAGTCGCGGTGTTTGTCGGGAAAAACTTCATCCTCTCGGCGCGCAGCCGCAGTCAGCACGGGTTTCTGGGCGTGCGTGAGCGCTGCGAGCGCGAGCCGCTCTTGCTGGAACGCGGCTCGGGGTTCGTGCTGTACGCGCTGATGGATGCGGTGGTGGACCGGTACTTTCCGGTGATCGACCTGCTCGAAGCCGAGCTCGAAGGCATCGAGGAGCAGATATTTGCCGCTGGCGCGGCGCGCGGCAACATTGAGCGGCTGTATGACCTGAAGCACCGCAGTGCCGTGCTGCGCCACGCGGTGGCGCCGCTCCTGGAGATGCTCAACAAGCTGCACGGCGGGCGCGTGCCACCGGTTTTCGCCAGCACGCAGGAGTATTTCCGCGATGTGCACGACCATCTGGCGCGCATCAACGGCTCCATCGACACCATCCGCGACACCATCGGCACGGCCATCCAGGTGAACCTGTCGATGGTGGCGATTGAGGAGTCCGAAACGACCAAGCGCTTGGCGGCCTGGGCGGCCATCTTTGCCGTCTCCACTGCCATGGCCGGTATCTGGGGCATGAACTTCGAGGTCATGCCCGAACTCAAGTGGCGCTACGGCTACCCGGCGGCCCTGGGCGCCATCGTCTTCGCGGGCCTGGTGCTGTACCGGCGGTTTCGCAAGGTGGGCTGGCTGTAGCGTTCCAGGGATTGCCTGTAATCGGCTGGGCTAGCGCCCCTGCGCACGGAGCCGTGGACCGCCTCTGTTCGCATGGGAAATATGAGGAAAAAGAGGCTCTAGCGCTTTACTGATAAGCGCTTGCAGCTATGCTTTTCGAAGAGATTTTGCTGGAACTCAGGACGTCGCTGCCAAGGGATGCCACGCGATCAAACGCCCGCCAGGGCAGCCATCCTGGCGGGTGTCGGCAACCGCCTGGGCGATGCGGCAGGCGTGCCGCTGGTGGGCGTTTGATCGCGCGGCAGCGTGAATACGGCGATGGTCTGTACCTGGCCCTGGGCCTGATCCTGCAGACTGCGTGCCGCGGCCGACAGTTCTTCCACCAGCGAAGCATTCTGCTGGGTGGTCTGGTCCAGGTGCTGCACCGCCTCGCCGATCTGCCCCATGCCGCTGCTTTGCTCTGCGGTGGCAGCGCTGATGTCGGTCATCAGGGTGGTCACGCGCTGGATGGCGGTGACGGCTTCCTGCATGGTGGTGCCGGCCGTGTTCACCAGTTCGGTGCCCTTGCCCACGCGCTCCACGCTGGAGCTGATGAGCGTCTTGATTTCCTTGGCCGCATCGGCCGAGCGCTTGGCAAGGGCCCGCACCTCGGTGGCCACGACGGCAAAACCACGGCCCTGTTCGCCGGCCCGTGCGGCTTCCACGGCCGCATTGAGCGCCAGGATGTTGGTCTGGAAGGCAATGCCGTCGATCACGCCAATGATGTCGGCGATTTTCCCCGAGGAGGTATGGATCTCGCGCATCGTGCTGACCACCTGGCCCATCACCTCGCCGCCCTTGACGGCCACTGCGCTGGCGCTGGCCGACAACTGCTGCGCCTGGCGGGCGTTGTCGGCGTTCTGGTGCACCGTGGCGTTGAGCTGCTCCATGGCGGCCGCCGTCTGTTCCAGGGCGCTGGCCTGCTGTTCGGTGCGGCTGGCCAGGTCGTGGTTGCCCGACGAAATCTGCGCCGATGCGCTGGCCAGGCTCTCACCGCCTTCGCGAATGTGGGTGACGATGCCGGTCAGTTGCTGCTGCATGGCGCCCAGCGCATGCAGTACCTGGGCGGCTTCGTCCTGGCCCTGCACCGTGACCGGGCGGGTCAGGTCGCCTTGGGCGATGGTCTGGGCCACGCCGATGGCGTATCCCAGGGAACGGGAAATGCCGCGCACCAGGGCGGCAGCGAACAGTGCGGCAAACAGCAGGCCGGAAAGAATGGAGGCAACCGCGGCGGCGCGTATGGTGGCGTAGCGCGTATCGGCGGCTTCGGCGGCCTTGCGGGCGGCCTCGAACTGGATGGCAATCATGGCCTTGATCTCGTCGCCCACCGGGGCATACAAAGGGCGAATTTTCTCGACCACGGCGCGTTCTGCTGCGGGCATGTCGTTGGCCTTGAGCGCGGCCACGGTCACCAAAAGGCCCTCTTGCACAAAGCGCTTGCGGTCTTGCGTGAAGCGCTGGGCCAGTGCGGCTTCTTCCGCGCTGTGGGGGCGCGCAAGATAGCCGTCCCAGAGGCGGGTGATGGCGGCGATATTGTTTTCCACCTCGGTGGTGCTGGACTGGATGGTGGCGGCATCGGGCGTCACCTGGGCCACGGCCAGCGCCAGACGGTTGCGCAGCAACAGGGCCTCGATCTGGTGCACCTCCGACGTTGTCACCAGGTTGTCCTGGTACAGGGAGCGCAGCGCCTGGTTGGTCTGGGCCAGGCCCCACAGGCCCAGGCCCCCAATGCCCAGGAGCAGCAGAGACAAAAGGCCGGCCAGAACGGCAACACGGGTCGAAATTTTGAAACGGTTCATGAAAACTCTCTTGGGTTGAGTGGCACTGCAAGGGCCGTTGCAAAAAGGGAAATGGGGGTGGGGGGCTGGGCCAGCCAGGTCTCGAAGGCGCTCAGCGGCTGCGGGCGACCGAACAGGAAGCCCTGGAAGACCGTGCAGTCGAGCCGCTGCAGGGCAAGGCGTTGCGCCTGCGTTTCCACGCCCTCGGCAATCACGCTCAGGCCAAGGTTGCGGGCCATGCCGATGATGGTCTGGACGATGGCCGCATCGCCCGGTTCAATGACGATGTCCTGCACAAAGCTGCGGTCGATCTTGAGCTGGTGCAGCGGCAGTCGCCTGAGGTGCGCCAGGGACGAGTAGCCCGTGCCAAAGTCGTCCAGCGCGAAGCGCACGCCATGTCGGCGCAGGGCCTGCATCTTGGCCACGGTATCGGCAACGTCGTGGAGCACCAGGCTTTCGGTCAACTCCAGCACCAGGCGGGTGGGCGGCGCGCCAGACTGTTTGAGGGCCTCGCACACCTGGGACACGAAATCCGGGTGCCGGAACTGCCTTGCACTGACGTTGACGGCCAGTTCCAGGTGCCGGGTCTGGGATTGCTCCGCCCACGCCCCGAGTTGCGCGCAGGCCTGCTGCAGCACCCACTCTCCAATGGGCAGGATGAGTCCGGAGGCTTCCGCGATAGGAATGAACTGTGCGGGTGGCACATGGCCGTACACGGGGTGTTCCCAGCGCAGCAGGACTTCGGCTCCCAGCGCTTGTCCACCGTGGTCGACTTGCACCTGGAAATGCAGGGCCAGCTGGCCTTCGCTGATCGCATCGCGCAGGGCGGTTTCCAGGGCCGCACGGGTTTCCACATCGGCCTGCAAGGCAGGGTCGAACAGGCGGTAGCTGTTGCGCCCGGCGTTCTTGGCCTGGTACATGGCCGTGTCGGACCGCTTGAGCAGTTCGTGGATGCTGGCGTTGCCGCGTCGAAACAGGCAGATGCCGATGCTGGCGCTTCCGTGGTGCATCTGCCCTTGCAAGAGGCAGGGCCGGGCGGCACTGGCCAGCAGCTGCCGCGCCAGGGCATCGGCCTGCGCAAGGGCCTGTGCTTCAGCGGTGGGCAGGTCGTCCATCAAGACGACGAATTCATCGCCACCGATGCGCGCGACCGAATGGGGCGCGCGCGCGACCTCGCGAAAGCGGCAGGCCATCTCCACCAGGTACTGGTCGCCTACTTCGTGCCCCAGTGTGTCGTTGATGGTTTTGAAGTTGTCCAGATCCAGCAGCAGCACCGCGCGATGCTGGTCGTCCTGGCCGCTGGCGTCCAGCGCCCTCTGGATGCGGTCGCGCAGCAGGCGCCGATTGGGCAAATGGGTCAAGGGGTCGAAATACGCCAGCTCATGAATCGCCTTTTCGTTGGTGGCAAGGCGCGACTGCATGGCGCGCAACTCGAAGAGCAGCGTGCTGATTTCGTCCTTGCCCTCGACGACGATGAGTGAGTCCAGTTGCCCGGCGGCAATTTTGCGGAACACGGCACTGACCTGCTGCAGGGGACGGACGATCGATCGGATCAGCATGGCACCCAGGAACCCGAGCAAGGCCATGGAGGCCAACAGCGCACCCAGCGCCAGTTGGCGTGTTTGCGCGTGGCGTTGTATGCCCGCCTCGTAGGTGGCATGGGCCAGCTCGAACTGCAGGTCGGTTAAAGCCTGGATGTCCGGGCTGGCGCGCTCGTACAGCGTGCGCGCTGTGTCGGCCAGGTGCTGGGCGCCTGCGTAGTCCAGGCTGCGCAGCGCGTCGATGGCGGGCTTTACCGCCTCGCGCAGGTAGGCTGCGCGCTGGTGGGCAAAGTGTTCTGCCAGCGCGGCTTCCTGCGGCGCCTTCGGTGTGGCGGCATAGGGGGCCCAGAGCCGGTCGATGGCGAGCATGTTGTGCTCTATGGCCTGTGCCGCACTGCGTGCCAGGTCTGGCTGTAAGGTGGCCCGCGCTGCGCTGCCTGCCGCGTGGGGTGGAGCCAGCGCCATCTGCAGCTGAAGCTGGTTGGAGAGCATCAGGTGGGTAATCTGCCCCAGGCTTCGCACCGGGGCCATGCGCTCCTCGTACACCGTGCGCAGGCTTTCGTTGGCCGCCGCTAGCCCCCGGATGCCCATGGCCGCCAGCAGGGCGCTGATCGTTGCCGCCAGCACCATCAAGACTGCCAGGCGCGTGCCAATGCGGAAATGCGAAAACAGGCTGTACCCCATGCCCTGCGGCGAGCCGGGCGTGGACGGCCACGGCGCAGCATCGTGCGCAAGCGGAGCGCCGGTCATCGCCTGGCCATGCGTGCACGCAGGTGCACGGTGGGTACGGGAAGGGTTGTAGAGGAACCGAACATTGGCCTGTGCCCACGGGCGCAAGGCCGTGGCAGGGTGCGAGGCGTGTTCGGGGCCTCAAGGGCTCAGGCTGCGGGGCGGGGCAGGCGTGAGCCAGAGCTGGGGATTTTGTTGTATGGGTTTGTAACTTTTAATAAGGGTAAACCCTTGACTTGTGTCACGGCTTTGTCACCGTGTGCAAGCGGTCGCTGGTGTCGATCACTTCCTTGGCCAGCCCGGCCAGCTTGCGCCGCTGCGAGCGTGCAGCCGAGCGCAGCAGCTCGAACGCAGCGGTGCGCGGCAACCGGTACTGCATCATGGTGATGCCGGTGGCCACGTTGATGCTGCGGTCGCCATCAAGCGCCTCCTGCAATTGGGCACGGGACTGGCGCAGCTGGTCAATTTCCTGGGCCCGCTGCAACGCGGCTTCTATGGTGGGCCGGATTTGGACCACGTCCATTGGCTTGACCAGGTAGCCCAGCGCGCCAAAACCCGAAGCACGATCAACATTCTGGGTGTCGCTGAAGGCGCTGAGCATCAGAAACGGGATGTGGTCCAGGTTGCGCAGGCGGTCGGCCAGTTCCAGGCCGTCGCGTCCGGGCATGCGCACGTCCACGATGGCCAGATCCGGGCGCAGTCCGCCGGTCAGCAGCGCTTCGGCATCGTCCACGGATTCAGCGGTGCTGACCTGGTAGCCCATGTCCTGCAGCCCGCTCGACAGCGTGGCCAGGATGAGGCGGTCGTCGTCCACCAGCAGCAGATGGGCGGGCGCGGGATCGGAGGCAGAAGCGTTCATGGTGCTGGCGCTGTTTCGAGATGGATGACCGGAGGGGAAAATTCCAGGCGCAGCACGGCCCGGTCGGCCTCCTGCGTGCGTGTTACGGTGGCGCCGCTGCGGGGCATGAGCGCCGACACCAGGCTGTGCCCGCCCTTGGCAGAAGGTGGCGATGCAGGCCATTGTCCGGGGTTGGCGATGGTGATGTGGACATGGTCCGGTTGCGCTCCCTTGCGCAGCACGACCTGGACATCCTGGTGCTGCTTGCCACCATGCTTGACAGCGTTGAGCATCAGCTCGTTGAGCACCAGCGCCACGGGAACGGCCTCGGTGGGGTTGATGCGGCATACCTGCCAGGGCGTGGGAATGTCCACATGGATGGGGGTGTGCCAGAGCGATTCAATGCCCGCCGCCACGGCGCAGGTCAGCTCGCACAGCCGCACCTGGTCGGCGTTGGCGCGGCCTTGCAGGCCGTGGATGACGGCGATGCTGTGAATCTGCCCGATGACCTGGGTGATGGGGCCGTGCAGATCGGGGTGCTGTTGGTCGAGCGTACGCAGCATGCCCATGATGCCCTGCAGGTTGTTCTTGATGCGGTGGTGCACTTCCTGCACCAGGGCTTCACGCTGCGCCTGCTCCATCTTGCGGCGCTGTGCTTCCTGCTGAAGCAAGTTGGTGATGTCGGTCATGGTCACCACGTAGTGCGTGGTGTGCGCCTGCAGATCCTTGACGGGGCTCAGCGTGATCCAGGCGGGGTAGACCTCGCCGGACTTGCGCTGGTGCCATTGCCTGCGCTGCACGGCGTGCTGGGGGGAAAAATCCAGCGCGGTCTGTGCGGGCCCTTCGGGGGGCGCGTCCGTCACGGACAACAGGAAATGAGGGGTCTTGCCCAATACCTCGTGGGCCTCATAGCCCGACATCCGCAGGAACGACTGGTTGGCCTGCAGGATCACGCCCTGCGCATCGGTGATGAGCATGCCCTCCTGGCATTCGAAGGCGATGGCCGCCACGCGCAGTGCGGCTTTCTGGCGCCTGCGCTCGGCGATGTAGGCCGCCAGCGACAGTCCCACCACCGCCAGGATCACCATGTACGACCAGTAACCAAAACCGTGGTTGACGGCGATGTCGCGGGCAAAGAAGCCGGTGCGCTGGTAGGTGCCCCACAGAGCCTGCAGCGCGATCATGCACAGCAACGCCGTGGTGGAGAGCAGACCCAGGCGCACGCCCGACCAGGTCACGAACAGGAACATCCAGTAGGCGTTGGCCAGCGAGGCCAGTACCGGGTTGTGCGTGCTGCCGAAAATGGCGACAGCGCAAGCCATGGCCAGAAGCCAGACCAGAATGCCTTCGCCCACATGGCGCAGGGGTTCCGGGAAGCGCAGCGTCCGTCGGTAGGACAGGGCCATGGGCGCGATCAGCAGGCTGCCCAGCGAGCACCCCAGCCACCAATGCAGGAGATGCCCGGTCCAGGCGGAGGGGGCGATTTCTCCCGCCAGCAGCAACCCCGTGCTGGCCACCAGCGCGCCGGCCCCGGCCCCGGCACCGCACACCCACAGCAGCACATGCCGAATGATCCTGAAGTTGGGATGGTCCTTGTCAAAATCTGGCTGCCGCAGCAGGAGCGCGCAAGAGAGCCAGGCCGCCGTGACGGTGCCCAGCGCTGCGGCCAGCGCGGCCAGCGGCGCATTGCCCGCCAGCAGCCCGCTGAGCAGGCTGCCGATGAAGAGGGCCGGCGCCAGTTGCAGACCACCCACAACCAGCAGCACCAAGGCCAGCCCGCTGGCCGGTTGCAGCAGTTGCTCCAGCCCCTGACCGGGCAGGGGTATGGCCGTGGCCTCGGCCACTGCCATATAGAACAGCACCGTGCCCGCCATGGCAAGCAGCGACGGTTGTGGGGGGCTTCGTTCGTGAATCATGGCGCCAAAATAACAGTCAAATTGGCCTCTAGGGAGCCTCTGCACGAATCGCGTGGCAAGTGGGCGCTGCGGATCGGGATGAGCTGCAAGGCGCAAACTGCAGCGATAGCCGTAGCTATCGCGAGGATTTGCAACGCTGCAGATCGTCCGAGGCCGCAGATGCACACGGCGCGACGATTCGTGCAGAGGCTCCCTAGCGCCCGTTGGTATTGCGCAACCAGCTATCGATTCAGGAGTAAGCGTGCAGCGTCCCGCGCGAAGTACGTCAGCACGCCGTCGGCCCCTGCGCGCTTGAAGGCCAGCAGGCTCTCCATCATCACCGCGTCGTGGTCCAACCAGCCGTTGTGCGCGGCGGCCTTGAGCATGGCGTATTCGCCTGATACCTGGTAGGCGAAGGTGGGCACCTTGAACTCGTCTTTCACGCGGCGCACCACGTCCAGGTAAGGCATGCCGGGCTTGACCATCACCATGTCGGCGCCTTCGGCGATGTCGATCGCCACTTCGCGCAGTGCCTCGTCGGTGTTGCCGGGGTCCATCTGGTAGCAGTTCTTGTCGGCTTTGCCGAGCGCGCCGCGTGTGCCCACGGCATCGCGGAACGGGCCGTAGAAGGCGCTGGCGTACTTGGCGCTGTAGGCCATGATGCGGGTGTGGATGTGGCCGTGGGCTTCCAGCGCGTTGCGGATGGCGCCAATGCGCCCATCCATCATGTCGCTGGGTGCGACGATGTCCACGCCCGCCTCGGCGTGCGTGAGCGCCTGGCCGGTCAGCATTTCCACCGTCACGTCGTTGAGGATGTAGCCGGTGTCGTCCAGCAGGCCGTCCTGGCCGTGGCTGGTGTAGGGGTCGAGCGCCACGTCGGTCATCACGCCCAGGTCGGGGAATTCCTTTTTGAGGGCCCGCACCACGCGCGGGATCAGGCCATCCGGGTTGAGCGCCTCCTTGCCGTCCGGCGTCTTGAGCGCCGCGTCGATCGAGGGGAACAGCGCCATCACCGGAATCCCGAGCGTGGCGCATTCCTCCGCCACGGGCAGCAGCAGGTCCAGGCTGAGGCGGTCCACGCCGGGCATGGAGGGCACGGCCTGGCGGATGTTTTGGCCTTCGTGCACGAACACCGGGTAGATCAGGTCGTGCGCCGTGAGCCGGTGCTCGCGCACCAGGTTGCGGGTGAAAGCGTCGTGGCGCAGGCGGCGCGGACGTGCGGTAGGAAAGGGGGCTGGGCTGGAGAGATGCATCCGAAAATTGTGCACCAGTCCCGCAAGATGTACCGGGGCGCCTAAACTGCCCCCATGCTTTGGGTCAAATCTCTCCACATCGTTTTCGTCACCAGCTGGTTTGCTGGTTTGTTCTACCTGCCGCGCATCTTCGTCAATCTGGCCATGGTCTCGCCCGGGTCGGTCGCCGAGCGTGAGCGCCTGATGCTGATGGCGAAAAAGCTCATGCGCTTCACCACGCTGCTGGCGGTGCCGGCCGTGGGGCTCGGCCTGTGGCTGTGGCTGGGCTATGGTATCGGCAGAGGGCCGGGCAATGGCTGGCTGCATGCCAAGCTGGCCCTGGTGCTGCTGGTGCTCGGCTACCACCACGCCTGCGGGGTGCTGCTGCGCAAATTTGGTGCCGAGCAGAACACGCACAGCCACCGCTGGTACCGGTGGTTCAATGAAATGCCCGTGCTGCTGCTGCTGGCCATCGTCGTGCTGGTGGTGGTCAAGCCGTTCTGAGGTGGCCAAGGCGCGGTGTATGGAAAAGACCATTGCCTGGCCCCTGGCGCTGGTATATACCGCGCTGATCATTTTTGCCAGCCTGTTCCCGTTTGAGGGCTGGCGCGCGCAGGGGGTTGCGCCCTGGGAGTTCCTTGTGGCGCCCTTGCCGCATTACTGGACGGGTTTTGACGTCGGCATCAACGTTGCCGGCTACGCGCCGTTCGGTTTCCTGCTGGCGCTGGGGTTCACGCGCAGTGGCTGGCCGCGCTCGGCGGTTCCACTGGCGTTCGTGATCGGGACGGTGCTGTCGCTCCTGATGGAGTTCCTGCAGATCTACCTGCCCAAGCGCGTTTCCTCCAACCTCGATCTGCTGCTGAATTCTGCCGGCATATTGCTTGGCGCAGTGACGGCCGCAGGGCTCGAGCGCCTGGGTGCGCTGGACCACTGGAGCCGCTTTCGCGCGCGCTGGTTTGCCCGCGATGCGCGCGGAGCCCTGGTGTTGCTGGCGCTTTGGCCGTGGGCGCTGCTGTTTCCGGCGGCCGAGCCGTTTGGATTGGGCCAGGTGATCGAGCGACTCGAAGCCGTGCTGGACGACCTTTTCGATGGCACACCGTTTTACGACTGGCTGCCCGTGCGCCAGGCGCCGCTGGAGGCGCTCTCGCCTGCGGTCGAAGCGCTCTGCGTGGGCCTGGGCCTGCTGGCGCCCTGTTTGCTCGCTTTCAGTGTGGCGCGCCAGCCAGCCCGGCGGGTGGCGCTGCTGTTGTCGGCTGCGGTGATAGGCGTGGGGGTGACGGCGCTGTCCTCGGCGCTGAGTTGGGGGCCATCGCACGCCTGGGCGTGGCTGAGTGCGCCTGCGCGCGCCGGCATCGTATTGGGCTTGCTGCTGGCGGCCGCCGCCATCGGGCTGCGCCAGCGCGCCTGCGCTGTGGTGCTGCTGGTGGTGATCAGCCTGCATCTGGCACTGCTGAACGACGCGCCCACCAGCGCCTACTTCGCTCAGACGCTGGTCGACTGGGAGCAGGGCCGCTTCATCCGCTTCTACGGCCTGGGCCAATGGCTGGGCTGGCTTTGGCCTTACGTTACGCTGGTCTACGTGCTGCAGCGCGCTTCGCGCCGGGCACTGCCCGAGCGTGGCTGAGGCAGCGCCCGGCACACTTTTAGAATGCAGACATGAGCGAATCCACTGCCGCAGCGCCCGGCTACTTTGCGCGCCATATTTTTTTCTGCCTTAATGAACGCTCCAATGGCGAGGCCTGCTGCGCCCAGCACGGCGCCCAGGCCGCGTTCGAGCATTGCAAGTCGCGCGTCAAGGCCGCCGGCCTCGCCGGCCCAGGCAAGGTGCGGGTGAACAAGTCGGGCTGCCTGGACCGCTGCGCCGCCGGGCCGGTGGCGGTGGTCTATCCCGAAGGCGTCTGGTACAGCTACGTGGACCTGTCCGACATCGACGAGATCGTCGATTCGCACCTGGTGCGCGGCGTGGTGGTCGAGCGCTTGCGCACGCCGCCGGAACTTGGGCGCTAAGAAACGCTCAACCTGTTCGGTGCGCACCGGTAGATGTGCCAAAAAATACAGTCAAATCGGCCTCTGGCGCTTATCCTATAAGCGCTGTTAGCTATTAAAAAAGTAGTCCATTGAACGCCCAAACCGAACGCCTGGTCCTGCAGGGCGAAGCTGGCGCCCTTGAGGCGCTGCGCGATACCGCCGCGGCGGCACACGGCGTGGCCGTGCTGGCGCATCCGCATCCGCTGTTTGGCGGCACCATGCACAACAAGGTGGTCCAGACGCTGGCCCGAGCCTTCGTGCAGTGCGGTTACACCGCGGTGCGTTTCAACTTTCGTGGCGTAGGCGAGAGCGCTGGCACCCACGACGCGGGCCGCGGCGAGCTTGCCGATCTGCTGGCGGTCGTGGATCAGGTGGCTGCGGATGGTCCTATCGCCCTGGCAGGTTTTTCTTTTGGTGCCTTCGTCACCAGCCACGCCTTGGCGCAATTGTGGAGTGCGCGCGACGTGCGGCACGCCGTGTTGGTGGGAACGGCCGCCAGCCGCTTTGCGGTCGCCTCCGTACCGGCAGAGGCCCACGCACGCACACTCGTGCTGCACGGCGAGAGCGACGACACCGTGCCGCTCGCCAGCGTGCTCGACTGGGCGCGGCCGCAGACACTACCGGTTACCGTGATTCCCGGAGTAGGGCATTTCTTTCACGGACAATTGCCGCTGCTCAAGAATTTGGTGGTGCGCCACCTGCAGGCCCCGGGCTGACGCAATGCGCTTGCGTGCCGCCCAGGCGGCATGCCGTTTTTTCACTTTAGACCCTCCGCGAGCTCCATGAACCGAATCTTTCGCGCCCTGCGCGCCCTCGTTTTTCCCATTTTTGCCGTTGCTGCTGCCGGCGGTGCCTTCGCTCAAGCACCGCAGCCACCGGAGATCGCTGCGCGCAATTACCTGCTGATGGATGCCACCTCCGGGCAGATTCTGGCCGCCAAGGACATCGACGCGCCGGTGGAACAGGCATCGCTGACCAAGCTGATGGCTTCTTATGTCGTTTTTGATGCCCTGCGCGCCAAGAAAATCACGCTGGAGCAAAAATTTCCGGTGAGTGAGCGCGCCTGGAAGATGCCGGGCTCGCGCATGTTCATCGACCCCAAGATGCAGGTGCCAGTCGGTGACTTGATCAGTGGCATGGTCATCCAGTCGGGCAACGACGCCACCATGGCGCTGGCCGAGGGCGTGGGCGGTACGGCCGAGCAGTTCGTCAAGATGATGAACGAAGAAGCTGCGGCCATGGGTCTCAAAGGAACGGCCTACAAGAACCCCGACGGCCTGACCGAGGCTGGCCACATCACCACGGCGCGCGACCTCGCCACCATCACGGCGCGCCTGCGCCACGATTTCCCCGAGTACATGCACTACTACGCGGCCAAGCAGTATCTCTACCCCGGTACGCCGAAGTCGAACAGCCAAAACCGCAACTACCTGCTGTTTCGTGATCCGTCGGTCGATGGCATGAAGACTGGCCACACCGCTGCCGCAGGCTACTGCCTGGTTGCCACTGCGCACCGCGACTTTCCCAACGTCGGTGAGCGTCGCCTGATTGCCATCGTGCTCGGCACTACCAGCGAAAACGCCCGCGCCAACGAAAGCCAGAAGCTGCTCAACTGGGGGTACACAGCCTTTGATGCGGTCAAACTCTTTGACGCCAACCAGGCCGTGGAGACGCCGGCGGTCTGGAAGGGCACACAAAGCACCCTCAAGATTGGCAGTGCCGACCCCATCGTCATTTCCGTCCCGGCAGGCAGCGCCGGCAAGGTGAAGACACAGGTCGTCCGCCAAGACCCGCTGGTGGCGCCGTTTACCAAAGGACAGGAAGTCGGCAAGCTCAAGGTCGTTGTGGGCGACCAGACGGTGCGCGAAGTGCCGCTGGTGGCGCTCGACGATGTTCCGCAGGCTGGCATCTTCGGCCGCGCCTGGGATGCGATCCGCCTCTGGATCAAGTAGAAGATACAACCCCCTGCGCGGGCAGGCTTGGAGTTGCAGCCCTCAGCCCCTTCTCTTGGCTTTGCCAGGAAGGGGGCGCCGCCGATGCGGCGGGGCGGCCCTTGCACGGCGCCGCTCGCCTAAAGCGTGCCTGTGTTGAGGGTGGTGGCGGGGCTGGGCCCGGCCTGAAAGCTCGGACCCGCTTGCCCCATGCAGGCTTTGCTGCTACATTTGAAGGCTTTTCGGAATTTCCGAAGGGAAACACGTTTTCGCTTATCACGCTAGATTTCACGTTTAGGGACGTCAGTATTCATGCCAACCATTAACCAGCTCGTGCGTCACGGGCGCGAGGTCGAAAAGACCAAATCCAAAAGCCCGGCGATGGAAAACTCGCCGCAGCGCCGTGGTGTCTGCACCCGTGTGTACACCACCACCCCCAAGAAACCTAACTCTGCTCTGCGCAAAGTTGCCAAGGTTCGTCTGACGAACGGTTTCGAGGTCATTTCCTACATCGGCGGCGAAGGCCACAACCTGCAAGAGCACAGCGTCGTGCTGGTGCGCGGCGGTCGTGTGAAGGACTTGCCTGGTGTGCGCTACCACATCGTGCGCGGCTCGCTCGACTTGCAAGGCGTGAAAGACCGCAAGCAGTCGCGCTCCAAGTACGGCGCCAAGAAGCCCAAGGCCAAGTAAACCGGGCCCTGAGCCAGGTTTCTGTCCAGTACATCGGTGTTTGCCGTGCCTTGGCGGGCCGTGCAAGCGAAGTGACCCCAAACGCAAATGTCTTGCGCGGGTCGAGTAAGTGAGAGTTTTGTATGGCTCTCGCGGCGTTCTGAAAAGGCGCCAACTGAAGCAAATATTGAGGTGAAAAATGCCACGTCGTCGCGAAGTTCCCAAACGTGAAATCTTGCCGGACCCTAAATTCGGCAATGTAGAGCTGTCCAAATTCATGAACGTGATCATGGAAGGCGGCAAGAAGGCTGTGGCCGAGCGCATCATTTATGGCGCGCTTGACCTCATCGAGAAGAAGAATCCCGACAAAGACCCGCTGGAAGCTTTCGTTGTGGCCATCAACAACGTCAAGCCCATGGTCGAAGTCAAGTCGCGCCGTGTCGGTGGCGCGAACTACCAGGTGCCTGTGGAAGTGCGCCCGGTGCGCCGTCTGGCGCTGTCGATGCGCTGGATCAAGGAAGCCGCCCGCAAGCGCGGCGAAAAATCGATGGCACAACGCCTGGCCAACGAGATTCTGGAGGCCACCGAAGGCCGTGGCGGCGCCATGAAGAAGCGTGACGAAGTGCACCGCATGGCCGAAGCCAACAAGGCTTTCAGCCACTTCCGCTTCTAAGTTTCGTCCCCATATTCCGAAGTCTGGAAGCCCGACCCGCCTCCTTGGCGGGCGGGCTTTCAGCCGTTAACGAAAGCACATCATGGCACGCAAGACCCCCATCGAGCGCTACCGCAATATCGGTATCTCGGCCCACATCGACGCTGGCAAGACCACGACGACCGAGCGCATTCTTTTCTATACCGGCGTGAACCACAAGATTGGTGAAGTTCACGACGGTGCCGCCACCATGGACTGGATGGAGCAAGAGCAAGAGCGCGGCATCACGATCACGTCGGCGGCTGTTACCTGCTTCTGGAAGGGCATGGACCTGTCCTACCCTGAGCACCGCTTCAACATCATTGACACCCCCGGCCACGTGGACTTCACCATTGAGGTGGAGCGTTCCATGCGCGTCCTGGACGGTGCCTGCATGGTGTACTGCGCCGTGGGCGGCGTGCAGCCCCAGTCGGAAACCGTGTGGCGCCAGGCCAACAAGTACAAGGTGCCGCGTCTGGCCTTTGTGAACAAGATGGACCGTACCGGTGCCAACTTCTTCAAGGTCTACGACCAGATGAAGCTGCGCCTGAAGGCCAACCCGGTGCCCGTCGTCATTCCGATCGGTGCCGAGGAGAAGTTCGTCGGTGTGGTCGATCTGCTGAAGATGAAGGCCATCATCTGGGACGAAGCGTCGCAGGGCATGAAGTTCAGCTACGAAGACATCCCTGCCGATCTGGTCGCGTCCGCCAACGAATGGCGCGAAAAGATGGTCGAGGCCGCTGCCGAAGCTTCGGAAGAGTTGATGAACAAGTACCTTGAAGAAGGTAGCTTGACCGAAGACGAAATCAAGCTCGGCCTGCGCATGCGCACCATCGCGACCGAAATCCACCCCATGCTGTGTGGCACTGCGTTCAAGAACAAGGGTGTGCAGCGCATGCTGGACGCTGTCATCGACTATCTGCCCGCGCCTACCGACATTCCGGATGTCACGGGCACGGACGAGGAAGAGCAGCCAGTCACCCGCAAGGCCGACGACACCGAGAAGTTCTCTGCACTCGCGTTCAAGCTCATGACCGACCCGTTCGTCGGGCAGCTCACGTTCGTGCGCGTCTACTCCGGCGTGCTGACCAAGGGCGACACGGTCTTCAACTCGGTCAAGGGCAAGAAGGAACGCATCGGCCGGATCGTGCAGATGATGGCCAACGACCGCGTCGAAGTCGACGAAATCCGCGCCGGCGACATCGCCGCCTGCGTGGGCCTGAAGGAAGTGACCACCGGCGAAACGCTGTGCGACGTCGCTTCGCCCATCGTGCTCGAACGCATGGTGTTCCCGGAGCCCGTGATCTCGCAGGCCGTGGAACCCAAGACCAAGGCCGACCAGGAAAAGATGGGCATCGCCCTGCAGCGCCTGGCTGCCGAAGACCCGTCGTTCCGCGTGCGCACCGACGAAGAATCCGGCCAAACCATCATTTCCGGCATGGGCGAGCTGCACCTGGAAATTCTGGTCGACCGCATGAAGCGTGAATTTGGCGTGGAGGCCAACGTCGGCAAGCCCCAGGTGGCGTACCGCGAAACCATCCGCAAGACGGTGGAAGATGCCGAAGGCAAGTTCGTGCGCCAGTCCGGCGGCAAGGGCCAGTACGGTCACGTCGTGCTCAAGATCGAGCCGAACGAAGCCGGCAAGGGCATCGAATTCGTCGACGCCATCAAGGGCGGCGTGGTGCCGCGCGAATTCATCCCCGCCGTGGAAAAGGGTATCAACGAAGCCGTCACGCAAGGCGTGCTGGCCGGCTACCCGGTGGTGGACGTCAAGGTCACGCTGCACTTCGGTTCGTACCACGACGTGGACTCGAACGAACTGGCGTTCAAGATGGCCGCCATCTTCGGTTTCAAGGAAGGCTGCCGCAAGGCCAGCCCTGTCATCCTGGAGCCCATGATGGCGGTGGAAGTCGAAACGCCCGAAGACTACGCCGGCAACGTGATGGGCGATCTGTCCTCACGCCGCGGCATGGTGCAGGGCATGGACGACATCCCGGGCGGTGGCAAGGCCATCCGCGCCGAAGTGCCGCTGTCGGAAATGTTTGGCTATTCCACGACGCTGCGTTCGGCCACGCAGGGGCGTGCCACCTACACGATGGAATTCAAGCATTACTCGGAAGCCCCGCGCAATGTGTCTGAAGCCATCATGGCGGCAAGGGCCAAATAAGTCCTTGGGGTCAGATCAGCTCCGCTGCTCTGGCCCCTCTGACTGGATGGGGGCAGGTCAGCCTGGCTGTTCTGCCCTCTCTGCTAGGTGAATTCATGGTCAAAATGGCCTCTAGCGCTTATCTATCAAGCGCAGACAGCTATTTTTTCAGTAGCAAATAGTTTTTTGCAATCTGCGATCCGGTGCCGTCCCGTTGTCCTGTGCGGGGCGACCAAGCAACCGGGTGCAGACGTTAAACCTATACACAGGCATCGCTCTTTGGAGAATTGGAAATGGCAAAAGGAAAATTCGAACGTACCAAGCCGCACGTCAACGTCGGCACGATCGGCCACGTGGACCACGGCAAGACGACGCTGACGGCGGCGATTGCCACCGTGCTGTCCGCCAAGTTCGGCGGTGAAGCCAAGGCCTACGACCAGATCGACGCGGCTCCGGAAGAAAAGGCCCGCGGCATCACGATCAACACGGCTCACGTGGAATACGAAACGCAGAATCGCCACTACGCCCACGTGGACTGCCCTGGCCACGCCGACTATGTGAAGAACATGATCACCGGTGCCGCCCAGATGGACGGCGCCATCCTCGTGTGCTCGGCCGCTGACGGCCCAATGCCCCAGACGCGCGAGCACATCCTGCTGGCCCGCCAGGTCGGCGTGCCCTACATCATCGTGTTCCTGAACAAGTGCGACATGGTCGACGACGAGGAACTCCTCGAACTCGTCGAAATGGAAGTGCGCGAACTCCTCGACAAATACGATTTCCCTGGCGACGACACCCCGATCATTCGCGGCTCCGCCAAGCTCGCCCTGGAAGGCGACAAGGGCCCTCTGGGCGAGCAGGCCATCATGAAGCTCGCTGAAGCCCTGGACACCTACATCCCCACGCCTGAGCGTGCCGTGGACGGCGCCTTCCTGATGCCCGTGGAAGACGTGTTCTCCATCTCCGGTCGTGGCACCGTGGTCACGGGCCGTATCGAGCGCGGCGTCATCAAGGTCGGCGAAGAAATCGAAATCGTCGGCATCAAGGACACCGCCAAGACCACCTGCACCGGCGTGGAAATGTTCCGCAAGTTGCTCGACCAAGGCCAAGCTGGCGACAACGTCGGCCTGCTGCTGCGCGGCACCAAGCGCGAAGACGTCGAACGCGGCCAAGTGCTGTGCAAACCCGGCTCGATCAAGCCGCACACGCACTTCACCGCTGAGGTGTACGTCCTGTCCAAGGACGAAGGCGGCCGCCATACGCCGTTCTTCAACAACTACCGCCCCCAGTTTTACTTCCGCACGACGGACGTGACGGGCGCGATCGAGTTGCCTGCCGACAAGGAAATGGTCATGCCTGGCGACAACGTGTCGATCACGGTCAAGCTGATCAACCCCATCGCCATGGAAGAAGGTCTGCGCTTTGCTATCCGCGAAGGCGGCCGCACCGTCGGCGCGGGCGTTGTTGCCAAGATCATTGCTTAAACCTTAAGCACACACAGGAACTTGCCATGTCCAAGCAAAAAATCCGCATCCGTCTCAAGGCCTTCGATTACAAGCTGATCGACCAGTCCGCAGCGGAAATCGTTGACACTGCCAAGCGCACCGGCGCGATCGTCAAGGGCCCCGTGCCCCTGCCGACACGCATGAAGCGTTTCGACATCCTGCGTTCGCCGCACGTCAACAAGACCAGCCGCGACCAGCTCGAAATCCGCACGCACCAGCGTCTGATGGACATCGTCGACCCGACCGACAAGACGGTGGACGCACTGATGAAGCTCGACCTGCCCGCAGGCGTGGACGTCGAAATCAAGCTGCAGTAAACCCTGCCCCGTGCAACGGGGCCTGCACATATAACGCGAACTTGCCGAAAAAGGAAGTTCGCGTTATACTTTGTGGCTTCGCCTTTTTTGCGTGCGTTTTTTATACGCGCAGTGATTTTTAGGGCGGAGTTTTATCAACCGTCTTTCATGTGCGCGGGAATGCCCGGGCGCAACGCCGCGGCCAATTGCAGTCGCGGCGGTGAGAGTTTT
Organism: Simplicispira sp. GW247-4R2A; assembly: GCF_059424465.1. Lineage (NCBI taxonomy): Bacteria > Pseudomonadati > Pseudomonadota > Betaproteobacteria > Burkholderiales > Comamonadaceae > Simplicispira > Simplicispira sp. GW247-4R2A. Next base: position 111,511 of record NZ_JBWKZM010000005.1, on the reverse strand, counting down.
GGAGAAACAAATGAGTCTGAGCAACTCCCTCGGGTTGCTGGGCCGCAAGGTTGGCATGATGCGCTTGTTCACCGATGAAGGGGATGCAATCCCTGTCACGGTGGTCGACGTATCCAACAACCGCGTCACCCAGGTCAAAACCCAAGAGAACGATGGCTACGTGGCCCTGCAGGTCACGTTCGGTGCGCGCCGGGCCTCCCGCGTCACCAAGCCCGCCGCGGGTCACCTTGCCAAGGCAGGTGTTGAAGCCGGCGAAATCATCCAGGAATTCCGCGTTACCGCAGACGTCGCCGGCAAATATGCCGCCGGTGCCACGGTGCCCGTGGCCGACCTGTTCACCGTGGGCCAAAAGGTCGACGTGCAAGGTACTTCGATTGGTAAGGGCTTTGCCGGCACCATCAAGCGTCACAACATGTCTTCCCAGCGCGCGTCGCACGGTAACAGCCGTTCGCACAACGTGCCGGGCTCCATCGGTATGGCGCAAGATCCGGGCCGCGTGTTTCCGGGCAAGCGCATGACCGGTCACCTCGGCGACGTTACGGTCACCACCCAAAACCTCGACGTGGTTCGTATTGACGAAGCACGCCAACTGCTCTTGATCAAGGGCGCTGTTCCGGGCTCCAAGGGTGGGTTCGTGACGGTGCGCCCGGCCATCAAGGCTACCGCTGCCAAAGGAGCGAACTGATGCAGCTCGAACTCCTCAATGACCAAGGCCAGGGCTCAGCGAAGCTCGACGTTCCTGAGACCGTGTTTGGTCGCGAATACAACGAAGATCTGGTGCACCAGATCGTCATCGCTTACCGCGCCAACGGCCGCCAGGGCACCCGTGCCCAGAAGGACCGCGAACAGGTTCGCCACTCGACCAAGAAGCCTTTCAAGCAAAAGGGCACCGGCCGCGCACGCGCCGGTATGACGTCCTCGCCTCTGTGGCGCGGAGGCGGTCGCATTTTCCCGAATTTGCCTGACGAAAACTTCACGCAGAAGATCAACAAGAAGATGTACCGCGCCGGCATGGCCGCCATCCTCTCGCAGTTGGCCCGCGAAGGCCGTCTGGCTGTGGTGGATTCGATGAAGCTCGATTCGCCCAAGACCAAGGTGCTGGCCGACAAGTTCAAGGCCATGAACCTGCAGTCCGTGATGGTGATCGCCGACGAAGTCGACGAAAACCTGTACCTGGCATCGCGCAACCTCGTGAACGTGTACGTGGTTGAGCCGCGTTACGCCGATCCGGTGTCGCTGGTGCAGTACAAGAAGGTCATCGTTACCAAGGCCGCGATCGACCAACTCAAGGAGATGTTCGCATGAGCGCGCTCAAGTTTGACGAAGGCCGTCTGATGCAGGTTCTCGTTGCCCCCATCGTGTCCGAAAAGGCCACCATGGTTGCTGAGAAATCCAATGCCGTGACGTTCAAGGTGCTGCAGAGCGCCACCAAGCACGAGATCAAAGCCGCTGTAGAACTGCTGTTCAAGGTGGAAGTCAAGGGCGTCTCGGTTCTCAACACCAAAGGCAAGACCAAGCGCTTTGGCAAGACCATGGGCCGTCGCGACAACGTTCGCAAGGCTTATGTGACGCTCAAGCCCGGTCAAGAGCTGAACCTCTCCGGGGAGGCCGCGTAAATCATGGCTGTCATCAAGATGAAACCCACCTCGCCCGGCCAACGTGCCGTGGTGAAGGTCACGCGCGATCACCTGTACAAGGGCGATGGCTATGCACCGCTGCTGGAGCCCCAGTTCCAGAAGGCTGGCCGCAACAACAACGGCCACATCACGACGCGCCACAAGGGCGGTGGTCACAAGCACCACTACCGCGTGGTGGACTTCAAGCGCAACAAGGACGGCATCGCCGCCAAGGTTGAGCGCATCGAGTACGACCCGAACCGCACGGCCCACATCGCTTTGGTGTGCTACGCCGACGGCGAGCGCCGCTACATCATCGCCCCGCGCGGTCTGGAAGTCGGCAGCACGCTGATGTCCGGCGCTGAATCCCCGATCCGCGCTGGCAACACCCTGCCGATTCGCAACATTCCGGTGGGTTCGACCATTCACTGCATCGAGCTCAAGCCCGGTGCTGGTGCCCAGATCGCCCGCTCGGCGGGTGCTTCGGCAACGCTGCTGGCACGCGAATCCATGTACGCCCAGGTGCGCATGCGCTCGGGTGAAGTGCGCCGCATTCACATCGAATGCCGCGCCACGATTGGTGAAGTCGCCAACGAAGAACACAGCCTGCGCCAGCTCGGCAAGGCCGGTGTCAAGCGCTGGATGGGTATCCGTCCGACGGTGCGTGGCGTTGCCATGAACCCGGTGGATCACCCCCACGGTGGTGGCGAAGGCCGCACCGGCGAAGGCCGCCATGCAGTCGACCCATGGGGCAATCTGACCAAGGGTTATCGCACCCGCAACAACAAGCGCACGCAGAACATGATTGTTTCGCGCCGCAAGAAATAAGGGATAGCCAATGACTCGCTCTCTCAAAAAAGGTCCGTTCGTTGACCACCATTTGCTGGCAAAGGTCGAAAAGGCCGTTGCCACCAAGGACAAGAAGCCCGTCAAGACCTGGTCGCGCCGCTCCATGGTGCTTCCCGACTTCATCGGCCTGACGATTGCCGTGCACAACGGCAAGCAGCACGTGCCGGTCTATATCACCGACCAGATGGTGGGCCACAAGCTCGGCGAATTCGCCCTGACGCGCACCTTCAAGGGCCACCCCGCTGATAAAAAAGCGAAGAAATAAGGAACGACCATGTCTGAAACACGTGCAGTCCTCCGGGGCGTCCGTCTGTCGGTCGACAAGGGCCGCCTCGTTGCCGACCTCATCCGCGGCAAGAAGGTGGACCAGGCCCTGAACATCCTGAACTTCACGCAGAAAAAAGCTGCGGGAATCGTCCGGAAGGTTCTGGAATCCGCCATCGCCAACGCTGAGCACAACGACGGCGCCGATATCGATGAACTGAAGGTCAAGACCATCTACGTCGAGCAAGGCACCACGCTCAAGCGTTTCACCGCGCGCGCCAAAGGCCGCGGCAACCGCATCAGCAAGCCCACGTGCCATGTGTACGTGACGGTTGGCAACTAAAGGCCTGGAAAGACTATGGGACAAAAAATCCATCCTACCGGCTTCCGCCTCGCGGTCAGCCGCAACTGGGCCAGCCGCTGGTACGCCAGCAACCGCGACTTCGCCGGCATGCTGGCCGAAGACATCAAGGTGCGCGAGTACCTCAAGGCCAAGCTGAAGAACGCCGCCGTATCCCGCATCCTGATTGAGCGCCCCGCCAAGAACGCCCGCATCACCATTTACTCGGCACGTCCGGGCGTGGTGATCGGCAAGAAGGGCGAAGACATCGAGAACCTCAAGAAGGAACTCGCGATCCGTCTGGGCGTGCCCGTCGCAGTGAACATCGAAGAAGTGCGCAAGCCCGAAATCGATGCCAAGCTGATCGCCGACAGCATCACCCAGCAGCTGGAAAAGCGCATCATGTTCCGCCGCGCCATGAAACGCGCCATGCAGAACGCCATGCGTCTGGGTGCCCTGGGCATCAAGATCATGTCGTCGGGCCGTCTGAATGGCATCGAAATCGCCCGCTGCGAGTGGTACCGCGAAGGCCGCGTGCCACTTCACACGTTGCGCGCCGACATCGACTACGGTACTTCGGAAGCCAAGACCACCTATGGCGTCATCGGCGTCAAGGTCTGGGTCTACAAGGGCGATACGCTGGGCCGCAACGATCTGCCCGCCGTGGAAACCCCACGTCCGGACGACGAGCGCCGTCCCCGTGGTCCACGCCGTGATGGCCGCCCTGGTGGCGATCGCGACCGTGGTCCTGGTGCCGGTCGTGGCGCACCGCGCCGCCCGGCCGCTACCAACGTGGCGCCTGCCGATGGCAGCGACAAGCCCGCTGGCGCCGGTGGCGCCGATACAACCGCCGTTAAGCGCGTTCGCAAGGTTGACGCGCCCGCTACAGCAGCGGACGGAAAAGGAGAATAAAACATGCTGCAACCCGCTCGCCGCAAATACCGCAAGGAGCAAAAAGGCCGCAACACTGGCGTCGCAACCCGGGGCAACTCGGTGGCGTTTGGTGATTTCGGTCTCAAGTGCACCGACCGCGGTCGCCTGACGGCCCGCCAATTGGAAGCCGCTCGCCGCGCCATTTCGCGCCACGTCAAGCGTGGTGGCCGCATCTGGATTCGCGTATTCCCGGACAAGCCAATTTCCGCCAAACCCGCAGAAGTGCGGATGGGTAACGGTAAGGGCAACCCCGAGTTCTACGTGGCTGAAATCCAGCCCGGCAAGATCGTGTTCGAGATCATCGGCGTACCCGAAGAACTCGCCCGCGAAGCCTTCCGCCTGGCAGCTGCCAAGCTGCCCCTGCGCACGACGTTCGTCACGCGCATGATTGGCCAGTGAGTTCAGGAGAAACTGATATGAATACTGCTGAACTGCGTCAAAAGGACGTCGCTGGCATCCAGGACGAAATCAAGGCCCTGCAAAAGGCCCATTTCGGTCTGCGCATGCAAAAGGCTACGCAACAACTGAGCAACACCGGCACGCTGCGCACCACGCGCCGTGACATCGCCCGCGCCAAAACCATCCTTGCTGAAAAGCAAGCCGCCAAGTAAGGAGCACACATGACGGAAGCTAAAAAATCCCTCAAGCGCACCTTGGTTGGCAAGGTGGTCAGCGACAAGCGTGAAAAAACCGTGACCGTGCTGGTCGAGCGCCGTGTCAAGCACGAGCTCTACGGCAAGATCGTCGGCAAGTCGAGCAAGTACCACGCGCACGACGAAAACAACGAGTACAAGACGGGCGACGTGATTGAAATCACGGAGAGCCGTCCCCTCTCGAAAACCAAAAACTGGGTGGCGAGCCGCTTGGTGACCAAGGCAGCGCTGGTCTAATCCGCCCCTGCTTCGCACGCTCCTGCGTGCAGCAAAAAAATGGCCCATTTGCGTGGGCCATTTTTTTTGCCGCAAAAATCGAGGCACTGTACAGATAGCTATCAAATAGATAGCTATAAAGGCAATGCCTATAAGCGCTGGCGGCCTAAAATGCCTAAAAATTAACAGCGCCTGAAGGCTACAGGATGCTCGCCTTGAGGTAGTGTGCGCCGGGAATAGGGTTGTGGTAGTACGGCGGAATTTCGCAAAACCCGAGTTCCTGGTACAGCGCGCGCGCGGACTCCATATCGTCCAGCGTATCGAGCAGCACGCTTGCATATCCGCCCTCGCGTGCGGCGTCTAATGCAGCCTCTGCCAGTTGCCGTCCCAGGCCAAACCCCCGAAATGCCTTGCGAACAAAAAGACGCTTCATTTCTGCCGCATTGGCGTAGTCGGCGCTGTCCAAGGGACGCAACGCGCAGCAGCCTGCCGGTGCACCATCGACCAGCGCCAACAGCCAGGCCCCGCGCGGTGGGGAATATTCACCCGGCAGGTTGCTGAGTTCTTCCTGGAAATTCTGGAAACCCAAATCAACGGACAGGCTGGATGCGTATTCCTCAAATAGCTCTCGCAGTGCCGGAACATGGTCGGCGCCAGGGGCGTTGAGAATCATCACGGAAGGGTTCTGCACGGGCGGATTCGGGGAGCTGGAACGCGTACCAGTGTAAAACAAGCCTTTGCGTGTCCCTGCAGGTCTATTCGCGACTCAGATATACCAGGCCGGCAACCGCCACTGCGTACCGGCAGCAGTTGCAAGGCTTGTCACGGTAGCGATCTCAACAAACAAAACTATAAAATTAATAGCTGCAGGCGCTCTATTGGTAAGCGCAAGAGACCATTTTCACTAAAAATTAACCTGCGAAAGGATATTGCCCAGCGCCTTCCCCGGCTCTGATCTGGGCCAGGCCAGAACCCTACTCAATGGCGCTCAGGCCTCTGCGAGCAGCTTTTCTATGAGTTGGTGCAGCTCATCGAAATTGGGTGGACCGACATAGGTTTTCACGATTTCGCCACGCTTGTTCACGAGGTACGTTGTCGGCGTGAGCTGTACATCGCCCCAGGCTTTGGCAATCGCACCGGTATTGTCGAGCGCGACCTGGAAGGGAATTTTGCGTGTCTCGACGAAGTTCACGACATAGCTGGGCGGGTCGTAATTCATGGCCACGGCGAGGGTGTCGTAGCCGCGTGCATGGTATTTGTGGTGGGTGGCAATCAGCTCTGGCATTTCGGCCACGCAGGTCGTGCAACTGGTGGCCCAGAAATTGACCAGCGTGACTTTGCCCCGCAGGTCCTCGGTGCTTAGCTTGCTGGCATCAAGCAGCACGAATGTCGATTGTGGCGCGGGCTTGGGCGAAGTGTTCAAGAACAGCCAAGTGCCGATCGCTGCAAACGCGACCACCGCCAAGACTGTCCAAACCGTCTTCGTACGCATGCGCCACCCCGAGTAAATTCCAAATCGCCATTGTGCGCCACGCGGCGGCACTGCGCTGAGATTGGCGCGCGGCCCCTTTGGTTCCCAGATTCATTGAGATCGCGTGCAGGTTCCCAGAGCGCTTGGCCGCGGGCCGCCCTTAACAGGGCCGCGTGGCCATAATCGGGCCATGTTTTTACGCGCCCTCCTGGTTTTTTGTCTGTTTTCGAGCGGGCTTGCTGCTTGCGGTCCGGCGCTGGAGTGGCGCAGCCTGCCGCTGCCAGAACTGGGCATGCAAGCGAGTTTGCCGTGCAAACCCGATCGCGTCGAGCACAGCGTGGATCTGGCAGGCCAATCCGCGCAGGTGATCATGCAGGGTTGTGGCGCGTCGGGCCTCACCTTTGCCGTGGCTTGCGCCGTGCTGGCCGAGCCTTCGATGGCCGGTGCGGCGCTTGCACACTGGCGTGCCGCAGTGCTTGCGGCCGCACAGGCGCGTGATGCCAAAGACAGCCCGTTCCAACCCGCTGGTGGACTGGGCCTGCCCCAGGCAGTGCGAACCAGCGCCATGGGGCGCCTGCCCGGCGGCAGCGCCATGTAGATGCAGGCGGCCTGGTTTGCCCGGGTGCAGCATGGCGCGGTACACGCGTGCCATGCCATGGTGTATGGCAGCGAACTGCCAGCGGCGACGGCCGACGCATTTTTCGAAGCCCTGGTGTTGCGGTGAGCCTTCTGGCGCGCCGGGCGGCAGTGTTGATCTTCCTGCCCTTTGCGGCTGCGTATTTCCTCTCGGCGCTGCTCCGCACTGTAACGGCGACCCTCGCGCCCACGTTGGCGCAGGCGTTCTCACTGAGCGCGGGGGAGCTGGGGCTGCTTTCGGGTGGTTACTTTCTGGGCTTTGCCGTGCCCCAACTGCCGCTCGGCCATTGGCTCGATTGCCACGGGCCGCGCAAGGTGCTCCTGGCGTTTCTGGGTGTCGCGGTGGCAGGCTGCCTGGTGTTTGCGCAGGCCAGCGGTTTTTCTGGCCTGCTGGTCGGGCGTGTGCTGTTTGGCGCTGGTGTGAGCGCCTGCCTGATGGCGCCTCTGACAGGTTACCGATGCTGGTACAGCCCGGCGGCGCAGTTGCGGGCGAACTCATGGATGCTGATGACCGGTTCCCTCGGCATGGTGGCGTCTACCCTGCCAGTGCAATGGTTGCTGCCCCTGGTAGGCTGGCGAGTCATGTTCTGGGGCATTGCCGCTCTGGTACTGCTGTCGGCCGGCTGGATTGCGCTGGCTGTGCCTGCCTGGCGCAAGCCCACAACGGTCCCTGGTCTCGGCCAGCCTGCGCCGGGTTACGCGGCGGTCTGGCGCGATTCGTACTTTCGGCGGATAGCCCCGCTGGGCTTCTTCACCTACGGCGGCATGATGGCCATGCAGACGCTGTGGGCCGGGCCCTGGCTGCAGCGCGTGTCGCACTACGGCGCGCTGGAGGCGGCGACGGGCTTGTTCTGGATCAACGTGTCCATGCTGTGCACGTTCTGGACCTGGGGTTTTCTCGGGCCCTGGATGGCGCGCAACGGCATGGACGTGAACCGGGTAATGGCGCGCGGCGTGCCGTTGTCGCTGTGCGTGATGCTGGGCATTTTGGGGCTGGGGCCGCGAGCAGGCACCTGGGCCTGGGCGCTGTACTGCGTTTCCTGCACGGTCATGTCGTTGTCCCTGCCCGCTGTGGCGATGGCGTTCGAGGCAGGTGTGGCAGGGCGTGGGCTTTCGGCTTACAACCTGGTGGTATTTGCTGGCGTGTTTGTCTTGCAATGGGGCATTGGCCTTGTCGTCGATGCCTTTGGCGCTGTGGGCTGGACGCAACTGGCTGCGTTTCGGGCTGCGCTTGGCCTCTACCTTGCCTGTAATCTGGCGGCCTGGCTGTGGTTCGTGCGGACAGCAGGCCGGCCATAATGATCCGTAAGCGTCTCTTGCATGAACACTCTCATCCTTCTCATTGCCCACGCTCCGCTAGCGCATGCGGCTCGCGCGTGTGCGCTGCACGTGTTTCCCGATTGCGGGGACGCGGTGCGCGTGCTCGACGTGCCGCCCGATGCCGCTCCGGAGGCAAGTCTCCAAGAGGCCAAGGCGTTGATCGCCGATGCCGCCGAACGCCCTTTGCTGGTGCTCACCGACCTCTTCGGCGCCACACCCTGCAACATTGCCCAGCGCTTGGTGGAGGGTCGCAGCGGCGCGTGCCTGGTCACGGGCTTGAACCTGCCCATGCTGCTGCGCGCCGTGAGCTACCGCGCGGAGGCGCTTGATCTGCTGGTACAGCGTGCTCTGGTGGGAGGTACCCAGGGTGTGATGCAAGTGGCAGTGCAAACACCGCAAAAACCTGTACACAACACCCATGATCAAGACCCGCAAGACGATTAGCAACCAGCTTGGCCTGCATGCCCGCGCTTCGGCCAAACTCACCAAGGTGGCCGCCGCGTTCCCGTGTAGCGTGTGGATGAGCCGGGGCGAACGCCGTATCAATGCGAAAAGCATCATGGGCGTGATGATGCTGGCCGCAGGCATGGGGGTCGAAATCGAAATTGAAACCGATGGCCCGCAGGAGCAGGAGGCCATGGACGCGCTGCTGGCCATGATCGACGACAAGTTTGGAGAAGGGCAATAGCCATGCACCATGCGCACCCCGTAGCGCAGGTCCGTGGCTGGAGGCGCCGTATATGACATTTTCAGTTCCCGGCCTGGCCGTCGCGCGCGGCATTGCCATCGGGCGCGCCGTGCTGGTGGGTTCGAGCCGCGTCGACGTGGCGCACTACTTCATCGACGCGCACCAGGTGCCGAGTGAAATCGAGCGTGTGCGCAGCGGACGCAACGCCGTGATGCAGGAGCTCTCGCGGCTGCAGGCCGACATGCCCCAGGACGCACCGCCGGAACTGGGTGCGCTGCTGGATGTGCACATCATGCTGTTGCAAGACGAGATGCTCGTCTCTGGCGTCAAGCACTGGATCACCGAGCGCCTGTACAACGCCGAATGGGCCCTGACCACGCAGCTCGAACTCATCGCGCGCCAGTTTGACGAAATGGAGGACGACTATCTGCGCGAGCGCAAGGCCGACCTCGAGCAAGTGGTCGAGCGCATCTTGCGGCACATGAAGGGCGTGCCCAACCCTGTGGCGCCTCCGGTCCCCAGCCCACGCCGCAAGACGCAGCAGGATCTGCTGCTGGACGACACCGAAGACGTGCCCCTGGTGCTGGTGGCGCACGACCTCTCGCCTGCCGACATGCTGCAGTTCAAAAAGAGCGTGTTCGCCGGTTTTGTCACTGACGTGGGCGGCAAGACATCGCACACCGCCATTGTTGCGCGCAGCATGGATATTCCCGCAGTGGTGGGCGCGCGCGCGGCCAGCCAACTGGTGCGTCAAGACGACTGGGTCATCATCGACGGCGATGCCGGTGTGATCATCGTCGACCCCTCGGCCATCATCCTGGCCGAATACGGTTTCCGCCAGCGCCAGATTGAGCTTGAGCGCGAGCGCCTGAGCCGCCTGCGCCACACCCCCTGCGTGACCATCGACGGCGAAAAGATTGAGCTGCTCGCCAATATTGAATTGCCTGCAGACGGTGCAAGCGCTATTGCCGCGGGCGCTGTGGGCGTTGGACTTTTTCGCACCGAATTCCTGTTCATGGGGCGCAGCGGGAAGCTGCCCGACGAGGAAGAGCAGTACCTTGCCTACCGCGAAGCGGTGGAAGCCATGCAGGGCCTGCCCGTCACCATTCGCACGCTCGATATTGGGGCGGACAAACCGCTCGATCGCGCTCGCAAGGACGATTCGCTCAATCCTGCGCTCGGCCTGCGTGCCATCCGCTGGAGCCTGGCCGATCCCGCCATGTTTCGCACCCAGGTGCGTGCGGTGCTGCGCGCGGCTGCGCATGGCCGCGTGAGCATGATGTTCCCGATGCTGGTGAATGCCGAAGAGATTCGCCAGACACTGGCGCATGTGCGCCTCGCCCAGACCGAGCTCGACGACCGCGGTGCCGTGTACGGCGCCGTGCGCCTGGGCGCGATGATTGAAGTGCCCGCTGCGGCACTCACGGTGCGCATGTTCCTGCGCCATTTCGATTTTCTATCGATTGGCACCAACGATTTGATTCAATACACGCTTGCCATCGACCGGGCCGACGAGGCGGTGGCCGACCTGTACGACCCCATGCATCCGGCGGTGCTGTGCCTGATTGCCGGTGTGATCGCCGAAAGCCGCGCTCAGGGCAAGAGCGTGTCGGTGTGCGGTGAAATGGCGGGTGACCTGGGCCTTACGAGGCTGCTCCTGGGGCTTGGCCTGCGGACCTTCTCGATGCACCCGGCGCAGATCCTGGCAGTCAAACAGGAGGTGTTGCGCGCCGACACGCGCAAGCTCCGGCTGTGGGCGCAGCAAGTACTGGAAGGGGGCGAGTGTGCCGGGTTTCGCGTGGCGCAGCCCAGTGATTCGCTATATAAAATATAGTTGGCTTGGAGAGCTGCCGCGTGCTTGGTCAGCCGCGAATAGGTAGCCCAGAGGACGGCCGAAGCCAGCGCCAGCATAGCCCTCAGGAGAGCATTCCGCTCAGCTCACGCCCTCTGGAGATCGCCATGCCGGAGCGTTTCTGATCGTCGGCGCAATGCCAGTCGGTAGAAAGGGCGGCACATGGGAGGGTGATACCGCGATACTGCGAGCGAGGCAAGGGCAGCGCACAGGGCGATGGCGGCCAGGGCGCACAGATCGGCCTGTAAGCGCAAGCAAGTTTGGCGCACGCGCCGTCGCTCAAGGGTTGCTTGATGGGCCGTGAAATGCCCGGTGCAAGACTGTTGGACGGTTCCTGTGCGCCGCCGACTGGCTGGCACCTACACGCCAGCCGACTTGGCTTGCTGATCTGCGTGGTAGCTCGACCGCACCATGGCGCCCACGGCGGCGTGCGTGAAGCCCATGGCATAAGCGGCTTCTTCAATTTGCTTGAACTGGTCGGGGTGCACATAGCGGCGCACGGGCAGGTGGCTGCTGCTGGGCGCCAGGTATTGGCCAACAGTCAGCATGCTTACACCATGCGCACGCAGGTCGCGCATTACATCGAGGATTTCTTCGTCCGTCTCGCCCAGACCAACCATGATGCCGCTCTTGGTCGGCACGTTCGGGTGAAGCGCCTTGAACTTCTTCAGCAAGTTCAGCGAGAACTGGTAGTCGCTGCCTGGGCGCGCTTCCTTGTACAGGCGCGGTGCGGTCTCCAGGTTGTGGTTCATCACGTCGGGCAGTGCGGTGGCCAGAATGCTGAGTGCGCGGTCATCGCGTCCACGAAAATCGGGTGTGAGAATTTCAATTTGCGTGCTCGGCGAGAGCGAGCGGATGTTCTGGATGCACTCGACGAAATGCCCGGCCCCGCCATCGCGCAGATCGTCGCGGTCAACACTGGTGATCACTGCGTATTTCAGGCGCAGCGCCGCGATGGTGCGCGCCAGGTTCAGCGGCTCGTCCTTGTCGAGCGCGTCGGGCCGACCGTGGCCGACGTCGCAAAATGGGCAGCGACGCGTGCACTTGTCGCCCATGATCATGAACGTCGCTGTCCCATTGCCAAAGCACTCGCCGATATTCGGGCAACTCGCCTCTTCGCACACCGTATGCAGCTTGTGCTCGCGCAGGATGCTCTTGATTTCGTAGAAGCGCGTGCTCGGTGAGCCGGCCTTGACACGAATCCATTCGGGTTTTTTCAGCACTGGCCCTTGCTCGACCTTGACGGGGATGCGCGAGAGCTTCGCAGCGGCCTTCTGTTTGGTGAACGGGTTGTATTTGGCGCTGGTTTGCGCTTCGCGGACGACGTCGGAGGTGCTCATGGCTACGTGGTGGAGTCAGGGTGCAAGGCGCGTGATCAGCTGTTTGCCGAGCACGTGTGCCGCTTCTTCCCAAGTGGTGTGGACCCCGATTGTAGAAAGATCCACGGTGCGCAAACCCGCGTAGCCACATGGGTTGATACGCTCGAAGGGTTCCAGGTCCATGGCCACGTTGAGTGCCACGCCGTGCAGCGTGCAGTGGCGCGAGACTTTAATGCCGAGCGCCGAGATTTTGCCCAGGCCTGTGAAGTCGGGCGCCTGCCTGGGCCCGGCAGAAGTGTCTCTGCTGGGTCGCTCGGGGAGTAAAGCATGGCTGGCAGGATCGTCCAGCCGTACGTAAATGCCCGGCGCGTGGGCGACGCGATGGCCCGTCACGCCAAAGTGGGCCAGGGTGCGGATGACGGCTTCTTCCAGGCGGTAGACATATTCTTTGACGTAGTAGCCTGCGCGGCGCAAATCGATCAGTGGGTACGCAACCACTTGGCCGGGCCCGTGGAATGTCACCTGCCCGCCGCGGTTGCTTGCCACCACGGGAATTTCCCCTGCCGCCAGCACATGTTCGGCCCGACCTGAAATACCCTGCGTGAACACCGGTGAATGCTCACAGATCCATAGCTGATCGGGCCCGTCTTCAGGGCGCTGCGCGGTGAACTCCCACATGGAAGCGTAGGTGTCTTCATAGTCGACGCGGCCAAGACGGCGCAACTCCATCGGGCTGATCACAGCACCACTTTCACAAGCGGGTGAGAGGTGAGTGCCCGGTAGAGGTCGTCAAGCTGTTCGCGGCTGGTGGCGTTGATGGTCAGTGTCACGCCCAAGTACTTGCCGGCGCGACTGGGGTGCAGCTCAACGCTTGCCCCCTCGAAATCGGTATCGAACTGCTTGGTGACTTCAATCAGCCCCGGCACCAACTCAGCGACATTTGCCCCCATAACTTTGATGGGGAAGCGCGACGGATACTCGATCAGCGACTCCTTGCGGGCGTCGGAGGCGATGACCGGATGGTCAGAGTTGGAAGAGCTCATCGTGTCAATTTACTTCCCAATTGATAGCTGTATTGTGATATGCCGTAAGCGATAGACGCAACCATGGTGCGGACGTTTAGATCTGTGCACGAGCAGCACATGCAAGCCAAGTTGGCCGTGGAACAACAACATGGGATGGGCAACCCCAATGCATCATGTGAAATTTTGGTGATGCTCGCGGGTTTTTACTTATAATGAGAGGCTTTTGTGAAAAAAGTTTCGACACGCCGATTCGGGGAGGCCCATGTGAATGACGTCACCCCCAGGCACGAAGCTGAGGACGAAGAACCTGAGTTCAAGCCCCTGACGCCTGAACAGGCGCTCGAATGGCGCAAGCGCCATCCGACCTTGTCTGTGTGGCGTTTGGTATTCGGGCAGTTGCTGGTTGGCCTTCTGGTCACCTTGCTGGTCTGGATCGTCACGCAAGACTTTGCCGCGGCGAAGTCTTCTGCCTGGGGTGCTCTGTGTGTGGTGGTTCCGGCGGCGCTGTTTGCGCGTGGCCTGGCTCATGCCAGGCATACGGCCGGCGGGGTGTTGGCAGGGTTTTTTGTCTGGGAGATGGCGAAGATTGCGTTGACTGTGGCCATGCTCGGCATTGCGCTGCGCTGGTTGCAGCCGCTGAACTGGCTGGCGCTGCTTGCCGGAATGGTGGTAACAATGAAAACGTACTGGTTCGTGCTGCTGGCACGGTCCGGTGTCCGAAAACCGATAGATTGAGAGAAGAGTTGTCCGATGGCCGCTGAAGCGCACGCTCTAACTGCAAGTGAATACATTGTTCACCATCTGCAGCATCTTCAAAATGGCAAGCAAAAATTCATCATCGATATGTCGGTGGTGAATTACGACTCCGTCATCTTCAGTCTGGTGGTGGGGGTGTTGGGTTTGCTCTTTTTCTGGCTGGCGGCGCGCAAGGCGACGTCTGGTGTTCCGGGTCGCTGGCAAGCGGCAGTGGAAATGATGGTTGAAATGGTTGATACCCAGGCCAAAGCGACGATCCACAATGCGCAAAGCCGCAAGCTGATTGCTCCCTTGGCTCTGACGGTGTTTGTCTGGATTTTTCTGATGAATGCCATGGACCTGTTGCCGGTGGATTTGCTGCCTGCCATTTGGGCGCAAATCTATGGCGCTGCCGGTCACAATCCCCACCATGCTTATCTGCGCATCGTGCCGACGGCGGATCTTTCGACCACCCTTGGCTTGTCTGTCTCGGTGCTGGTTCTCTGCTTGATTTATAGCGTCAAAATTAAGGGCCTCGGCGGCTGGACGCACGAACTCGTTACGGCGCCTTTTGGTACCAGCAAGAATCCTGTTTTTGCTCTGATTCTCGGAGTGATCAATCTGCTCATGCAGATCATCGAATACGTTGCCAAAACGGTGTCGCACGGTATGCGACTGTTTGGCAATATGTACGCTGGTGAGTTGGTGTTCATGCTGATCGCTCTGATGGGTGGTGCGGCGGCCATATCAATCTCTGGTGTGTTGCTCCCGTTGGGACAAATTATTGCGGGCTCGATTTGGGCGATCTTTCACATTCTGATCATTACCCTGCAAGCCTTCATTTTCATGATGCTGACGCTGATTTACCTCGGCCAGGCACATGATTCTCACTGATCATTTCCCTTTTCTTTTTCAACTTAGCTTTTTCAATTAGGAGTCATCATGGAACACATTCTCGGTCTCGTCGCTCTGGGTTGCGGTCTTATCGTCGGCCTGGGTGCTATTGGCGCTTCCATCGGTATTGGCCTGATGGGTGGCAAGTTCCTGGAAGCTTCGGCACGCCAGCCTGAACTGATCAACGAACTGCAAACCAAGATGTTCGTTCTGGCTGGTCTGATCGACGCCGCCTTCCTGATTGGTGTGGCCATCGCCCTGCTGTTCGCTTTCGCCAACCCCTTCGTCCTGGCGGCCTAAGCACCCTTCAACGCCCACTTAGAAAGGTGTTGCCGTGAGTATCAATGCGACCCTGTTCGTTCAGGCCATTGTCTTTTTGATTCTGGTGCTGTTCACGATGAAGTTCGTGTGGCCCCCGGTCGCGAAGGCACTGGATGAACGAGCCCTGAAAATCGCCGATGGCCTCGCTGCTGCCGACCGTGCCAAGTCCGAGCTGAGCGCTGCCAACCAGCGCGTTGAGCAAGAACTGGCGCAGACGCGAAGCGAGACGGCGACACGTCTTGCCGACGCGGATCGCCGCGCCCAGGCCATTATTGAAGAAGCCAAGGTCCGCGCCAGCGAGGAAGCAGCGAAAATCGTGGCTGCTGCCCGGACGGAAGCTGAACAGCAGTCTGTCAAGGCCCGTGAGGCCCTGCGTGAGCAGGTGGCAGTGCTGGCCGTCAAGGGTGCCGAGCAAATCCTGCGCAAGGAGGTCGATGCCGGCGTCCACGCAGACCTGCTTGGCCGCTTGAAGACCGAACTGTAAGGGGCAACCATGGCCGAAATTGCGACCATTGCACGTCCCTATGCGGAAGCGCTGTTCAAGGCTTGCACCGACCAGGGCGAGGGCGCTTCACGCGCTGCGCTCGACTGGGTGGACCGAATTGGCTCCGTTGCCGCTAGCCCTGCGCTGCTACAACTTGTTGGCAATCCCAAGGTCACATCGGAGCAGATTTTTGATGTGATGTCCGGGGTCGTGGGTGTGGCGCTTCCAGCACTGGCGCAGAATTTTCTGCGCACCGTGATCGATAACGGCCGCGTGGAAGCGCTGCCGGAGATCGCTAGCCAGTTTCGCGCCTTGGTCAATCGCCTGAGAGGCTCTTCCGATGCGGTGGTCTACAGCGCCTTCGCCATGGACGCCTCGGCCTTGAGCGACCTCGGATCCACGCTGGAAAAGCGTTTTGCTCGCAAGCTGAACCTGAGTGTGCAGCGCGACGAATCTCTGATTGGTGGCATTCGCGTGGTGGTGGGCGACGAAGTGCTCGATACCTCGGTCAAAGCCCGTCTTGAACAAATGAAAGCCGCCCTTACCGCCTGAAGTGCGTTCTGGGGCCCTAGGCAAACCAACGAAAGAAGGAAAGAGTCATGCAACTCAATCCCGCAGAAATTTCCGAGCTGATCAAGAGCCGCATTGAAGGTCTCGCGGTCGGTTCCGATATCCGCAACCAAGGCACTGTGGTGTCCGTGTCGGACGGTATCGTGCGCATTCACGGCCTGTCGGACGTGATGCAGGGCGAAATGCTCGAGTTTCCCGCTACGGCCGATGGCACGCCCACCTATGGACTGGCGCTGAACCTTGAGCGCGACTCGGTCGGCGCCGTGGTTCTGGGTGAGTACGAGCACATCTCTGAAGGCAATACCGTCAAGTGCACGGGCCGTATTCTGGAGGTGCCTGTAGGCCCCGAGTTGATCGGCCGCGTGGTCGATGCGCTTGGCCAGCCGATTGACGGAAAGGGTCCGATCAACGCCAAGATGACCGACGTGATTGAAAAAGTCGCGCCTGGCGTGATCGCACGCAAGTCCGTGGACCAGCCAATGCAGACTGGCTTGAAGTCGATTGACTCCATGGTGCCTATCGGCCGCGGCCAGCGCGAACTGATCATTGGCGACCGCCAGACCGGCAAGACCGCGGTGGCGATCGACGCGATCATCAACCAGAAGGGTCAGAACATGACCTGCGTGTACGTTGCGATCGGCCAGAAGGCTTCGTCGATCAAGAACGTGGTGCGCGCACTGGAGCAGGCCGGCGCAATGGAATACACCATCGTCGTGGCTGCCTCCGCTTCCGAATCTGCTGCCATGCAGTACGTGTCGGCCTACTCCGGCTGCACCATGGGTGAGTACTTCCGCGACCGCGGCCAGGACGCTCTGATCGTGTACGACGATCTGTCCAAGCAAGCTGTGGCCTACCGCCAAGTGTCCTTGTTGCTGCGCCGTCCACCAGGCCGCGAAGCCTACCCCGGCGATGTGTTCTATCTCCACAGCCGTCTGCTTGAGCGCGCAGCGCGCGTGAACGACAAATACGTCGAAGATTTCACCAAGGGTGCTGTGAAAGGCAAGACCGGTTCGTTGACGGCGCTGCCTATCATCGAGACGCAGGCTGGCGACGTGTCCGCTTTCGTGCCGACCAACGTGATCTCGATCACCGATGGCCAGATCTTCCTGGAAACCTCGCTGTTCAACGCGGGCGTTCGCCCTGCCATCAACGCCGGTATTTCGGTCTCGCGTGTGGGTTCTTCGGCCCAGACGAAGATTATCAAAGGCCAGTCCGGTGGTATTCGCACCGACTTGGCCCAGTACCGTGAGCTGGCTGCGTTTGCGCAGTTCGCCTCCGATCTGGACGAGTCCACCCGCAAGCAGCTCGACCGGGGCGCCCGTGTGACCGAGCTGCTCAAGCAAGCGCAATACAGCCCGCTGCCCATCAGCCTGATGGGTGCTTCGCTGTTCGCCGTGAACAAGGGTTTCATGGACGACATCGAAGTCAAACAGGTTCTGCCATTCGAGCATGGCTTGCATGGCTGGCTGAAGGACAAGCATGTTGCCCTGTTGGCCAAGCTCGAAGAGAGCAAGGCCCTGGACAAGGATGCTGAGGCCGAACTGACTGCTGCTGTGAGCGCATTCAAGAAGACCTTCGCCTGATTGTTTTCCACCTGACGAACTAGGAGCCATCGATGGCAGCAGGCAAGGAACTACGCACCAAGATCAAATCGGTGGAAAACACCAAGAAGATCACCAAGGCCATGGAGATGATCTCCGTGTCCAAGATGCGCAAGGCGCAGGAGCGTATGCGCGCCGCCCGTCCGTACAGCGAGAAAATCCGCAACATCGCCAGCCATCTGGGCCAGGCCAACCCCGAGTATGTGCACACCTTCATGAAGGCCAACGACGGCAAGTCGGTGGGCTTCATCGTGGTGACCACCGACAAGGGGTTGTGTGGTGGCCTCAACACCAATCTGTTGCGAGCCTTGACGGTCAAGCTGCGCGAGACGCAAGCCGCCGGCAAGACCGTTCAGGCGGTGGCTATTGGCAGCAAGGGACTGGGTTTTCTCAACCGTGTGGGTGCCAAGGTGGTGGCGCATGCGACGCAGCTTGGCGACAAGCCGCATCTGGACCGGCTGATCGGGCCGGTCAAGGTCTTGCTTGATGCCTACGTCAAGGGCGAAGTAAGCGCGGTCTACCTGTGCTACAACGATTTTGTCAGCACCATGAAGCAAGAGCCCACGGTGCGACCTTTGCTTCCGTTGTCGGCAGCGGCGATGCACGAGGAAAGCAAGGCCAGCGGGACGCAGCATGGCTGGGACTACATCTACGAGCCTGATGCGCAGAGCGTTATCGATGAGTTGCTGGTGCGCTATGTCGAGGCACTGGTCTACCAGGCCGTGGCAGAAAACATGGCTTCCGAACACGCGGCGCGCATGGTAGCCATGAAGGCCGCCACTGACAACGCTGGCAACGTGATCGGCGAACTCAAGCTGGTCTACAACAAGACCCGCCAGGCCGCGATCACCAAAGAGTTGTCTGAAATCGTGTCCGGCGCGGCCGCGATCAGCGGCTGATCACCGTGCCCACAGCACCGCAAGATTCAAATTTACTGGAGCAAAAAATGGCTCAAGCCCAAGGAAAAATTGTTCAATGTATCGGCGCCGTGGTGGACGTAGAGTTCCCCCGGGACCGCATGCCGCATATTTACGACGCGCTCAAGCTCGAAGGCACGGCGCTCACGCTCGAAGTGCAGCAGCAGCTTGGCGACGGCATCGTGCGCACCATTGCGCTCGGCTCATCTGACGGCCTGCGTCGCGGCCTGATGGTGTCCAACACCGGCAATCCGATTACGGTTCCCGTGGGCAAGGCCACGCTGGGCCGCATCATGGACGTGCTTGGGACGCCTATTGACGAGCGCGGCCCGGTGAGCGACGAGCTGACGGCCTCCATCCATCGCAAGGCGCCCACGTACGACGAACTGAGCCCTTCGCAGGAACTGCTGGAAACCGGCATCAAGGTGATCGACCTGATCTGCCCGTTTGCCAAGGGCGGCAAGGTGGGTCTGTTCGGCGGTGCTGGTGTGGGCAAGACCGTGAACATGATGGAACTCATCAACAACATCGCCAAGGCGCACAGCGGTCTGTCGGTGTTCGCCGGTGTGGGGGAGCGTACCCGCGAAGGCAACGACTTCTACCATGAGATGGCCGACTCCAAAGTGGTGGATCTCGACGATCTGTCGAACTCCAAGGTGGCCATGGTGTACGGCCAGATGAACGAGCCCCCGGGCAACCGTCTGCGCGTGGCATTGACAGGTCTGACCATCGCCGAGTCGTTCCGCGACGAAGGCCGCGACGTGCTGTTCTTCGTGGACAACATCTACCGCTACACGCTGGCCGGTACCGAAGTGTCCGCACTGCTGGGCCGTATGCCTTCCGCCGTGGGCTACCAGCCGACGCTGGCCGAGGAAATGGGCCGCCTGCAAGAGCGTATCACCTCCACCAAGGTGGGCTCGATCACCTCGATTCAGGCCGTGTACGTGCCTGCGGACGACTTGACCGACCCCTCGCCTGCCACCACGTTCGCTCACTTGGACTCGACCGTGGTGCTCTCGCGTGATATCGCTTCGCTCGGTATCTACCCCGCCGTGGACCCGCTGGACTCCACCAGCCGCCAGCTCGATCCGCTGGTCGTGGGCCAGGACCACTACGACACCGCGCGCGCCGTGCAAGGCACGCTGCAGCGGTACCGCGAGCTGCGCGACATCATCGCCATCATGGGCATGGACGATCTGGCGCCTGAGGACAAGCTGGCCGTGGCCCGCGCCCGGAAAATTCAGCGCTTCCTCTCGCAGCCTTTCCACGTGGCCGAAGTGTTCACGGGTTCGCCGGGCAAGTACGTTCCGCTGTCCGAAACCATTCGTGGTTTCAAGATGATTGTGAATGGCGAGTGCGACCACCTGCCTGAACAAGCCTTCTACATGGTGGGCGGCATCGACGAAGCCATCGAAAAAGGCAAGAAGATGGCGTAAGAGAGGGCAGGGCCGACCTTCCTCCGGAGGGCAGCCCGTCTTTCTTGCTTCCGCTTTTTGACGATTTCCAAAGGAATTCAGATGGCCAACACCCTACATGTCGACGTTGTGAGTGCCGAAGAGTCCATCTTTTCCGGTGAGGCGCGGTTTGTGGCCTTGCCCGGCGAAGCGGGCGAGTTGGGCGTTTACCCACGCCACACGCCGCTGATTACCCGCATCAAGCCGGGCTCGGTGCGTATTGAAATGGCCGATGGCAGCGAAGAATTCGTTTTTGTCGCCGGTGGCATTCTTGAGATTCAACCCGATTGCGTTACCGTCCTGTCCGATACGGCTGTGCGCGGCAAGGATCTTGATGACGAGAAGGCCAACAAGGCCAAGGCCGCTGCCGAAGAGGCGGTGAAGAATGCCAAGAGCGAGCTCGATCTGGCACGCGCACAGTCTGAACTGGCCATCATGGCCGCACAGATTGCCGCTTTGCGCAAGTTCCGCCAGAAGCGCTGAGCAGCGCCGGAGCGAACCCCCGCCACACAAAAGAAAACCGCCCAAGGGCGGTTTTCTTTTGTGTGGCAATAAATGCGTAAAAACAGGCATTGACGCTTACCCATATGCCTGAGAAGCTACTCTTTTTATAGCGCGTCAGAGGCAATGACGGGCGTATCCGGTAGCTCGTTGTCGGTACGTGCCAAGCCTGCACAGTGTGTCTCCAGCAACTCGGACACCTCGTCGATCGCCTGGTTGAGCGCCTCTTCAAAGCGTTCCGACCGAAGCGTCTCGGCCATGCGCGCGATCAGCGCACTCCATACCGGCATCGGCACCTGGCGTGCCAAGGCGCGGTCCGCCACGATCTCGATGGAGCGTTCGGCGAGCAGTAGGTAAATTAAAACGCCGTTGTTGTGCTCGGTGTCCCAGACCCGAAGGGAGCCGAACAAGCTGATGGCCCGTTCCCGGGCGCGCGCATCGCGCCACACATAACGCCAGGGAAGTGATGCCTCCAGACAAATGCGAATTTGGCCGCTGTGGCGTGTTTCACTCTGCGCCACGCGGGCCGCGAGCCGCTGCATGGCGCCACCACACAGGCCTCGTGGCAACCGGCCGCTGCCAAGCCACTGGTGCTTGAGAAGTCTTGCCAGGCGATCGAATAAGCTGCCCATGCTCACCAGTCCCCTGACGCGCCGCCGCCGCCGAAATCACCGCCACCGCCCGAAGAAAATCCACCGCCAGACGAGGAGCCGCCGCCACCCCAATGGGAGCCGCCTCCTCCGCCAACCCATGGCGATCTGCTTGCGCCGGTGACAAGCAGGACGAACAGCGCGGCACCGATCGCTGCCAGCAGCGAGACCAAGAGGCTCGCCCCAAACACAAAAATAGCCAAACCCGTGCCTGCACCCAGCAGCAGTGCCCCGAGGCGCTTGCCAAACAGGGCACTCACTATTTGGCTTGCACCCAGTACGGCAAAAAGCACGATGCCACCTATGTCCAGCCAACTCGACTGCGCGGCCGGGGCCGATCCGCCAGGCGCTGGCTCGGGCAGAGGCTCGCCCGCAATACGCGCGGCAAGCTGGTCAATTGCAGCATTGAGACCGCCAGCAAAATCGTTATCGCGAAACTTGGGCTTCATGGCCTGGTCGATGATGCGGGCCGCAGCCAGGTCGGGAATCGCGCCCTCAAGAGCCTTGGCCACCTCGATGCGCATCTTCCGGTCCCGCTTGGCGACGACGATGATCAAGCCGTCGCCCACGTCAGGCCGGCCAATTTTCCAGGTGTTGCCGACCCGATTGGCAAACGAAGCGATGTCTTCTGGTGCCGTGCTGTCCACCATCAGCACGACCAGTTGCGTGCCTTCGCGCTTTTCAAGCTCGGTGAGCCGAGCTTCCAGGCTGCCAGTCTGCGTCGCGTCCAGGGTGTTTGTCTGATCGAGCACATGGGCTGTGAGAGCGGGGACGGGCAGCAGTGCCTGCGCCCAACCAGAAAGCGGTGAAAATGCTATTAAAAAAATAGCTGCTAGCGTATACCTTATAAGCGCTAGAGGCATATTTTCTTTAAATTTCGTCGCCAAGCCGCGGAGTTATTTCTTCGGCGCCGAGAAATCCACGACAGGCGGCTGCGAGATCTGCGCTTCGTTCTGTACAGCGAAAGTCGGCTTTGCCTCGTAGCTGAACACCTTCGCTGTAAGGTTGGTGGGGAAGCTGCGCGCCAGCACGTTGTACTGCTGCACGGTCTGGATGTAGCGGTTGCGGGCGATGGTGATACGGTTTTCCGTACCCTCCAGTGTCACGCGCAGATCGCGAAAGGCCTGGTTCGCCTGCAAGGTCGGGTAGCGCTCGGAGACTGCCATCAACCGCGACAAAGCGCCAGACAGTTCGCCCTGTGCCTGCTGGAATTTGGCGAATGCTTCGGGGTTGTTGAGTGTTTCGGGTGTGGCTTGAATGGAAGTGGCCTTGGCACGCGCTTCAATTACCTTGGTGAGCGTGTCCTGCTCGAAGTTCGCTTCGCCCTTCACGCTGGCAACGATGTTGGGCACCAGGTCGGCCCGGCGTTGGTACTGGTTGAGAACCTCGCTCCAGGCGGCCTTGGACTGCTCATCCAGTCGCTGGAAGTCGTTGTAGCCGCAGCCGCTGAGCGCGACCACCGTGAACATCAGAATCAAAAAACGCTTCATGGGTATGCGCGCCGGCCCAAGAAGGCGGAAATGCCACAGCTGCGGCGCTGTGAAATTGTGCCGCAACACAGGCGTGCAGCGAGGGAAATATTTCAGCGGGTGTCTCCATGCGGATCGCCCGCGACCTGCAGTGCAAAATCGTGGCATGGACACTATCGTGCGACAGGCCATGGCAAAGTGGCCCAACGTCCCAGCGTGCTACGGCTGGCTTGGGCTCGATGCGCGCGGACACTGGTACCTGCGCGATGACGAGGTGCAGGCCAAAGGCAACTTTGCACAAAGCAAAGGTTCATGGCTGCGCCATGAGAAGCTGCTGGCGTTCATTGGCCGCAATTACCAGGCCGATGCGTGTGGCCTGTGGTACTTCCAAAACGGCCCCCAGCGCGTGTACGTAGAACTCGAGTGCGCTCCCTGGGTTTGGCGCCTGCTGCCAGACCTGCAGTTGCAGTCGCAGATTGGTAGCCACTTACTCGGCACGAAATGCGTGCTGGATACAGAAGGCCGGGTGTATCTGGAGACTGCCGCCGGGCTGGGCCTCGTCCACAGCCTGGATACCGGGCTGGTTGCCGATGCGCTTGAACGTGGCGCGTGGGAGGTGGAAGAAGTCCCCACCGAGAGCTTGCCAGACCGGTATGGTTTTGTGCTCAGCCCGGAACAGGCGCAGCGCCGTTGACAACGCCTGGCGGCGTGGGGCCGAGGCGCCCATGCGGGCAGGCGAAAAAAAGCCGATCACTGATGGATCGGCTTTCTTTGGGTGCCGTAAAGCAAGCGTCTATTTCGCTGCCGCGGTCATGAAATCCACGGCAGCATGAACATCCGCGTCCGATGCACTGGAGCCGCCGCGCGGGGGCATGGCCCCTTTGCCGTTGATCGCACTGTGATAGAGCGCCTCAATGCCGGTCTGCAAGCGGGGCGCCCAGGCGGCCTTGTCACCAAACTTGGGAGAACCTGCCGCACCCGTCGCGTGGCAGGCCTGGCAGGTTTGCTTGTAAAGCGCTTCCCCTGCACCACTTGCAGAAGCGACGACGGGCTTGGCGGCAGCCGCGTTTGAATCTGCGGTCGCAGGAGGTGTGCCGGCAGTGTCTGCCTGTGGCGTGGCAGCAGCGGGCGCCGCTGCGCCTGCACTGCTGGCGGGTGCGGCACCCTTGGCGTCCGCAGGCTCGGCAAACTTCGCACCCGCAGCATTGGCCATGTACACCACAGCTCTGCCAACTTCCGTATCGCTGAAATTGCCACCACCTTGCGGCGACATGGCGCCTTTACCAGTAAGCGCCGAATGCAACAGCGCTTCATAGCCAGTCTTGATGCGTGGCGCCCAGGCGGCGGTATCCTGGAACTTCGGAGAGCCCGCAGCACCCGTTGCGTGGCAGGCGGAGCACTGTGCCTTGAATACCTCTTCGCCCGTTTTCAACGGGCGATTGGCATCGCGAATTTCGACCGACCCCACCTTTTGGATGCGCAATGCGATGGCCCGCTCCGGATTGGCGGATCCTGCCGAAGGAACATCTGCCGAGCTGACGAACATCGCGAGTGCAATGATCGTGAACACAGGGGCGACAAAGCCGAGCAGCACGGCGACCAGCAACTGCTTGGGATTCTTGATGGGCCCCGTGTGGGCTTGTGTGGAGTGTTGCTCGCTCATTTCTTCCTCAAAGTGGCCAAACGGGTCTTGATCTAGATCGTCCAATTATAGGTGCGTGATGCCTTGCACGCTGGCATGCACGTCACGCGAGCCAGGCTGTGTGATAATCATCGGCTGCGCCCAGGCGGGTGCAGCGAGCGCGGCTGTAGCTCAGTGGATAGAGTATTGGCCTCCGAAGCCAAGGGTCGTGGGTTCGATCCCCGCCAGCCGCACCAGC
This sequence comes from Simplicispira sp. GW247-4R2A, assembly GCF_059424465.1. NCBI lineage: Bacteria > Pseudomonadati > Pseudomonadota > Betaproteobacteria > Burkholderiales > Comamonadaceae > Simplicispira > Simplicispira sp. GW247-4R2A. Next base: position 86,853 of record NZ_JBWKZM010000005.1, on the reverse strand, counting down.
GTTTTCTAGCGCTTGCCAGAGTGGGCGTATCTCGTTGACGCCGTCTTCGCAGAGAGGCGTTTTTCCTGAACCATTTTTTTCATCAAATGGGCATGCTTGATCGGGAGTTCGAAAAAAGGCTATAATTTAAGACTGCGTGGAGGAGTGCCCGAGTGGCTAAAGGGGGCAGACTGTAAATCTGTTGGCGTACGCCTACGCTGGTTCGAATCCAGCCTCCTCCACCAACTGTGATCATGAAGCAGGGTCCTGTTTTCGGTTGCTGTCTTGCCGGATGGTCAGGGTTGCTATCGCGGGAGTAGTTCAATGGTAGAACCCTAGCCTTCCAAGCTAATGACGCGGGTTCGATTCCCGTCTCCCGCTCCATGATTTTGTTGGTTATGTATTTGTGTTAGTTGCCCATGTGGCTCAGTGGCAGAGCACTCCCTTGGTAAGGGAGAGGTCGCGGGTCCGATTCCCGCCATGGGCACCACTTGATTTCTGGATGCGGTTGCGGTTGGTGCGCCGATGTCCTCTTGTTTTGTTGTAGATTTTTTTCGGAGTCGGAAAAATGGCAAAAGGAAAATTCGAACGTACCAAGCCGCACGTCAACGTCGGCACGATCGGCCACGTGGACCACGGCAAGACGACGCTGACGGCGGCGATTGCCACCGTGCTGTCCGCCAAGTTCGGCGGTGAAGCCAAGGCCTACGACCAGATCGACGCGGCTCCGGAAGAAAAGGCCCGCGGCATCACGATCAACACGGCTCACGTGGAATACGAAACGCAGAATCGCCACTACGCCCACGTGGACTGCCCTGGCCACGCCGACTATGTGAAGAACATGATCACCGGTGCCGCCCAGATGGACGGCGCCATCCTCGTGTGCTCGGCCGCTGACGGCCCAATGCCCCAGACGCGCGAGCACATCCTGCTGGCCCGCCAGGTCGGCGTGCCCTACATCATCGTGTTCCTGAACAAGTGCGACATGGTCGACGACGAGGAACTCCTCGAACTCGTCGAAATGGAAGTGCGCGAACTCCTCGACAAATACGATTTCCCTGGCGACGACACCCCGATCATTCGCGGCTCCGCCAAGCTCGCCCTGGAAGGCGACAAGGGCCCTCTGGGCGAGCAGGCCATCATGAAGCTCGCTGAAGCCCTGGACACCTACATCCCCACGCCTGAGCGTGCCGTGGACGGCGCCTTCCTGATGCCCGTGGAAGACGTGTTCTCCATCTCCGGTCGTGGCACCGTGGTCACGGGCCGTATCGAGCGCGGCGTCATCAAGGTCGGCGAAGAAATCGAAATCGTCGGCATCAAGGACACCGCCAAGACCACCTGCACCGGCGTGGAAATGTTCCGCAAGTTGCTCGACCAAGGCCAAGCTGGCGACAACGTCGGCCTGCTGCTGCGCGGCACCAAGCGCGAAGACGTCGAACGCGGCCAAGTGCTGTGCAAACCCGGCTCGATCAAGCCGCACACGCACTTCACCGCTGAGGTGTACGTCCTGTCCAAGGACGAAGGCGGCCGCCATACGCCGTTCTTCAACAACTACCGCCCCCAGTTTTACTTCCGCACGACGGACGTGACGGGCGCGATCGAGTTGCCTGCCGACAAGGAAATGGTCATGCCTGGCGACAACGTGTCGATCACGGTCAAGCTGATCAACCCCATCGCCATGGAAGAAGGTCTGCGCTTTGCTATCCGCGAAGGCGGCCGCACCGTCGGCGCGGGCGTTGTTGCCAAGATCATTGCTTAAAGCAACTTAGGGGTATAGCTCAATTGGCAGAGCGTCGGTCTCCAAAACCGAAGGTTGTAGGTTCGATTCCTACTGCCCCTGCCACCTGATACGGTGGTATTCAAAGCCCGCTACACAATGGCGGGCTTCGGCGTCTTAGGCGATGCTGGGTTTGATAGGAAAAATGGCATGGCCACTTCACAAATAGAAACTGTCAGTACTGGTGTTGACAAGGCTAAGCTGGCCTTGTCTGTTGTGTTGTTGCTGGCTGCTTTGGCGGGGTTTTATTTTCTTGCCAAGCAAGGGGCCATGGTCCAATGGAGCGTGCTCCTTGGTGGACTGGTGTTGGCGGTTGGGGTTTTTCTGGTTTCCGAGAGCGGGAAGCGATTCATTGCTTTTTGCCGAGATTCCTATCGGGAAGTCAAGAAGGTCGTTTGGCCGACCCGCAAGGAAGCCGTCCAGATGACTATGTATGTATTCGGTTTCGTCGTGGTGATGGCATTGTTTCTTTGGTTGACCGACAAGACGCTCGAATGGGTTTTTTATGACCTGATTCTGGGTTGGAGGAAGTAATGACAGTTTCGGCCGATATGGAAGGTGTGAGTGCCTTGGGAACCGCCGATGCTGGCAATCCCGAGCTTCGCTGGTACATCGTGCACGCCTACTCCGGCATGGAAAAAGCTGTTGAGCGAAACATTGCCGAGCGCATCGCCCGCGCCGGTATGCATGCCAAATTTGGTCGTGTATTGGTGCCGACTGAAGAAGTGGTGGAAATGAAGAGCGGACAGCGGAAAACCACGGAGCGGCGCCTGTTTCCTGGGTATGTGTTTGTCGAGATGATCATGGATGACGAGTCCTGGCACCTGGTAAAGCACACCAACAAGGTGACCGGTTTCGTCGGGGGCGCCAAGAATCGGCCAGCTCCCATTTCTGAAGCCGAGGTGCAAAAAATCGTCAGTCAGATGCAAGAGGGCACCGAAAAACCCCGGCACAAGACGGAATTCATGGTGGGCGAACTGGTTCGCGTGAAGGAGGGGCCTTTTACCGATTTCAACGGATCGGTGGAAGACGTCAATTACGAGAAGAATCGTCTGCGCGTCTCCGTGATGATTTTTGGGCGCTCCACCCCAGTGGAATTGGAATTTGGTCAAGTCGAAAAGACCTAAATTGGTATTGGCGCGGTTGCACTTTTCGGCTCGGTGCAATTGTTTATCGAGAGCTGTAAACCCCGGGGAGCCAAGTCTGCACAGCAGACCACGGCGCATGCACCCGCAAGGAGTAAACCATGGCGAAGAAAATCGTCGGTTTTATCAAGCTGCAAGTACCAGCTGGTAAGGCCAATCCCTCACCACCGATTGGTCCAGCACTGGGTCAGCGCGGCCTCAACATTATGGAGTTCTGCAAGGCATTCAATGCGCAGACCCAAGGTGTCGAGCCTGGCCTGCCTCTGCCGGTGGTCATTACCGCTTTTGCGGACAAGAGCTTTACCTTCATCATCAAGACGCCGCCCGCAACGGTTTTGATCAAGAAGGCCATTAAGCTCGACAAGGGTTCTGCCAATCCGCTGAGCACCAAGGTTGGCAAGATCACGCGCGCGCAGCTCGAAGAAATCGCCAAGACCAAAATGAAAGACATGAACGCTGCCGATCTTGACGCAGCAGTTCGTACCATTGCTGGCTCTGCCCGTTCGATGGGTGTGACCGTGGAGGGCGTGTAAATGGCCAAGCTCACGAAAAAGCAAAAAGCTCTCCAGGGCAAGATCGACAGCACCCGTCTATATCCTTTGGCAGAGGCGTTGAGTCTGGTCAAAGTGGGTGCTACGGCAAAATTTGATGAGTCCATCGATGTGGCCGTGCAACTCGGTGTCGACGCGAAGAAGTCTGACCAAGTGGTCCGTGGCGCTGTCGTCCTGCCAAACGGTACCGGCAAAACGACGCGGGTCGCAGTGTTTGCCCAAGGCGCCAAGGCCGAAGAGGCGAAGGCCGCCGGAGCCGACATCGTCGGTATGGACGATCTGGCTGCCATGGTCAAGGCGGGTGATATGCCTTTTGACGTCGTCATTGCTGCCCCCGATGCGATGCGCGTCGTTGGTACCCTCGGTCAGATTCTGGGCCCACGCGGGCTGATGCCCAACCCGAAGGTGGGTACCGTCACTCCCGATGTGGCAACCGCCGTGAAGAACGCCAAGGCCGGCCAGGTCCAGTTCCGTGTGGACAAAGCAGGCATCGTGCACAGCACCATTGGCCGCCGTTCGTTTGACGATGACAAGTTGCAAGGTAACTTGGCCGCTCTGATCGACGCGCTGGCCAAGGCCAAGCCCGCGACCAGCAAAGGGCTGTACTTGCGCAAGGTGGCGGTCTCTTCCACGATGGGCGTGGGTGTCCGCGTCGATACGCAATCGATCGCGGTCTGAAGAAATGTCCAGGTGGGCTGAATGCCTGTCTGAACCGGTGGGCTGCGTGCATTTCCATGCACGCAGGCCATCCAAGACCGCTGGCGTGCAAAGGTGCACTTAAATCCCTTAGGGGCCAGCGCAGATGGCGATCCCGCTGCATAGGGTTTGAACCTGAACAGTTGGTCGCTGCAACCAGAGTGTGCTGTTTGGCCTTTCGGCTGAGTGGCACTTTTTAAGGAGTAGACCTTGAGTCTTAATCGCAGTGAGAAAGAAGCGGTCATCAGTGAAGTGACCGACCTCGCCGCAAAAGCTCAAACGCTTGTGCTTGCGGAATACCGCGGCATCACGGTCGCCGACATGACCAAGTTGCGTTCCGATGCGCGCAGCAAAGGCGTTAGCCTGAGTGTTCTCAAGAACACCCTGGCCCGCCGCGCTGTTGCCGGAAGCAGCTTTGACGTGGTTGCCGACCAGATGACCGGTCCGCTGATCTATGGCTTCTCCGAAGACGCCGTGGCTGCCGCGAAAGTGGTGGCCGACTTCGCGAAAACCAACGACAAGTTGGTCATTCGCGGCGGCGCATTCGGTGGCAAGGCCCTGGACGTGAATGGCGTGAAGCAACTCGCCAACATTCCTTCGCGGGAAGTGTTGTTGGCGCAGGTGTGTGGGCTGTTGATGTCGCCAATTTCCCGTACCGCAGTGGTGCTGGGCGCGCTGGCGGCGAAAAAAGGCGAGAGCGAAGCTGTGGCGGCCTGAAGCCCCGCAGTCGTTCAACCAACCAATTGTTAGGAAATCAAAATGGCATTCGATAAAGACGCATTTTTGACCGCGCTTGACGGCATGACGGTCCTGGAACTCAATGAGCTGGTGAAAGCCATTGAAGAGAAGTTTGGCGTGAGCGCCGCCGCAATGGCGGCCCCTGCTGCGGGCGGTGCTGGTGCTGGTGCTGCTGCTGCCGAAGAACAGACCGAATTCAACGTGATGCTGCTCGAAGCCGGCGCCAACAAGGTGTCCGTCATCAAGGCCGTGCGCGAAATTACGGGCCTGGGCCTGAAAGAAGCCAAGGACGTGGTCGACGGCGCTCCCAAGGCAGTCAAGGAAGGCATGGCCAAGGCCGACGCCGAAGCCGCCAAGAAGAAGCTGGAAGACGCTGGCGCCAAGGCCGAGCTCAAGTAAGCTCGCCCTCTCATGGGCTGGGGTGCTCCGAAAGGAGCCCTCAGCCTTTTGGCGCTTCTGGGCGCCAGGCAGAGTGCACCAAAAAACAACGGCGCCGTTGTTTTTTAGTGTCTTCTGACGAACCCGACAGCAGAAGACGCCTTGGTTCGGGCGATGTGCAACGCATCGCTGTCCGCCATGGTTGGTAGTGGCCAACCGCCAAGCCTGCAGTGCCGCGCGCTGCAGGTCCTACGTCGCAGACCCAGGACTCAAGTCTTTTCCCGGAGATCTCATGGCCTATTCCTTTACCGAACGCAAGCGAATCCGCAAAAGTTTCGGCAGCCGCGACAGCGTGCTCGAGGTTCCCTACCTGCTGCAGATGCAGAAAGACGCGTATACCGCGTTCCTTCAAGCGAATGTATCGCCAAAGAAGCGTTCGATAGAAGGCTTGCAAGCGGCTTTCAACGCGGCCTTTCCGATTGTCTCGCACAACGGTTTCGTGGAAATGAAATTCCTCGAATACAACTTGGCTAAGCCCGCCTTTGATGTGCGCGAGTGCCAGACACGTGGCCTGACCTTTGCGTCGGCCGTCCGTGCCAAGGTGCAACTCATCATTTACGACCGTGAGTCTTCTACGCCCCAATCCAAGGTGGTCAAGGAAGTGAAAGAGCAAGAGGTCTATATGGGCGAAGTTCCGCTCATGACCGACAAGGGCTCGTTCATCATCAACGGTACCGAGCGTGTCATCGTCTCGCAGTTGCACCGCTCGCCTGGCGTGTTTTTCGAGCACGACAAGGGAAAAACGCACAGCTCGGGCAAATTGCTTTTCTCGGCGCGCATCATTCCTTACCGCGGTTCCTGGCTCGACTTCGAGTTCGACCCCAAAGACATTCTTTATTTCCGCGTGGACCGTCGGCGCAAGATGCCAGTCACGATTCTGCTCAAGGCCATTGGCCTGAACCCCGAATCGATCTTGGCAAACTTCTTTGTCAACGACAACTTCCGCTTGATGGACAGCGGGGCACAGATGGAATTCGTGCCCGAGCGCCTGCGCGGCGAAGTGGCACGTTTCGACATTACGGACAAGTCTGGAAAGGTAGTCGTCGCCAAAGACAAGCGCGTGACTGCCCGTCATACCCGTGAACTCGAAGAGAGCAAGACCACGCACATCAGTGTGCCCGAGGACTTTCTCATCGGTCGCGTGATCGCTCGCGCGATCGTCGATCCCGATACTGGTGAGATCCTGGCCAAGGCCAACGAAGAGATCACCGAAGCACTGCTTAAGAAGCTGCGTTCCTCGGGTGTGCAGGAATTGCAGTGCATCTACACCAACGAACTCGATCAAGGCGCGTACATCTCGCAGACCCTGCGCATTGATGAGACCGTTGACGAGTTCGCTGCCCGTGTTGCCATCTACCGCATGATGCGCCCCGGCGAGCCGCCGACCGAAGATGCCGTGCAGGCACTGTTCCAGCGCTTGTTCTACAACCCTGACACCTACGATCTTTCGCGCGTCGGGCGCATGAAGTTCAACGCCAAGATTGGCCGCGATGAGTCGACCGGCCCCATGGTTCTGACCAACGAGGACATCCTCTCCGTGGTCAAGATTCTGGTGGATCTACGCAACGGCAATGGCGAAGTGGACGACATCGACCACCTGGGCAACCGGCGTGTGCGTTGTGTCGGCGAGTTGGCCGAGAACCAGTACCGTACCGGTCTGGCGCGCATCGAGAAGGCGGTGAAGGAGCGTCTGGGCCAGGCCGAGCAGGACCCGCTCATGCCGCACGATCTGATCAACTCCAAGCCGATTTCTGCGGCTCTCAAGGAGTTCTTCGGTGCTTCGCAGCTCTCGCAATTCATGGACCAGACCAATCCGCTGGCCGAAATCACCCACAAGCGCCGCGTGTCGGCTCTCGGCCCGGGCGGTCTGACGCGCGAGCGTGCAGGCTTTGAAGTGCGCGACGTGCACGTCACCCACTACGGCCGCGTGTGTCCTATCGAAACGCCTGAAGGCCCGAACATTGGCCTGATCAACTCGCTTGCTCTGTATGCGCGTCTGAACGAATACGGTTTCATCGAAACGCCGTACCGCCGCGTGATCGACGCCAAGGTGACCAATGAAATCGATTACCTGTCGGCGATTGAAGAAGGCAAGTACATCATTGCACAAGCCAACGCGACCCTGAGCGACGATGGCCGTTTGACCGGCGACTTGGTGTCTGCTCGCGAAAAAGGCGAGTCAATTCTGGTCGGCGCAGAGCGTGTGCAGTACATGGACGTGTCGCCCGCGCAGATCGTGTCGGTGGCCGCGTCGCTCGTTCCGTTCCTGGAGCATGACGACGCCAACCGCGCACTCATGGGCGCCAACATGTCGCGCCAGGCCGTGCCTGTGCTGCGTCCAGAAAAACCCATGGTGGGCACTGGCATTGAGCGCGTGGCCGCGGTGGACTCCGGCACTGTGGTTACTGCGACCCGCGGTGGCGTAGTGGACTACGTAGATGCAACCCGCATCGTGATTCGCGTGAACGACGCTGAGGCGGCCGCAGGTGAAGTGGGTGTGGACATCTACAACCTCATCAAGTACCAGCGCTCCAACCAGAATACGAACATCCACCAGCGACCCATCGTCAAAAAGGGCGACAAGCTGACCAAGGGTGACGTGATCGCGGATGGTGCCTCGACCGATCTGGGTGAGATCGCCATCGGTCAGAACATGCTGATCGCCTTCATGCCCTGGAACGGCTACAACTTCGAAGACTCTATTTTGATCAGTGAACGCGTCGTCGCCGAAGACCGCTACACCTCGATTCACATCGAGGAGCTCGTGGTCATGGCGCGCGACACCAAGCTAGGGGCCGAGGAAATCACGCGCGATATTCCTAACCTCTCTGAGCAGCAGCTCAACCGTCTGGACGAATCCGGCATCATCTATGTGGGTGCCGAAGTCATGCCTGGCGATACGCTGGTGGGCAAGGTCACGCCCAAGGGTGAAACCACGCTGACACCGGAAGAAAAGCTGCTTCGCGCCATCTTTGGCGAAAAGGCATCGGACGTAAAAGATACGTCGCTGCGTGTGGATCAAGGCTCGCAGGGCGTGGTCATTGACGTCCAAGTGTTCACGCGCGAAGGCATTCAGCGCGACAAACGTGCCCAGCAAATCATTGATGATGAGCTCAAGCGTTTCCGTCTCGACTTGAACGACCAACTGCGCATCGTGAGCGACGACGCCTTTGCGCGTCTGGAAAAACTGCTGATTGGTCGCGTTGCCAATGGCGGCCCGCAAAAGCTCGCCAAGGGCAGCAAGATCGACAAGGCGTATCTCGATGCGCTCGACCGCTTCCACTGGTTCGATATTCGCCCCGCCGAAGACGACGTGGCGAGCCAGTTGGAGAGCATCAAGAATTCGCTTGAGCAGACGCGTCACAGCTTTGACCTTTTGTTTGAAGAAAAGCGCAAGAAGCTCACGCAAGGCGACGAATTGCCCGCTGGCGTGCTGAAGATGGTGAAGGTGTACCTGGCTGTCAAACGTCGTCTGCAGCCGGGGGACAAGATGGCCGGTCGCCACGGTAACAAGGGTGTGGTCTCGAAGATCACCCCAGTGGAAGACATGCCGCACATGGCGGATGGCACGCCTTGCGACATCGTGCTCAACCCACTGGGCGTTCCTTCGCGCATGAACATCGGGCAGGTGCTGGAAGTGCATCTGGGCTGGGCTGGCAAGGGCATCGGCCAGCGTATTGGTGACATGCTGCAGCGGGAGGCGGCTACGGTAAAGATTCGGCAATTCCTTGACAAGGTCTACAACAGTGCCGGTCGCAAAGAAGACCTGGAGAAGATGTCGGACGACGAGATCCGTGCCATGGCGCAGGAATTGACGAGCGGCGTCCCATTTGCCACTCCTGTGTTTGATGGGGCGACCGAGCAGGAAATCCTCGACATGCTGAAACTCGCGTATCCCGAAGAGATCGCGAAAGAGAAGGGTCTGACAGCAACACGCACCCAGGCGCAGCTGTACGACGGCCGCACGGGCGAGGCGTTCGAGCGCTTCACTACGGTGGGTTACATGCACTACCTCAAGCTGCACCATCTGGTGGACGACAAGATGCACGCACGCTCGACCGGGCCGTACTCGCTGGTGACGCAGCAGCCGCTCGGCGGCAAGGCGCAGTTCGGCGGCCAGCGTTTCGGCGAAATGGAAGTGTGGGCGCTGGAAGCCTATGGCGCTGCCTACGTGCTGCAGGAAATGCTGACGGTGAAATCCGACGACGTCCAAGGCCGTACCAAGGTGTACGAGAGCATCGTCAAGGGTGAGCACACCATTGAAGCGGGCATGCCCGAATCGTTCAACGTGCTGGTCAAGGAAATCCGCTCGCTGGGCCTCGACATGGAACTGGAACGCTCCTGAACGCCAAGCTCCTGTCGTGCGGGCCGAATGCGCAGCGTATGCGCCGGCCCGTCCCAACCGTTTAAGGAAAGAGTCATATGAAATCCCTACTCGACCTGTTCAAGCAATTCACGCCCGACGAGCATTTCGATGCCATTCGCGTCGGCATGGCCTCGCCCGAGAAGATCCGTTCCTGGTCTTTCGGCGAGGTGAAGAAGCCCGAGACCATTAACTACCGCACCTTCAAGCCTGAGCGCGACGGTCTGTTCTGTGCCAAGATTTTTGGTCCGATCAAGGACTACGAATGCCTGTGCGGCAAGTACAAGCGCCTCAAGCACCGCGGTGTCATCTGCGAGAAGTGCGGCGTTGAAGTCACGCAGACCAAGGTGCGCCGTGAGCGCATGGGCCACATCGACCTGGCCGCTCCGTGCGCCCACATTTGGTTCCTGAAGTCGTTGCCGTCGCGTCTGGGCCTGGTGCTCGACATGACGCTGCGCGATATTGAGCGCGTGCTGTACTTTGAAGCCTATGTGATCACCGATCCCGGTATGACGCCGTTGAAAAAGCGCGACATCATGTCTGAGGATGACCACGACGCGAAGCGCAAGGAATACGGCGATGAATTCGTCGCCAAGATGGGTGCTGAAGGCATCCGCGACCTGCTGGAATCGATCGAGATCGACTCCGAGATTGAGCGCCTGCGTGGTGACCTGACCGGTTCCGAAGTCAAGGTCAAGAAGAACGCCAAGCGCCTGAAAGTGCTTGAGGCGTTCAAGAAGTCGGGCATCAAGCCCGAATGGATGGTGCTGGAAGTGCTGCCCGTGCTGCCGCCGGACCTACGTCCGTTGGTGCCACTCGATGGTGGCCGCTTCGCCACGTCCGACCTGAACGACCTGTACCGCCGCGTCATCAACCGCAACAGCCGTCTGCGCCGCTTGCTGGAACTCAAGGCCCCTGAAATCATTGCGCGCAACGAGAAGCGCATGCTGCAGGAAGCCGTGGACTCGTTGCTGGACAACGGCCGCCGTGGCAAGGCCATGACGGGCGCCAATAAACGCGCCCTGAAGTCGCTTGCTGACATGATCAAGGGCAAGAGCGGCCGCTTCCGCCAAAACTTGCTGGGCAAGCGCGTGGACTACTCGGGCCGGTCGGTCATCGTGGTCGGCCCGACACTCAAGTTGCACCAGTGCGGGTTACCGAAGCTGATGGCGCTGGAGCTGTTCAAGCCCTTTATCTTCTCGCGCCTTGAAGCCATGGGTATTGCGACGACGATCAAGGCGGCCAAGAAGGAAGTCGAATCCGGCACGCCGGTGGTCTGGGACATCCTGGAAGAGGTGATCAAAGAGCACCCGGTCATGCTCAACCGTGCACCTACGCTGCACCGGCTGGGCATTCAGGCGTTCGAGCCCATCCTGATCGAAGGCAAGGCCATTCAGCTGCATCCCCTTGTTTGCGCAGCCTTTAACGCCGACTTTGACGGCGACCAGATGGCGGTGCACATTCCGTTGTCCGTGGAAGCACAGATGGAGGCACGCACATTGATGTTGGCGTCCAACAACGTGCTGTTCCCCGCTTCGGGTGAACCCTCCATCGTGCCGTCGCAAGACGTGGTGCTCGGCCTGTACTACGCTACGCGCGAGCGCATCAATGGCAAGGGCGAAGGACTTATTTTTGCCAACGTTGGTGAAGTTCAGCGCGCATTGGACGCGCGTGAGGTGGAACTCGCGGCGAAGATCAATGTGCGCATGACCGAATGGGTCAAGAACAAGACCACGGGCGAGTTCGAGCCCAGCACCAGCATTGTGGAAACCACCGCAGGCCGTGCCTTGCTGTCGGAAATTCTGCCCAAGGGGCTGCCGTTTTCGAACATGAACAAGGCGCTCAAGAAGAAGGAAATCTCCAAGCTGATCAACGTGTCCTTCCGCAAATGTGGCCTGAAGGAAACAGTGGTGTTTGCCGACAAGCTGCTGCAAAACGGCTTCCGCTTGGCGACGCGCGCCGGCATCTCGATTGCGATCGAAGACATGCTGGTGCCGCCTCAGAAGGCCGGCATCATTGAGGCAGCGGAAAAAGAGGTTAAGGAGATCGAGCAGCAGTACGTCTCGGGTCTGGTGACCTCGGGTGAGCGCTACAACAAGGTGGTGGACATCTGGGGCAAGGCCGGTGACGAAGTCTCCAAGGTCATGATGCAGCAGCTGGCCAAGCAAAAGACCATCGACCGCCATGGCAATGAAGTGGATCAGGAGTCATTCAACTCCATCTACATGATGGCCGATTCGGGCGCGCGCGGTTCTGCCGCCCAGATTCGCCAGCTTGCCGGTATGCGCGGCCTGATGGCCAAGCCCGATGGTTCCATCATCGAGACCCCTATCACGGCGAATTTCCGTGAAGGCCTGAACGTGCTTCAGTACTTCATCTCGACCCACGGCGCTCGAAAAGGCCTGGCTGATACGGCATTGAAGACCGCCAACTCTGGCTATCTCACGCGCCGACTGGTCGATGTGACGCAGGATCTGGTGGTTACCGAAGAGGACTGCGGTACCTCCAACGGCGCCTTCATGCGAGCCATTGTCGAGGGCGGCGAGGTCATCGAATCGCTGCGTGACCGCGTACTCGGCCGCACTGTTGCCGAGGATGTGCTGCATCCGGAAACCCGTGCAGTGCTGGCAGTCGCTGGCCAGATGCTGGAAGAAGACCTGATCGAAGAGCTGGAAGCTGCAGGCGTCGATGAAGTCAAGGTGCGCACGGCGCTGACCTGCGAGACACGCTTTGGCCTGTGCGCATCCTGCTACGGCCGCGACCTGGGCCGTGGGGGTCTCATCAACCTTGGCGAAGCGGTTGGCGTGATTGCCGCACAGTCCATCGGTGAACCTGGTACGCAGCTCACCATGCGGACGTTCCACATCGGCGGCGCCGCTTCCCGTGCGGCCATTGCGGCCAGTGTGCAAGCCAAGTCCAATGGCGTCATTGGCTTCAACGCCACCATGCGCTATGTGACCAACTCGAAGGGTGAGTTGGTGGTGATTTCCCGCTCTGGCGAAATCACGATCCACGATGAGCATGGTCGCGAGCGCGAGCGCCACAAAGTGCCGTACGGCGCGACGCTTGCCGTGAAAGCAGACCAGCAGGTCAAGGCAGGCTTGATTCTGGCCAACTGGGATCCGCTGACCCGCCCCATCATTACCGAGTTCGCCGGCAAGGCGCAGTTCGAGAATGTCGAGGAAGGCCTGACCGTGGCCAAGCAGGTGGACGATGTCACCGGCCTGTCGACATTGGTCGTGATCGACCCCAAGCGCCGCGGCTCGGCCAAGGTGGTCAAGCCCCAGGTCAAGCTGATCGATGCCACGGGCAACGAGGTCAAGATTCCTGGAACGGATCACTCGGTGACCATTGGCTTCCAGATCGGGGCACTGATCCAGGTGCGCGACGGTATGGATGTGGGCCCTGGCGAAGTGCTGGCCCGGATTCCTATCGAAGGCCAGAAGACACGCGACATTACCGGCGGTCTGCCGCGCGTGGCCGAACTGTTCGAGGCGCGTACGCCCAAGGACAAGGGCACGCTGGCTGAAGCCACGGGTACTGTCTCGTTCGGCAAGGAAACCAAGGGCAAGATCCGCCTGCAGATCACCGATCCGGAAGGCAAGGTCTGGGAAGAGCTTATCCCCAAGGAAAAGAACATCCTGGTGCACGAAGGCCAGGTGGTGAACAAGGGTGAGTCCATCGTTGACGGCCCGGCCGATCCGCAAGACATCCTGCGTCTGCTGGGCATTGAAGAGCTCTCGCGCTACATCGTTGATGAAGTGCAGGACGTGTACCGTTTGCAGGGCGTGAAGATCAACGATAAACACATTGAAGTGATCGTGCGCCAGATGCTGCGCCGCGTCGTGGTCGAGAATTCTGGCGATTCGAACTACATCGCCGGCGAACAGGTCGAGCGTTCGGAGATCCTCAACACCAATGAGGCGTTGCAGGCTCAGGACAAGCTGCCGGCGACGTACACCAACCTGCTGCTGGGTATCACCAAGGCATCGCTGTCCACCGACTCGTTCATCTCGGCAGCGTCGTTCCAGGAAACGACGCGCGTGCTGACCGAAGCGGCCATCATGGGCAAGCGCGACGAACTGCGTGGTCTGAAGGAAAACGTCATTGTCGGCCGCCTGATTCCAGCCGGTACTGGCATGGCCTACCACCAGGCGCGCAAGGTGAAGGACGCTATGGATGATGCAGAGCGCCGAGCCATCGCCGAAGCGGAAGCTGAGGAAATGGCCGGTGCTACCGAGACCGAATCGGTCGAGGGCGCTGGCGACGACGCAGCAGCTGCTGACTAACTGTCGGTCGCGGTGGGGGTTCTCACCCTTGCCGTGTCAAACTTCGATCCCGGCCTGCCCTGAATGGACAGGCCGGGATTTTTTCATGGCAAGTCGGCCCTGCTGATGGGTATCCGCGCCGATGACGCTTTGCATCCTAGTGTCGTGAGTTGGAAGTTCGTTTCAGAAAGCTGCCGAGAATCGCCGCCATGCCGCGTTGCAAATCCTCGCGATAGCTCCGGCTATCGCTGTGGTTTGCGCCTTGCCTGACGACGATTTCGACAACTTTCACTTTTTCAACCTACTTCCAACTCACGACACTAGCCAATTTGCAGGTTGAAGGAAACACCATGAAGCCATCGGCGACGACCGATTCGGATCAGACCCCCGCTGCCGGTACGCGCTCGGGCAGCCTGAGTGCGCTGCTGCAGCTTGCTGCAAGCGGCCTGCTCCAAATACGCAAAGGGCGTTCTGGCGCCGTAGCGCTTGACGGCGCCGCGCCTGGCTTGCGTCCAGGCGCGCAGGCCCTCCTGTACCACGTGCTGCGCCACTTGGGACTGGCAGAGGCGCTGCGCAGTCGACTTGCACCGCGCACGCCACCGCCAGCGGCCGACGCTTTGCTCTGCACAGCGCTCGCGCTGGCCGCGGCACCCGAGGACATGCCCTATGAAGGGTTCACGCTGGTCAACCAGGCAGTGGAGGCTGCCAAAGGTGATGTCGCCACACGCAAGCAGGCCGCGTTTATCAATGCCTGCTTGAGGCGATTTTTGCGCGAGCGCGATGCCTTGCAGGCTGCCGTAGCAGCAGACCCCATTGCACGATGGAACCACCCGCGCTGGTGGATTGCCCGCATGCAGAAGGAGTGGCCGGACGATTGGCAAAACGTGCTTGCTGCCAACAACTCCCAAGCACCCATGGTGCTTCGAATTAATGAGCGAAAAACCACACTAGCGCAATACATGAAAGCGCTTGAAGCTATCAATATGAGAGCGATTGCGCAGCCGCCTCATGCCGTGGTACTTGAGCGCGCCGTACCCGTGCACCACCTCCCCGGTTTTCCAGAAGGTGTGGTGTCGGTGCAAGACCTATCGGCACAGAGAGCCGCGCCCTTGCTGCTTGCAGGCTTCCCTCCCGGTGCACCGCTGCGGGTGCTTGATGCCTGTGCAGCGCCTGGAGGAAAAACTGCACACTTGCTTGAGTGCACCGGACCCAGCGCGCAAATCCGCGTTACCGCGCTCGATATAGACCCAGTCCGCTGCGAGCGCATCGAGCAGAACTTGTCCCGTATCGGGCTGCAGGCGCAAGTACTGGCGCACGACGCCGCCAGACCGCAGGATTGGTGGCAGCAGTGTTGCGCGGGGGAGCCCTTCGATGCCATATTGCTGGATGCGCCCTGTACGGCGTCAGGTATCGTGCGGCGCCACCCCGATGTCCGCTGGCTGCGCCGGGAATCTGATATTGCGCAGCTTGCCCAAGTTCAGGCGCGGCTGCTTGAAGCGCTCTGGCCTCTCGTCAAGCCGGGTGGGCGCATGCTGTATTGCACTTGCTCCGTCTTCCACGCCGAGGGTGACGATCAGATTAAATTGTTCCTTGCCCACAACAGCGACGCGCGCCTGTTGCCCTCGCCCGGCCATATCCTGCCTGCTGCGGCAGACAGTCGCAACGGGCTCCCCGACAATGTGCACGGGGGACAGGATGGGTTCTACTTTGCCTTGCTACAAAAAATGGAGCGTTAATTTGCGTCTCGTGCGTGCAAGCCGTCTGTTGCGAGCATTTGTTTGGCTGCTGTGGTGTGCTGCCGCTACGGCGCTTGGGCCCCTCGCGCATGCGCAGGGCGCGCCAGCCGTGGCGCATATGGAGGTTGAGCGAAGTCTGGAGGGCCTCTTCCTGAACGTTTCCATGGAGTTCGGCTTGCCTTCGCTCGTGCAGGAAGCGTTGCAGCAGGGCATTCCCATGACTTTTGTGGCCGATGCCGAAGTCACGCGATCGCGTTGGTACTGGTCTGACGAGAAGGTTTCCTCAGTGCAACGCTTTTTGCGCCTGAGCTACCAGCCGCTGACCCAGCGCTGGCGCTTGAATGTGTCCTCGGCGCCGTTCAGCACGTCTGGTCTTGGCGTGTCGGTGGGGCAATCCTATGACCAGCTCTCCGATGTGCTCGCCGCAATGCAGCGGATTGCACACTGGAATATTGCCGACGCGCAGGTGCTGGATGCAGGCACCCCATACCGTGTTCACTTTCGCTTCCAATTGGATATGTCGCAGTTGCCGCGCCCCTTGCAAATTGGTGCCCTCGGCCGATCTGGCTGGAACCTGACCATTGCACGGACCGAGCGGGCCCCCGCCCTGGTCACGCCATGAGTACCGGCGTGGACTTGTCCCCTCGCTCGCGTGCTACTCAGCCATCGCGCGCAGCGCGCTGGGCGATTGGGGTGGGTGTTGCCATCACCGCCGCCATCGCCCTGGTGTTGATGTTCCTGCTCACACTTTCCACCAACAACCGCGCCCTATACGAGCGCAATTACAGCTGGTTGTTTGCCGTCAATGTCGTGGTGGCGGTGGCGTTCCTGGGCCTGCTGGCATGGATCGTCGCGCGCCTCGCGCTGCGGTTGCGCCGTGGCAAGTTCGGCAGCCGCCTGTTGGTGAAGCTTGCCGCCATCTTTGCCTTGGTTGCGTTGGTGCCGGGGGGCCTGATCTATGTCGTGTCGTACCAGTTCGTCTCGCGCTCCATTGAGAGCTGGTTTGACGTCGAGGTGGAAGGTGCGCTCAATGCGGGCGTGAGCCTGGCCCGCACCACGCTGGAAATGCAGTCGACCGAAGCGGCCTCGCGCACCCGTGCCGCTGCCGTGCAGCTCGCGCAAGTGCCCAACGCTGCCGCTGGACTGGTGCTGGAGCGCATTCGCGACCAGTTGGGCGCCAGCGATGCTGCGCTGTGGAGCAGTTCAGGGACTCTGCTGTCGATCGTTGGCCAGTCGCGATTCCGCCTGGATGCCGAGCGACCGAGTGCACAGCAGCTGCGTCTGGTCCGCCAGCAGGGGGCCTGGTCGCAAATCGAAGGGCTGGACGACTTGGGTGACCATGCCACACCACAGGCCTTGCAAAACATCCACGTGACCGCAATAGCCGTGGTCCCTACCACCAGCCTGGGTCTGTTTTCGGCCGAACCGCGCTATCTGCACGTGACGCTTCCCCTGCCGGCGGTGCTGGTGGGCAATGCGGTGGCTGTCCAGGAGGCGAATCGCGAATACCAGGAGCGCTCCCTGGCCCGCGGGGGGCTGCGTCGCATGTACATCGGCACATTGACCCTGAGTCTGTTTCTTGCGGTGTTTGGCGCAGTGCTGCTGGCGGTGCTCCTGGGCAACCAGCTTGCGCGGCCCTTGCTGGTGTTGGCCGAAGGCGTGCGCGAGGTCGCCCAGGGCAACCTTAGTCCGAAGGCGTCGCTTCAAGGCAGAGACGAGCTGGGAGGCCTGACGCGTTCTTTCGCCTTGATGACTCAGCAACTCGCCGATGCACGTGCTGCAGTGCAGAGCAGCATGCTGGCGGTGGACACGGCGCGCGAGCGTTTGCAGACGATTCTCGACAACCTTACTTCTGGGGTGATCGTGATGGATCCATCCGGGCGTGTGCAATCGTTCAACCCTGGAGCTGAGCGAATACTGCATGTGCCTTTGATGCCTGTGCTGGGGCATACGCTGGGGGAACTGCCGGAACTGGTGGAGTTTGACCGGGCGGTGCAGCGCCAGTTTGACAGCTGGCTGTCGCAACGTGACGGGGCGGGGCCGGCGCATTGGCAGCAAACTTTCGAGTTGCACGCTTCGCCTGATGGCGCTCAGCAGCACGCTACGAGCCTCGTCGCCAGGGGAGCCGGCATGCCAGAAAACGCCAGGTTGCTGGTGTTTGAGGACATTACCGAAATCGTTTCCGCACAGCGCGCACAAGCCTGGGGCGAGGTGGCGCGCCGATTGGCCCATGAGATCAAGAACCCGCTGACGCCCATTCAGCTATCGGCCGAACGAATGGAGATGAAGCTCTTGCCCAAGCTGGCAGCGTCTGATCAGGCCATGCTCGCCAAATCCGTCAAAACTATTGTTCAGCAGGTGGAGGCCATGAAGCGGCTGGTGAACGAGTTTCGCGACTATGCGCGCCTGCCCTCGGCAGACCTGCAAGCGCTGGATCTCAATGCGCTGGTGCGGGATGTACTGCACCTCTATGAGCCCGGTGACGTGCGTGTGCCGGTCCATGCCAGGCTTGATCCGCAGTGCCCGCCCATCCTGGGCGATGCGCAGCAATTGCGCCAGGTACTGCACAATTTGGTTCAAAACGCGCAAGATGCAACCGAGCAGATGCTGGCATCCGACCCACAGACAGAGCGAGCAGTCCTCCTGACCACTTCCTTTACCGCAGAGTCAAAGCGCGTACAGCTGGCGGTGCTGGATCAAGGGGCCGGTTTTCCGCCGCATATTCTCCAGCGTGCGTTTGAGCCCTACGTGACAACCAAGGTACGCGGAACGGGCTTGGGACTCGCCGTTGTCAAGAAAATTGCCGACGAGCACGGGGCAGCAATCAAGCTGGCCAACCGTGAACAAGATGGGCGAATATGTGGCGCGCAAGTGTCGCTATCATTTGCGACTGTGCAAACGGCGGCGACGTGAGGTTGGCACGCTGCAGATTCAAGGCATTTCCCACATGGCAAACTTATTGGTGGTCGACGACGAGCTAGGCATTCGGGATCTTCTTTCCGAGATTCTGAATGACGAAGGCCACAGCGTCGATCTGGCAGAAAACGCAACGCAGGCGCGCATTGCCCGCAACGCCAACGACTACGACTTGGTGTTGCTCGACATCTGGATGCCCGACACCGATGGTGTTTCACTGCTCAAGGAGTGGGCGGCGACCGGCCTCCTGACCATGCCCGTCATCATGATGAGCGGTCACGCGACCATTGACACGGCAGTGGATGCGACGCGTATTGGTGCTTTTGCTTTTCTGGAAAAGCCCATTACCTTGCAAAAGCTGCTCAAGGCAGTCGAGCAAGGATTGGCGAGGCACGCCTCGCGTACAGCGCCATCGGTGGCGGTCGTATCCGCCGCTACCGTTTCAGCACCTGCACCGTGTGCCGATCTCACCGTTCCGCAGCTTGCTGCAAGCATGGAGATGGATGCGGGCCCACATGCACACCAAGGCTTTGATCTTGACCGCCCCTTGCGTGAAGCGCGCGATGGGTTTGAAAAGGCCTATTTCGAATTTCACCTTGCACGCGAAGGCGGCTCCATGACACGTGTAGCGGAGAAGACAGGACTTGAGCGCACCCACCTCTACCGCAAGCTGCGCCAACTGGGCGTGGATTTGGCGCGCGGGAAGCGCAATTAGTTGCCGAACATGGCGGAGGCGTCAAGATTTCGAAGCTATAATTTAAGGCTTAGGCCCGGTAGCTCAGTCGGTAGAGCAGAGGATTGAAAATCCTTGTGTCGGCGGTTCGATTCCGTCCCAGGCCACCAGTCAGTATGCGCCCCAGCGCCCGAAAGGGTTCTGGGGCGTTTCTACATTTCCCTCGTGTTTCTAAAAAACCAATGGGCAGATAGATTGCTGGCTCACAGCTTGTTTATTGCCTCAATGGGCTGCATACAGCGGCAGCATCTTGTTGCTAGAGCTTTCATAGGCGTGGCAACACCGCGGCTTTTCATGCAGTGGGCGATGCATTGCCAGCCAAAAGCCGCTCGGTTTGCGAGTGGCAGCTGGCCTGCTTATTGCTGCGCCCTTGCTGCCGAATGCGGCGGCAATTTCACTTATTCAACACACCGTTGCGCTTCTCATGCCTCTTTTGAAGGAAACCACCCTGGGGATTGACTTCGGTACCTCCAACTCGGCGATGGCCGTGCGCCATGCCAGCGGGCCAGCGCGAATGCTCGCTTTGGAGGGCACTGCCCACACGCTGCCAACAGCGCTGTTCTTCAATGCTGAAGACCACCGTACCCATTTTGGGCGCGATGCGGTCGGGCAGTATCTGTCGGGCACTGAAGGGCGGTTGATGCGCTCGCTTAAAAGCCTGCTGGGCAGTGCCTTGCTGCAAGACAAAACGGCGGTGCACAACAGCTTGGTGAGCTATCAAGACATCATTGGTCTGTTTTTGCGCATGCTGGCGCAAAAGTCCCTTGAAGTGCTGGGAGGCATGCCTGGGAGGGTGGTGATGGGGCGTCCGGTGCATTTTGTGGATGGCGAGGACACCCGTGACCGGCAGGCCGAAGAGGCACTGCGCCAAGCGGCGCTGGCGGCAGGTTTCGAGAACGTGTCGTTCCAGCTTGAGCCCATTGCAGCCGCGCTGGACCATGAGCAGCGCATCACGCGGGAGTCCCTGGTGCTGGTTGTGGACATTGGCGGTGGCACGTCTGATTTCACGGTGGTGCGTCTGGGACCCGAACGCATGCGCTACACCGACCGCCGCCGCGATGTATTGGCCACCACGGGGGTGCACCTAGGCGGCACGGACTTTGATCGCCGCCTCAGCCTGGAGCTGCTCATGCCGCTGCTGGGGTTTCGCCATCTGGGACCTACCGGGCGCGAGGTGCCAAGCAGCGTATTCTTTGATCTCTCGACCTGGCATCTGATCCAGTGGCTGTACGCCCCCAGTGCCCTGCGTGATGCCCAGAAATTGCGAGCCGATTACACCGATGCGCGCCTGCATGGGCGGCTGATGCAGGTGCTCAACGAGCGCCTGGGGCACCGCATGGCCAATACGGTGGAGCTGGCCAAGATTGCCGCCTCCATGGACGGTGCCGATGCGCCCATGCCGCTGGATTGGATCGAGCCGGGGCTCGGTGCTGCGGTCACGGCCCAGGGGCTGGGGCATTGCCTGGCACAGCCGCTTCAACAGGTGGTGGCCTGCGCCCGTGAATGTGTGCAACTGGCTGGATTGGGTCCGCAGGGCCTGGACGCCATCTACCTCACGGGCGGCTCTTCGGCCTTGCGGCCACTGCGCCAAGCCTTGAAATCTGCGTTCCCTGACACGCCGCAGGTCGAGGGTGACCTGTTTGGTGGCGTGGCAGCGGGTTTGGCGGTTTCGGGCTGAAGAACCTTGCAACCGTCCGGTGATGGCGGCGGTGAACGAGCGGCGCGGGTGGCTCAAGGGCGCGAAACACTACTAAATAGATAGCTGTTAGCGCTTATGAACAAAGCGCTAGAGGCTATTTTTGATGAAATTCAGCTCGCCTCGCCGTCTGGCGTGGCACCGTCACGTTTCCATTGCAGGGCCGTGTCGTACAGCGTATTGCGCGATGCCCCCGTAATCTCGGCCGCCAGGCGCACGGCGGTCTTGAGGGGAAGCTCCTGCAGCAGCAGGCGCAGCACCTGCAGGTTTTTGCCGTCGTCGCTGGCCACTGCGGTGGGGTGCAGCAGGACTACAAACTCACCTCGGGAGCGCTGGTGTGAGCCCTCCAGCCATGCCGTCAGCGCCTGTGCGGGCTGGGTGGTGATTTCTTCAAACTGTTTGGTGAGTTCGCGCGCCAATGTCACCGGGCGTTGGCCCAATACCGCCAGGGCCTGGGCCAGTTCGCCGATGCGGTGGGGGGCCTCCAGCAGCACCACGCAGCGGGCCTCATGGGCCAGTTGCTGCGCAATCAGGGTGGCGCGTTCGGCGCTCTTGGCGGGCAGGAACCCGGCAAACACAAAACCGTCTTGTCCGCCACTGTGTGCCACGGCGCCGGCAGCACTCAGCGCGGTGGTAATGCTGCTGGCGCCGGGCAGGGGCACGGCGCGCAGCCCGGCAGCCTGCACCGCAGCGACCAGGCGGGCGCCAGGGTCGCTGATGGCTGGCGTTCCAGCGTCGCTGACATAGGCCACACGCTGTCCCTGCTGCAAGCGCGCAATCACAGTTTGGGCACCCTCCTGCTCGTTGTGCTGGTGCAGCGCCAGCAGCTGGGCGCCGGTTTTCTCAATGCCGTAGCTGCGCAGCAAGCCTTGCGTGTGCCGCGTGTCCTCGCAGGCGATGCTGTCTGCCAGTTGCAGCACGTGCAAGGCGCGCAAGCTGATATCGGCCAAATTGCCAATCGGCGTGGCGACCACATACAAGGTGCCTTGGGGATAATGCTGAGCCGATGCAGCGTCGCTGGCGGCGCGCAGGGCAGAAGCGAAAGAGGCGCTCAATGGGATTCTTTCAAAAGGCGGTGCGCCTCGCACCGACCGCCAAGACCACGCGTGAGCATGGCAACGAGGCTGAAGACTGGGCTCTCGCACACTTGCAAGCTGCCGGGCTGCAGCTCCTGGAGCGCAATTATCGGACGCCAGGGCGTGGCGGCGGCGAAATTGACCTGATACTGCGCGCCCCTGATGGCACGGTCGTGTTCGTCGAAGTGCGGCGCCGTGGCACGGCAAGGTTTGGCGGTGCCGGCGCCAGCATTCAAGCGACCAAGCGGCGGCGGATCGTGTTTGCGGCGCGCCATTACCTGATGCATTTGCGCACGCTCCCCCCTTGCCGTTTTGATGTGGTGCTGGTCGAGGAGGGCATTGAGTGGTTGCAGGCGGCGTTCGATGTCGGCTAAGCCAGCATGTACGTGTTGCTACAAAAGCTGTAACACGGCAGGTTTATGATCTGCGCCTCTGCGCCGCAATTAGATTTTTATGCTTGAGCAACGCATCCAACAGCACTTTATTGACAGCGCCGACCTCAAATACCAGGCGGCGCAATTGCTGTGCAAGCCTGTTTCCGACGCCGTGCAGGCGTTGCTGGTGTGTGTGACCAGCGGCGGGAAGATTCTCGTCTGCGGTAACGGCGCTTCTGCGGGCGATGGCCAGCAGTTTGTTGCGTCGTGCGTCGCGGGTTTTGAGCGCAACCGCCCTGAGCTGGCGGCGCTGGCCTTGAGCGTGGACGGTTCGCTGCTGACCGGTAGCGCCGACCCCAGCCAGCAGTTTGCGCGACAGGTGCGCGCACTCGGTCAGGCCGGAGACGTCTTGTTGTTGCTGTGTATTGCCGGGAACGACGCCAATCTCTTGGCAGCCGTCTCGGCAGCGCATGAGCGCGAGATGATTGTCATAGCGCTTACCGGGCGCATTTCAGGCGCGCTCGGTGGGCTGCTTCGGGAGACCGACATCGGAATCGGCGTGCCGCATGAGCGTGCAGCGCGCGTTCGCGAGGTCCATGCTTTGGTGCTCAATTGTTTGTGCGACGGCATAGATGAGCAATTGTTTGGTGAACAGGAGATTTCATGAAATTTGTCTATCCGACCAGGCTCCTGGTCAGTCTTTTGGCTGCTGCCACGCTGGCAGGTTGCGCCGCACCACTGATTCTTGGCGGTGCTGCAGTGGGCGGAATGGTGGCGATTGACCGTCGCACCACCGGCACCCAGGTGGAGGATGAGGGCATCGAACTGCGTGCCACCAACCAGATTTTTGGCGACTATGGTGACAAGGTGCATATCAACGTCACCAGCTTCAACCGCCAGGTACTGCTGACCGGCGAAGTGCCAACGCAGGAAGTGCGCGATGCGGTTGCGCAAAGGGTCGCCAAGGTGGCGAATGTGCGCTCCATCGTGAACGAGCTGGCGGTGATGCCCAGCACGCCCCTTACGCAGCGCTCCAACGACACCTTCATCACCGGAAAAATGCGCGCCAGCTTGGTCGATGCCAAGGACCTGACAGCCAGTGCGTTCAAGGTCGTGACCGAGCGCGGGGTGATTTACCTGATGGGTATCGTCAGCCAACGCGAAGCGAAGCGGGCAACGGCCATTGCCCGTGGTGTGACCGGCGTGCGCAAGGTGGTGCGGGTGTTCGAGTACGTGAGTGACGACGACTTGGCGCGCATGAATGCGCCTGCTCGTGCTCCCGTGACTGACACCAACAGCGGGACGGCGCCGGCCAAGTAAGGCGCGGCGTGCGGATCAGTCGAACCGCTTGATGAGGCTTGACGTGTCCCAGCGCTGCCCGCCCATGCGCTGCACGTCGGCGTAGAACTGGTCCACCAGTGCGGTGACTGGCAGTTGCGAGCCGTTGCGGCGCGCCTCGGCCAGCACCAGTCCCAGATCCTTGCGCATCCAGTCGACGGCAAAGCCGAAATCGAATTCACGCGCCGCCATGGTTTTGCCACGGTTATCAAGCTGCCAGCTTTGTGCTGCGCCTTTGCCGATGACGTCAAGCACCTGGGGCAAATCAAGGCCTGCGCGCTGGCCGAAGGCGATAGCTTCGGCCAATGCCTGCACCAGGCCGGCAATGCAGATCTGGTTCACCATCTTGGTCAACTGACCGGCCCCCGATTCGCCCAAGCGGGTGAAGGCGCGCGCGAAGGCCATGGCGAGCGGCCGAGCGGCGTCAAAAGCGGCCTGATCGCCACCGCACATCACGGTAAGCTGGCCGTTCCTGGCGCCGGCTTCGCCACCCGAGACGGGGGCGTCGATAAAAGCGAGGCCCAGCGTGCGCGCTGCGCCGTGCAGTTCGCGCGCCACCTCCGCCGAGGCCGTGGTGTGGTCCACAAAGATGGCTCCCGGCGCCATGCCGGCAAAGGCGCCGTCGGCCCCCAAGGTCACGGCACGCAGGTCGTCGTCGTTGCCGACGCAGCAGAATACGAAGTCGGCGCCTTGCGCAGCCTCACGGGGAGAATTGGCGTGTTTTTGGCCGCTAGCGCTTGTGTACTCTGCGCACCATGCTATCGCTTTGGAAGCGGTTCGGTTGTACACCGTGACCGAATGGCCAGCGCGTGCCAAATGTCCGGCCATGGGATAGCCCATGACGCCAAGGCCCAAAAAGGCGATTTTCTTCGCAGGTGTGGCTTCGTAGGTGCGTGCAATGATCGAGGACATAGGCAATAAAAGTAGCGCCGTCGCTGGGACGGCGTGCAACCGCCGTGTGGACGGCGGGGGGTGGATCAGACGATGACGAAGTGCTCGGTGCCGGCTGCCAGATCGGTGGTCTTTGCGCGCTGGCTGCTGAGTTTGATCTGCAGGCGCAGGTCGTTGAGAGAGTCGGCGTTGCGCAGCGCGTCTTCGTAGGTGATGACATTGGCTTCGAACAGGTCGAAGAGCGCCTGGTCAAAGGTCTGCATGCCGAGATTGCGGCTCTTTTTCATGATCTCCTTGATCTCGGCGACCTCGCCCTTGAAGATCAAATCGGAAATGAGCGGTGTGTTCAGCATGATCTCTACCGCTGCAGCGCGGCCCTTGCCGTCCTGCTTGGCGATCAGTCGCTGCGAGACCAGCGCGCGCAGGTTCAGCGACAGATCCATCAGCAACTGCGCGCGGCGCTCTTCGGGGAAGAAGTTGATGATGCGGTCCAGCGCCTGGTTGGCGCTGTTGGCGTGCAGCGTGGCCAGACACAGGTGGCCGGTTTCGGAGAACGCAATGGCGTGCTCCATGGTTTCGCGGTCCCGGATTTCGCCCATCAGAATCACGTCGGGAGCTTGGCGAAGCGTGTTCTTCAGTGCTGCTTCCCAGCTTTCGGTGTCGAGCCCGACCTCGCGCTGAGTCACCACGCAGTTCTTGTGCGGATGCACGAATTCCACCGGGTCTTCCACCGTAATGATGTGGCCGAAGCTGTGCTCGTTGCGCCAGTCGACCATGGCGGCCAGGGTGGTCGATTTGCCCGAACCCGTGGCGCCCACCAGGATGCACAGGCCACGCTTGGTCATGGTCACGTCCTTGAGCACCTGCGGTACGCCGAGGCCGTCAATGGTCGGCAGCGTGAGCGGAATGACGCGCAGCACCATGCCCACGCGGCCCTGCTGGATGAAGGCGTTGACCCGAAAGCGCCCGATCCCGGAGGGCGAAATGGCGAAGTTGCATTCCTTGGTGCGCTCGAAGTCCGCCGCCTGCTTGTCGCTCATGATGGCGCGCGCCAGCGTCAGCGTGTGGCTGGGTGTCAGCGGCTGGGGCGAGACTTTGGCAATGGCGCCATCGACCTTGATGGCGGGCGGGAATTCCGCCGTGATGAACAAATCGCTGCCGCCGCGGCCGACCAACAGCTTGAGCAGATCGTTGATGAATTTACTGGCCTGATCGCGTTCCATCGCATAGTCCTCTCAGCATCGGCGCAGGCGCCGCCCAGTGCAGTGCGAAACACCCTTTCCCGGAAAGGCCCGAGAAGGCGGTGCGCCGCGCATTGCAGTGCTTATTTTTGGTTTTCACTCAAACGCGCGCTCACCGCGCGCAGGCGCAGCGAAAGCTTGCGTGCCAGCAGGGCCACCAGACTGGCGGCCAATTGCGGGTCTTTCACCATCATGTCGTCCATGCCCTCGGCGGAGAGGACGGCGATTTCGCAATCGGTTAGCGTTGTGCAGGCAGAAAAGCGGATGCCGCTGTCGAGCAGCGACATCTCGCCCAGGATGTCGCCTGGACGCGTCTCCGCCAGGCGCAATTGTTCCCCCCAGGGTTGAATGCGGTCTACCGCAATGGTGCCTGTCAGCAGCACCACCATGAAATTGCCATATTCGTCCTGGCGGATCACGTCGCGGTTGGACTGCACGTGGGCAAATTCAAAGAACTGCTCCATGCGCCGCACCGCATCGTTGTCCAGGTGCGCCATGTATTTGTCCTTGGCCCACAGCGCCTGCAGCAGCTTGCCGCCGCGGCTGGCTGGGAGGCGTTTGGCACCCACTTCCACCGCGCGCGCTTCCCAGGGCACCAGCATGTTCGAATCGACACCCTGGTTGGCGAAGGCGGTAGAGAAGAAGACGGAATCGCTGTGCTCCGCCTGGGACTTGGCGCTGCGCGTATTGCGCAGCAGGCCGAGAATGCCTTTCATGGGGTGCTCCGGTGGGCGGCCGCTGGGTCGCCAAAAGACGAAAGAAAACGACGAAGAATGGGCACGGCCTCAACCCGGGAAATTGTCCGGAATCTTGGCTTTGCTGCGGGCTTCGGCGGGGCTGATGATGTTGCGGCGCACCAAGTCGGTCAGGTTCTGGTCCAGCGTCTGCATGCCCACGCTGTTGCTGGTCTGGATGGTGGAATACATCTGCGCCACCTTGGCCTCGCGAATGAGGTTGCGGATGGCACTCGTGCCCAGCATGATCTCGTGCGCCGCCACGCGGCCCGAGCCGTCTTTGAGCTTGCACAGGGTTTGCGAAACCACCGCCTGCAGCGACTCGGACAGCATGGCGCGGACCATTTCCTTTTCTTCGGCGGGGAACACGTCGATGATCCGGTCGATGGTCTTGGCGGCGCTCGACGTGTGCAGCGTGCCGAACACCAGGTGGCCGGTTTCTGCTGCAGTCATGGCAAGGCGAATGGTTTCCAGGTCGCGCATTTCGCCCACCAGGATGGCGTCCGGGTCTTCGCGCAGCGCCGATCGCAGGGCAGCGGCGAACGACAGCGTCATCGGGCCGACTTCGCGCTGGTTGATCAGGCATTTCTTGGATTCGTGCACAAACTCGATCGGATCTTCGATGGTCAGCACATGGCCGTATTCGCTCTCGTTCAGGTGGTTCACCATGCCGGCGAGCGTGGTTGACTTGCCCGAGCCCGTGGGGCCGGTCACAAGCACCAAGCCGCGCGGCTTGAGCGCGAGGTCGGCGAAGATCTTGGGGGCGTTGAGTTGTTCCAGCGTCAGAATCTTGCTCGGAATCGTGCGGAACACGGCGGCGGCGCCGCGGTTCTGGTTGAAGGCGTTGACCCGAAAACGTGCCAGGCCTTCAATCTCGAACGAGAAATCGACCTCCAGGAATTCTTCGTAGCTCTTGCGCTGCGAGTCGCTCATGATGTCGTACACCATGGCGTGGACCGTTTTGTGGTCCAGCGCGTCGACGTTGATGCGCCGCACGTCGCCGTGGACCCGGATCATGGGCGGAAGGCCTGCGGAAAGGTGCAGGTCAGACGCCTTGTTTTTGACGCTGAACGCCAGCAGTTGGGTGATGTCCACGGGATTCCCTCGGTCGTTTGGTACGCTTGGCAAACATTATGACCACGATTGCATGCAAGTTCCAAGAGGTGCGCACCCGTATCGACGCCGCGTGCCGGGCTGTCGGACGCGACCCGTGCGAGGTTGGGTTGCTGGCGGTTTCCAAGACCTTCTCCGCAGACTGTGTTGCCCAGGTGGCACGTCTCGGTCAGCAAGCCTTTGGTGAGAACTACCTCCAGGAGGGAGTGGACAAAATCGCACAGTTGCGCGCAGCCGGGTGGACCTCGCTGGTGTGGCATTGCATTGGTCCGGTGCAGGCCAACAAGACGCGGCTGGTCGCTGAGCACTTTGACTGGCTGCAGACACTGGACCGCGAAAAGATCGCACGGCGCCTTGCGGATCAGCGGCCTGCGCAGCTCGCACCCTTGCAGGTGTGCATTCAGGTCAATGTCGACGGCGGTGCCAACAAAGCTGGCGTAGCGCCGGACGAGGCGCTCGCCCTGGCACGTGTAGTGGCGCAATTGCCGCGTCTGTGTCTGCGGGGGGTGATGAGCATTCCCGAGCCAGCGCCGGATTTCGATACCCAGCGTGCCCTGCATTTGCGCGCCCGCAAGGTGTTCGACGAGATTCGGGCGGCTGCCGTGCCAGGCTGTGAACGCTTCGATACGCTGTCGCTGGGCATGACAGGCGACCTTGAGGCCGCCATCGCTGCGGGGAGCACGCTGGTGAGGGTCGGAAGCGGCCTGTTCGGCACGCGGCCGCAGAGAGCCTGAGTCAGCGCTTCTTGCGCGGCGCTGCGTTCATCGCCCCTGTGCAGTCGTCTTGAAGCCAGCGGCCCTCGGCGTCCATGGTGGTCTTGCGGGGCCTGCCATTTTCCGTCACGGTGCTTTCGTTGTGCATCGTATAGGCCGTGGGGCTGGAGAAGGTGACGGTGGCCTCGCCTTGCACCACGGGATCGGTGCACTGGTAGCTGTAGGCCACGGTATTGCCCGAGCGGTTGGCGGGCGCCGTCTTGCAGTTGCCTTTCTGCAGGGGCACTTCAAGGCGCGATGCCTCCTCTGGCGTGACACAGCTTTTGACGCGCATGCCGCTTTGTCCGTCCATGGACACGCCTTGTCGCGCGAGCATGGCTTGCATCTGCGTTCGCTGCGCTGGCGGCATGCTGGCCATCTGCGCCTGCATTTGTGCCATGGCGTCCTGCGTGGCCTTGTCGGAATGCTGGATGTGCGTGCTGATTTCCCACAACCCAGGCTTGACCGACTGGGCCATGGCAGGTGCGGCCAGGGTGCAGCCGGCGCACAGCAATGCGGCAGGCCAGAAACGGAGAGGGCGGTGCATGGCGGCTCCTTGTGAAAAACGGGGTGAGAGCAATTGTTGCCTTTGACCCCCATTCGGGACAAGCCCTTGGGACGCTGGCGTCAGGATGTATTGCCACTGCTTGCCAGCATGGCCAGTACCGCCAGCAGCATCACGGCAAACGCCAGCCACCCAAAAATCCGGTGGCGCAGGCTGAGCGTGTGCTCGCCCAGAATCGATTCGCGTGAACCAATCACCATCAGTACGGCCATGATAGGGACGGCGATAACGCCATTGACCACGGCACTCCAGACCAGCGCCTTGATGGGGTCCAGCGGCGTGAAATCGAGCAGCGTGCCCACGACAGTGGCGCTGATCAGCACGGCGTAAAACCCCTTGGCTTCCCCCAGGCGGTGGTCCAGCCCTGATCGCCACTCAAACACGTCTGCTACGGCGTAGGCCGCTGAACCTGCGAGCACCGGCACCGCCAGCATGCCGGTTCCCACAATGCCCAGCGCAAACAGCGTGAAAGCAAAATCGCCTGCAATCGGCTTGAGCGCTTGCGCCGCCTGCGCGGTGGTCTGGATGTCGAAATGCCCATTGGTGTGCAGGGTCAGCGTAGTCGCCAGCATCACGCACAGCGCAATGACATTCGAAAACCCCATGCCAAATTGGGTATCCAGCTTGATGCGGGCCAGATGTTCACGCATGAAGCGGGTGCTGTTGATGGGCTCCTCCAATGCCTGGCCGCGCTGGCGTAACTCGGCCTCTTGCGAGGCCTGCCAGAAAAACAGGTAGGGGCTGATGGTGGTGCCCAGCACGGCGACCACCATCATCCAGTACGCACTGCCGGCACCTGCTTCAGGCAGGATCGACTGGTGCAGCAAGGTGGCCCATTGCACATGCAGCACCAGCACCACCACGACATACGAGAGCAATGCCAGCGTCAGCCATTTGAAGACGCGCACCATGCCATCGTAATTGAACCAGACCGGAAACACGGCGCACAGAGCGCCAAACAGCAAGGCGTGGCCGTGCTGGCCACCGCCCACTACAAGCTGTAGCGCTTCGCCCATGGCGGCAATATCTGCTGCGATATTAAGGGTGTTCGCCAGCACCAGCATGACCACCAGCGACAGGCTGAGCCAGCGCGGCAGGACGCGGCACATGGTGGCGGCCAGTCCGCGGCCGGTGACCCAGCCAATGCGTGCGCTGACCATCTGGATGGCGATCATCAGGGGTGTCGTGATCACCAACGTCCATGCCATGCCCACGCCAAACGCGGCGCCCGCTTGAGAGTAAGTCGCAATCCCGCTCGGATCGTCGTCGGCGGCTCCGGTGATCAGGCCGGGGCCCAGCTGGCGGCTGGCGTGGCGGATTTCGTCCGGTAGGAGGTGCATGGCAGCAAAGCGGCTAGGGTGGCGTACGAACAGCGTGGCCCGCGCGATTGTGCAGCCAGGCCTGGCGTGCAACGCAGCTGCCCAGGAGAAATTTTGCCGTGCTAAGCTGGCTTTTTCACAGGGTCGGCCGAACATTCGTGCCGTTGCGAAATCGTTGCTGAAGGAGGCTACATGCCTGGATTGCTTGCTGATATTGACCCGGATGGTTTGCTGGAGTTTTCCGTGGTCTACACCGACCGCGCGCTCAACCACATGTCGCAGCGCTTTGCCGGTGTGATGAAAGACATCCTGGCGACGCTCAAAGACGTCTACCACGCCCAGACCGCCGTGCTGGTGCCCGGCAGCGGCACCTTTGGCATGGAGGCCGTGGCGCGCCAGTTTGCCAACAAGGAAAAGGTACTGATCGTGCGCAACGGCTGGTTCAGCTACCGCTGGAGCCAGATCTTTGACGCTGGCGGCCTGGGCGGCGGCGCGGTCGTCTGCAAGGCGCGGCGCCAGGGCGAGGGTGCGCAATCGCCCTGGGCGCCCTGTCCGGCAAGCGAAGTGGCGCAGGCCATCCGCGCCGAGAAGCCCAAGGTGGTGTTCGCGCCGCATGTCGAGACCGCCAGCGGCATCCTCCTGCCCGACGACTACCTGCGCACCGTGGCCGATGCGGCGCACTCAGTCGGCGCGCTGTTCGTGCTCGACTGCGTGGCCTCGGGTGCGATGTGGGTGGACATGCAAGCCACCGGCGTCGACGTGCTCATCTCGGCGCCGCAAAAGGGCTGGAGCGGCTCGCCCTGCTGCGCCATGGTGATGCTCTCCGAGCGTGCGCGCCAGGCCATCGAGGACACACAGAGTTCGAGCTTTTCCTGTGACCTGAAAAAATGGATGCAGATCGCTGAAGGCTACGAAAAGGGCGCGCACGCCTACCACACCACCATGCCTACCGACGCCCTGGTGCGCCTGCGCGACGTGATGCTGGAAACAAAGGGCTATGGTTTCGAGAAGGTTCGCCAGGAACAGATGGAGCTGGGAGCCAAGGTGCGCGCGCTGCTCGAATCGCGCGGTTTCCCCAGCGTTGCGGCCGACGGCTTCAAGGCGCCTGGCGTGGTGGTGAGCTTCACCACGGACCCCGGCATCCAGAGTGGCAAAAAATTCGTGGAAGTGGGCTTGCAGACTGCTTCTGGCGTACCGCTGCAGTGCGACGAGGGGCCAGACTTCAAGACCTTCCGCCTCGGTCTGTTTGGCCTGGAGAAGTGGCACAACGTGGACCGCACGGTGCAGCAACTGGCCACTGCTCTGGACGCTATTGCGGCCAAGAGTTGATCGGACAAGCAGGCAACTTTTTTCGGTTTGCGCCGTTATTCCACCTTTCCCTTCTTTTATTTTTCATGACCTTCTTCATTCGACCCTGGAGCGCCCTGGGCGCATTGGCGGTTCTGGCCGTTTCTGCCACCACGCCGGCGTTTGCTGCAGCGCCTGTCACCACGGCCAGTGGCCTGATTTACGAAAGCCTCAAGGAAGGCACTGGCCCCAGCCCGAAGGCCAGCGACACCGTGCGCGTGCACTATCGCGGCACCTTCCCCGAATCCGGCAAGGAATTCGACAGCTCCATCGCGCGCGGCCAGCCGATTGAGTTCCCCTTGTCGGGCGTGATCCCTTGCTGGACCGAAGGCGTGCAGAAAATGAAAGTGGGCGGCAAGGCCAAGCTCACCTGCCCGCCAGCCATTGCCTACGGCGCGCGCGGCGCGGGCGGCGTGATTCCGCCCAACGCCACGCTCAACTTCGAAGTCGAGCTGCTGGGAATTAAATAAGGGCAGGGCGTGCAGGACGCCAGCATTGAGCTTGTGCGCGCCAAGCGTCTGGCACTCGCCTTGCTGGTTCTGGCCGCTGCGGTGTTCGTCGGTACGAGCCTGGCGCCGCCGCATCTGGCGGTGCTGGCACTCAAAGCCGTGGCCGAGGCTGCCATGGTGGGCGCGCTGGCCGACTGGTTCGCCGTGCGCGCGCTGTTTCACCGCGTGCCCTTGCCGTTCATCTCGCGGCACACGGCCATCATTCCGCGCAACAAGGACCGCATTGGGCGCAACCTGGCGCAGTTTGTGCGCGAGAAGTTTCTTGACACCGATTCCCTGGTCGCGCTGATCCGCCGCCGCGACCCTGCCGCCCTGGTGGCCAACTGGCTTACCCGCCCGGCCAATGCCCGGTTGGTGGCGGCGCAGGTGGCGCGCATGCTGGCGGCCGCGCTGCAGGCGCTGGAAGACGCGCAGGTCGAGCGCTTTGTGCAGCGCGCGCTGCGCTCGGTGGTGGGGCAGATGGACCTGGCGCGGCTTGGCTCCGAGCTGCTCGCCGCGCTCACCCAGGGCGGGCGCCACCAGCAATTGCTCGATCAGGCGCTCTCGCGGCTCATCGCCGTGTTGCAAGAGGAGGAAACGCGCCAGCTCATCGCCAGCACGCTGGTCGGCTGGCTCAAGCGCGAGCACCCGCGCAAGGAAAAGCTCCTGCCCACCGACTGGCTGGGCGACAAGGGGTCGGCCATGGTGGCCAATGCGCTGGAGAGCCTGCTGGCCGACATTGCCGCGCACCCCGAGCACCGGCTGCGCGCGCAGTTTGACGAAGCGGTGCACGAATGGATAGCGCGCCTGCGCAGCGACCCGGCCTGGCTGCAGCGCGCCGAGGGTTTCCGCCACTACCTCAGCCACGACGCGGCGCTGGCTGAGTATGTGCAATCGCTCTGGCGCAGCGCCCGTAGCGCGTTGCTGGCCGACCTGGCGCGGGAAGACTCGGGAACCGCAGCGCGCGTGCGCCGCATGGCGCTGTGGCTGGGCCACGCGCTGGCGGGCGACGAGCGGCTGCGCGCTTCGCTCAACGTGCGGCTGGAACGCTGGGTGCAGGGCCTGGCGCCTGAGGCGTCGCGCTTCATCGCCCAGCACATCGAGCAGACCGTGAGCGCCTGGGACGCACGCGAGATGTCCGCGCTCATCGAGCTGCACATTGGGCGCGACCTGCAGTTCATCCGCGTCAACGGCACGCTGGTGGGCGGGCTGGTGGGGCTGGTGCTGTTTGTGCTGTCGCACGGGGCGCAAGTGGTGCGCGCGCTAGGCATGTAATCGAAAAAATCGCTACTGGGCGTGCAGTATGTTGTCGACATCTCGCAGGCGATTGCGATGATGTGACTTTGAAGCTTCTGACAAGAAAGGGCAGGGAGCCGATGAACGAAGTCGCGTCATCCGACCTCAAAGCCATACTGCACTCGCAGCGGGCCAACATCTACTATCTGGAACACTGCCGTGTGTTGGTGAATGGCGGGCGTGTCGAATATGTGACCGATGCGGGCAAGAAGAGCCTGTACTGGAACATTCCTATCGCCAACACTACCAGCATATTGCTGGGCACGGGTACTTCGATCACTCAGGCGGCCATGCGCGAGTTGGCCAAGGCGGGGGTTCTGGTGGGGTTCTGCGGTGGTGGTGGCACGCCGCTGTTCAGTGCCAACGAGATCGATATTGAGGTGGCTTGGCTGTCGCCTCAAAGTGAATACCGTCCCACCGAATACTTGCAGGCCTGGGTGAAGTTCTGGTTTGAAGACGAACTGCGCCTGCACGCAGCCAAGGCCTTGCAGGGTTGGCGTCTGCAGCGATTGCTGAAGGAGTGGGGCACACGCACAGTGCGTGAGGCCGGTTTTTCCGTGGATTTGGAGCGACTGCAAACGCTGGTGCAACAGTTTCAGCAGCGGATTGCTCACGCTCCCGATGTGACGGCTCTGTTGACGGACGAAGCTCGCTTGACCAAAGCTTTGTTCAAGCTGGCGGTGGATACCGTGGGCTATGGCGAATTCACCCGTGCCAAACGTGGTAGCGGCACAGATGCGGCCAATCGATTTCTGGACCATGGCAATTACCTGGCCTACGGACTGGGTGCCACGGCCACTTGGGTGCTGGGCCTGCCACACGGCTTGGCCGTGCTGCATGGCAAAACGCGGCGCGGTGGCCTGGTGTTTGATGCCGCCGATCTGGTCAAGGATGCGGCCATATTGCCCCAGGCTTTTTTGTCGGCGATGCGCGGTGACGATGAACAACAGTTTCGCCGCCAGTGCATCGAAGCACTCACGCGCAGTGAGTCGCTGGATTTCATGATCGACACGCTCAAGCAGATTGCGATCGAGACCGCCCGCATGGCCGCCAGCCCAAAGGTCAAAGCATGAACGTGCTGTTCGTTTCGCAATGCAGCAAGCGTGCGCTGACCGAAACCCGCCGCATCCTCGACCAGTTTGCCGAACGCCGTGGTGAGCGCACTTGGCAAACTTCCATCACCCAGGCCGGACTCGATACCGCGCGCAAGCTCTTGCGTGCAACGGCCCGCAAGAACACTGCCGTAGCTTGCCACTGGATACGCGGGCGTGACCACAGCGAGTTGCTGTGGGTGGTGGGCGATGCGCATCAGTTCAATCCCGAAGGTGCGGTGCCCACCAACACCACCGCCAGCAATGTGCTGCGTACAGAAGATGAAAATGCCTGGCACCACCTGCCGCTGATGACGGCTCTGGCCGCGCTAGCCGCCTTGCTGCACGACCTGGGCAAGGCCACACAAGCCTTTCAGGATCGGCTGAAGAATCCTGGCCTGCGCAAGCGCAACCACTACCGGCACGAATGGGTGTCGGTGCGCTTGTTCCAGGCGTTTGTGGGGCAGGATGAAGATCCAGGCTGGCTTCTGCGACTGGCGGCCTGCGCAGATTCAGAGATCGATGCCTCCGCCTTTGAGGCGCAGTGGCTGGACCATGCCGCCAAGCGATTGCTGCGCGATGGGCTGGACACCCATATCGCAAGCGACAGCACTACCAGTCCCCATAATCCGTTTCGCTGCTTGCCCCCACTTGCCCAGGCTGTCGCGTGGCTGGTGCTGACGCACCATCGGCTGCCCTGCAAGCCTGTCCTTAA
Organism: Simplicispira sp. GW247-4R2A; assembly: GCF_059424465.1. Lineage (NCBI taxonomy): Bacteria > Pseudomonadati > Pseudomonadota > Betaproteobacteria > Burkholderiales > Comamonadaceae > Simplicispira > Simplicispira sp. GW247-4R2A. The sequence goes on along the minus strand of NZ_JBWKZM010000005.1, from coordinate 51,477 downwards.
AAGAGAGCGGGACCACGACGACGAAAGCGAAGAGCCTGGTCTGAAGTGGTGCCGTTTCGGCACCAAGCCACCGTTTCTCAACAGCAATGAGCTGGACGGCCTGCTCACACAAATACATGCCGACTGGAACGCGCCCCGCGAAGCGGCAGATTCCGCCACCGTGCGTACTTATTGGACCTTCCCGCACGGTCTGCCCGTCGCCACGCTGCCCTGGCGCAAGCAGGCGGCACGCTATGCCCGCAAGCTCCAAGAACTGGCCCAGGCACCCGCCAGCACATTTGTGTTGCACGACCCTTTCACCATGCATGTGGCACGCCTGTGCCTGATGCTGGCAGACCACCACTACTCCAGCATCAGCGACGATGCGCGCCGCCAGCCGTATCGCAACCCTGGCTACCCGCTCTACGCCAATACTGTTAAAAATGATAGCTGTAAGCGCTTGTCAGATAAGCGCCATAGCCCTATTTTTAATCAAACTTTGGACGAGCACCTGCTGGGCGTACAAGCCCACGCCACGCTGGTAGCACGCTCGCTGCCCAGTTTGACGCGCAGCCTGCCCGCCCTCAAGAACCACAAGTCCCTCAAAAGGCGCAGCGCCGACGCCCGCTTTTCCTGGCAAGACAAGGCCGCCGATCTGGCTGCCAGCGTGCGGGCTCGTACCGCTGCGCAAGGTGCTTTCATCGTCAACATGGCGTCCACCGGCTGCGGCAAAACCTTGGGCAACGCACGGATCATGAATGCGCTGGCGGACCCTGCCACGGGCATGCGCTGTGCATTTGCCATTGGCCTGCGTACGCTCACGCTGCAAACCGGGCGTGTCTTCCAAAACGATCTGCTTCTGAGCGATGAGCAACTCGCCATTCAGGTCGGTGGCGCGGCCAGCCGGGCCTTGTTTGAATACTGGGAGCAACAAGCCGAGGCCACCGGCTCCGCCTCCAGCCAGCAGCTGTTCGATGAGGGCGGCGCCGTGCTTTACGAAGGCAACAACCAGCATCCCTTGCTACAACGGCTGACGGATGACGCGCAAGTACGTCGCCTGTTGGCGGCCCCGCTGCTCGTCTGCACCGTAGACCATCTCACTCCCGCCACCGAAAGCCTGCGCGGTGGCCGCCAGATCGCCCCCATGCTGCGCCTCATGACCGGTGACCTGGTGCTGGACGAACCCGACGACTTTGACATGGCCGACCTGCCCGCGCTCACGCGGTTGGTGCATTGGGCGGGCCTGTTGGGCAGCCGCGTGCTGCTGTCGTCCGCGACCTTGCCGCCCGCGCTGGTGGAAGGGCTGTTTCTGGCCTACCGCGCCGGGCGCGCTGTGTATCAGAAGCACCGCAGCGAGCGCCCCAGTGAGGCGGCGAACATCTGCTGCCTGTGGATCGACGAGTTCCATCACACCTCGCAAGACTGCGCCGAGGGTGCCGCCTTCCGCGAAGCACACACCCAATACGTGCACAAGCGCGTAGCCAAGCTGAAGCAGGCCGAAGTGCGGCGCCTTGCGCGGATTGCGCTGCTACCCGACACCTGGCACAACTTGAAGGAGCCCGAGCGACGCCAGGACTTTGCCCGCCTGGTGCTGGAGCAGGCATGGCAAATGCACCAGCAGCCCCACAGCCACAGCACAGACCCCGATAGCGGCAAGCACGTCAGCCTGGGCCTGATCCGCATGGCCAATATCGCCCCGTTGTTTGATGTGGCGCTGGCCATCTACCAGCAGGGTGCACCTGCGCCTGGTGTGCGTGTCCACCTGTGCGTGTACCACTCGCAGTTCCCCCTGCTGCTGCGCTCGGCCATCGAGCAACAGCTCGACACCCTGCTCAACCGCCGGAGCCAAGATGGAGTCGATCCGGTGCTGCAGCGCCCAGCCTTGCGTGCGCTCATCGACGCCCACCCTGAGCCCCACCACCTGTTCATTGTGCTGGGCAGCCCCGTCACCGAAGTGGGCCGCGACCACGACTACGACTGGGCCGTGGTTGAGCCTTCGTCCATGCGTTCGCTCATCCAGCTCGCTGGGCGCGTGCGGCGGCATCGGCTGGGTGCCGTGGGCGAGGTAAACATGGTGGTGCTCGACAGCAACTTGCGGCACTTCAAGGACAAGGATGGAGCCGCCTTCTGCAGACCAGGGTTTGAGACGGACTACCCGCCCTTCCAACTCAAGTCCCATCACATGCACGATTTGATGGCGCGGGAAATGCGGGGCGCTGACGCATGGGCCGTAGACGCCCAGCCCCGCGTTGCCTTGGCTCCCGGCAAGTTATTCCCCAGCCGCTGCCTTGTGGACCTAGAGCACGCCCGTATGCACGACACCATGCTGCCTCGGCCAGAGGGCGCCAGTCCAGTACCTCCATTGCGCACTGCAAGTCTGCACTGGGCTCACCCCGATCACCTGTGGCTCACCGGCCTCCTGCCGCAGTACCAGCGCTTCCGATACGATCCTCTGCCGCGTGAAGATGTGGCGCTGCTGCCCGATGAGGATGAAGAAACGCTGCGGCTGCACCGCGTGGAAGACGGAGCGCGCCGTGGCGACAAGCTGTACGTGCCCGTGCACACAAGCCTTTGCCACGATCTGCCGCAGGCGCTGCTGACATCACCGAGCGTCTCACCCTGGCCGCAGGTCGATTTGCTGGACGAATTGACAGACCTGGCCCAGGCGCAAGGCTTGTCGCTGCAGCAATGTGCGCAGCGCTATGCCACCGCCAGCCTGCCTCGCAAACAAAATGGCTGGCTGTTCCACCAAGCGCTGGGTTTCACCGTCAAGACATAAGCCCGTCAGGCCGGATGCAGCGCTATCGGGTGCACCGCCATCACCGCCGTTTGCAGCGCCTCGTCCAGCTCCGCCACACGCAGGTCGTAGGCAGTTTGCAGGTTCAGCCACGACTGCGCATCGCCACCAAAAAAGCGGCTCAGGCGCAGGGCGGTATCAGCCGTGACGCCGCGCCGCTCCAGCACGATGTCGTTGATGCGCGAGGCCGGCACATGCAACTGCTTGGCCAGAGCGTTGGCGCTCATGTCCATGGGCTTGAGGTAGTCCTCACGCAGCACCTCTCCGGGGTGGATGGGGCGCATACCGTTCTTGAACATTGCTTTCTCCTTGCTATCGGCCGCCGCCAAGGCGGCAAGCCATCCATCCCGGCCTCAGTGGTAATCCACGATCTCCACGTCGGCCACGCCTTTATCCATCCAGACAAAGCACACGCGCCATTGGTCGTTGATGCGGATGCTGTGCTGGCCCTGGCGGTTGCCGCTGAGCAGCTCCAACCGGTTGCCCGGCGGGCTGCGCAAGAAATCCAGGGTGGCCGCTGCATCCAACTGGGCCAGCTTGCGCTCTGCCACGCTCTGGATGTTGGCAAAGCGCCGACTCTTGCCGCTGGTGAACAGACGCTGCGTTTCCTGGCACTTGAAAGAGACGATCGCCATGGAGTGGTATTTTATAGCGTTTACCGATATTCGGTATGTTGCCTATGCGATAGGACAAAAGAACATCACGGACGATTTTCTAAGCTGCGTATTGTGCAAATCTTCACGTAGGATGAATTTTCGATTTTCGCCAGAAGGAGACTGCGTGAAAGATGAATCAACGCCACCGGCTGGCCACGCCAGTTACAGAGCAGCCATTGCAGGCTTCTTGCAGGAGCGATTGCAGGCCAAGCTGGACAAGCTCAAACCCGACGATCCGCAACGCGGCGAACTGCTCGCTTCCTTTGCATACGACGTGTGGCTGGCCAGTGCCGCCAAGCGCGTGGAGCAAATCCAGGCCGTCACCCACTCCCTCAAACCGATCCATCCCGACGCACGGGGCACCAACCTCTACGTGGAGCCGGCCAGCCTGTCAGCGCTGGCCGAACTTGGCAGCCACGCACTGGGTGAGCAATTCGTGGGCGATGTGGTGGGCAATGCCGCCGCGCTGGATGTGTACAAATTCCTCAAGCTGGAGGGGCATGGGCGCAGCCTGCTCACCGCCCTGCTGGCCCAGGATGCCGATGCCCTGGTCGCACTGCACACCGACCCGGCGCAAGCCCGGGCGCTGCGCAACGCCTTCGTATCGCTGACCCAACCCCGCGCCGAGGGGCCTAGCAGCCACACCCTGGCCAAGCAGCTGTACTGGCTGACCGGCGACAGGGCTTGCACAGATGCGGACTACACCCTGCTGGCGCCGCTGTACGCCACGTCACTCGCTCATGCCGTACACGCTCAGGTGCAGGAAGGCCGCTTTGGCGAAGCCAACAAGACCGCTCGGCTGGCGAAGAAAGAGCGCAAGGCGCACGACGGCGTATTCCACGACTACCCCGGTCTGGCTGTGCAGAACATGGGCGGCACCAAGCCGCAGAACATCAGCCAGCTCAACAGCGAGCGTCGGGGCATGAACTACCTGCTCTCGTCCCTTCCGCCGCAGTGGAAGGTGAGCGAAAAGCGCCTTCCCGTCTCGACAGATTCCGTGTTTAGCCACTACTTCGGCGGTCGTCCCTTGGTGCGCCAAACCGTGCAGGCATTGCGTGCCTTTTTGGAGTCCAAACCACCGGCAAACGCAGCGACCCGCAGCCAACGTGATGACATGGTGTACAGGCTGGTGGATGAAATGGTGGCGATGGCAGCAAACCTGGAGCACCTGCTCACGCCAGGCTGGACGCTGAGCGACGAGCGATTTTCCAAGCTCAATAGCGACGAGCAATACTGGCTTGACCCGTTGCGTGCAGAACTTCCGGAGGAAGCAGACTTTGCCGAGGCGTGGCTGGCGATGGAATGGCCTGGGGCCATCGGCAGGCGCTTCGGTAACTGGCTCAACGACCGCCTGGATGGCAAGCTGCACTTTGGCGAGATCGAGTTCCGTGCATGGAAGAAAGAACTGCTGGCGGACGAGGACGGCTTTGCCCAGCAATTGCGCGAGCGACGCAACCGCATCCGCACCGCACGCAAGGAGGCCATGCCATGACCCAACCCCAAGCCATCCTGGTGCTACCCCACCTGCGCATCCAGAACGCCAACGCCATTGCCAGCCCGCTCACACATGGGTTCCCCTCCATCACCGCTTTTATCGGCCTGATGTGGGCGCTGGAACGCAAGCTGGCGCAGGCTGGCGTTCCGCTGCGGTTCCAGGCCGTGGGCGTGGTGTGCCACCACCACCAAGAGCAGGTCACACAGGGATATGTGCGCAGCTTCAACTTGACGCGCAACCCGGTGGACAAAGACGGCAGTACCGCCGCCATCGTTGAAGAAGGCCGTATGCACCTGCAGATCACGCTGGTGTTGGCCGTATCAGAAAAGCGCAAACCCGGCACACCCGCAGCGCTGGTGCAGGGCAACGATGCGCAACAGGCCGACTGGGCGCAGATTGCGGGCGACACGCTGGCCGGTATGCGCGTGGCCGGTGGCAGTGTGCTGCCTTCGCGCCCCGTGCCGGGCAAGCGGGTGCGGCCGTGGATGGCCATCGTGCCCGACGACCCCGAGGCCGCTGCCGCCGAGTTCCGCCAATGGCGCAGGCAATGGCTGCCCGGCTTTGCTCTGGTGGGGCGCGACGAGCTGTTGGCCCAGCGCCTGCAGCACCTGCGCACTACCCAGCCCGACGCCACGCTGCTCGATGCCTGGTTGCACGCAGCCCGCTTTAACCACCAACCCCTGCCCAGCGCAGACGGCAGCCCAGCGCCCGACGGCAAGGTGGCCTGGGGAGACCCACTGCGTCCCAAAGGCGGCGGCTGGGTGGTGCCCATCCCCGTCGGTTATGCCGCATTGGCCCCGCAGGCGCACCCCGCAGGAACGGTGCGCAACGCCCGCGATGCCAACGTGCCGCTGCGCTTTGTGGAGTCGGTCTATTCGCTGGGTGAATGGGTCAGCCCGCACCGGCTGCACAGCCTGACCGAACTGCTGTGGCAGGCCGAAACCGACGAAGCCCAGGGCCTGTACCGTTGTTGCAATGGCTACCGGCCCAGTCCACCGCCGGGCGATGGCAGCAATGGAACCGCTACGTCAGCCGACTGGGATGACGCCGACGCCTATGACTACACCTGAGCCGACAGCTTCCCACGCCACTCATTCATGCACCTGATTTTTCAAGGATTGACACCATGACCGACAAACTCACGAACCCTACCGTGCTGGCTTTTGAGCGCAAGCTGGATCCTTCTGATGCCCTGTTTTTTGGAGGCAATTGGAATGATCGACAGTCAGACGCAAATTGGGAGTCCATATCTCTGCGAGAAAAATCGGTACGGGGTACAGCTTCACATCGCAGCAAAGCGAAGGGAGGAGCCGATCCATCAAAGCAAGATATGAAATTTGAGTCCCCAAATCCGCAAACCGTGGACGTGGCCGCACTGCCGCCGCAGGCCGATACGCTCAAGGTGCACTTCACGCTGCGCGTGCTGGGCGGCGCGGGCACGCCATCTGCCTGCAACAGCGCGGCCTACCAGGCCAAGCTGCTGGCCTCCGTGCAGGGCTACAAACAGCAGCACGGCTTTGCCGAGCTGGCGCGGCGCTACGCCGCCAACCTGGCCAATGGCCGCTTTCTGTGGCGCAACCGCGTGGGGGCAGAGAGTGTGGAAGTGACCGTAGAGCAGATGCAGGACGGCAAGGCTCAGAATACATGGTGTTTTGATGCTCTGGCGCTTAATACACGGTCGCTGACAGCTATCAATAATGAAGCAAAAGGAGTGACAGAACTGGGCCAGGCCATGGCTTCAGGGCTGGCGGGTACTTCCCATGTGCTGCTGCGGGTGACAGCCTTTGTGCGCCAGGGCGCCGGGCAAGAGGTGTTCCCCTCGCAAGAGCTGATTCTGGACAAAGGCAGCGCCGGTAAGAGCAAGACGCTGTACGACGTGGGCGGCGTGGCCGCCATCCACTCACAAAAGATCGGCAACGCCATTCGCACCATCGATACCTGGTACGAAGGTGCCGCCGAACTGGGCCCGATTGCGGTGGAGCCCTACGGCTCCGTCACCACCCAGGGCAAGGCCTACCGCCAGCCCAAGCAGAAGCTGGACTTCTACACCCTACTGGACAACTGGCTGCTCAAGGACCAGGTGCCGCCCGTGGAGCAGCAGCACTTTGTGATGGCCGTGCTCATTCGTGGCGGCGTGTTTGGCGATGCCAGCTAAGTGGTGGGCCAGCCATGACCACGCACTACATCGACATCACCCTTTTGCCCGACCCTGAGTTCAGCCACGCGCACTTGCTCAGCGCGCTGGTGGCCAAGCTGCACCGAGCGCTGGTGCAGCGCGCGGCTGGCGATGTTGGCATCAGCTTTCCGCAGCACGTGAATACACCGTTGGCCAAGCGCACTCTGGGTCGTGTGTTGCGCCTCCATGGGACGCAAGCGGCGCTGGAGCAATTGATGGCACTGGACTGGTTGCACGGCATGCGGGACCACACGCAGGTCGGCACTGCGGCTCCGGTTCCCAAGGGCGTACCGCATCGCATCGTGCAGCGCCGCCAGTTCAAAACCAGTGCAGAGCGCCTGCGGCGCCGTCGCATGCGGCGCAAGGGCGAAACGGCTGAACAAGCGGCTGTCGCCATCCCTGATGAGGTAGAGCGAAAGCCCGACCTGCCTTATGTGCAACTGCGCAGCAGCAGCACTGGTGAGCCGTTTTGCCTGTTTGTAGAACATGGAGACCAGCAGCCGACGCCTACGCCAGGTCGGTTCAATAGCTACGGCTTGAGTTCGGGGGCAAGTGTCCCCTGGTTTTGACCCTTTTTTGGGCTGCTCCACAAGCCCCCAATAAATCAAGTAGTTAGCGGCCTTGTGGTGAATTGGGTGTAGACACTGGAAATCGTGTTGTTCCTTAAAAATCAAGTACTTTTTTGGGTTATGGTCTAGTTTCCTGCCGCGTAGGCAGCTCAGAAATTTCGCAGTGACAAGTGATCCGAATGTGGTATGTTTCCTGCCGCGTAGGCAGCTCAGAAAATGTCGTGCTGACGGCGGGAGATATTGTTTTGAGTTTCCTGCCGCGTAGGCAGCTCAGAAAGTCGAATCTTTGCGCGTAGCCGTTGACAAACCGTTTCCTGCCGCGTAGGCAGCTCAGAAATTCGCGCAGGGTAAATATCTCGGTCTTCGCATGTTTCCTGCCGCGTAGGCAGCTCAGAAAAGATGGGACTCGCACAAAGCCCATTTGGGCAAGTTTCCTGCCGCGTAGGCAGCTCAGAAAACGCAGAGCAGGGCCGTGCTTCGGCTGATCGGGTTTCCTGCCGCGTAGGCAGCTCAGAAATGGACGCTGTGGGATAGCGCGCCATTCTTCGCGTTTCCTGCCGCGTAGGCAGCTCAGAAAGCTTCGAGCGTTGTGTTCGACGGCAAACGTATGTTTCCTGCCGCGTAGGCAGCTCAGAAAAGGCGCGCCTGAAAGCCGCGCATGAGTATTACGTTTCCTGCCGCGTAGGCAGCTCAGAAAGACGTACTGCTGCGTAAATTCGTGCAGCGTCAGTTTCCTGCCGCGTAGGCAGCTCAGAAATTTTCAAGCCTCGCCTGCGACTGGTTCAGACGGTTTCCTGCCGCGTAGGCAGCTCAGAAATGTCAAGGAAGCCGGCAACGAAGACTTCCACCGTTTCCTGCCGCGTAGGCAGCTCAGAAAGCAAAGACGGAAAGATTGTGAAGCTGGACGACGTTTCCTGCCGCGTAGGCAGCTCAGAAAGCCGATTCCAACCTGGCCGGCGTCAGCGCCAGGTTTCCTGCCGCGTAGGCAGCTCAGAAAATATACACCACGTCACCGGGCTTGCTGCTAGCGTTTCCTGCCGCGTAGGCAGCTCAGAAAGAAGCCTTTCAGGTCAGCACTGAGGGAAATTACGTTTCCTGCCGCGTAGGCAGCTCAGAAAATCAAACGCGATTACCGGCAGTCAAGGACCACGTTTCCTGCCGCGTAGGCAGCTCAGAAATTGAGGGCGGGTTGCGGCCGGGAGAACTAGTCGTTTCCTGCCGCGTAGGCAGCTCAGAAATGCGCGCTGCGATGCTGGCGAAGATAGACAAAGTTTCCTGCCGCGTAGGCAGCTCAGAAAACTCACAGATCAAGACAGTCTGCGTGCGCCACGTTTCCTGCCGCGTAGGCAGCTCAGAAAAGTGCGATGTCAGGCATTGGCCGACCTCCGATGTTTCCTGCCGCGTAGGCAGCTCAGAAATAGCAGAATCGTCCGCGATGGAATTCTGACAAGTTTCCTGCCGCGTAGGCAGCTCAGAAAAATACCAGCCGCCAGCGCCGCGCAGGCCAGGGGTTTCCTGCCGCGTAGGCAGCTCAGAAAAGCGGGGCGGGGATGAACTCGCCGCTGTTTTTGTTTCCTGCCGCGTAGGCAGCTCAGAAAGATACGGTAGGGGTGTTGGTGGGGGTCATTTAGTTTCCTGCCGCGTAGGCAGCTCAGAAAACAGTGGAAGAAGCCGCCCGCGATGTTGGCAAGTTTCCTGCCGCGTAGGCAGCTCAGAAAACGCTGGCCTGCGCTTGGGCACGTGACTCGATGTTTCCTGCCGCGTAGGCAGCTCAGAAAAAGCTGCTGCGCGCAGCGTGCTACCCATTACAGTTTCCTGCCGCGTAGGCAGCTCAGAAAATAGGGAGGTCTTGCGCCCATCGCTCAAGGATGTTTCCTGCCGCGTAGGCAGCTCAGAAAACAAGAGAAGCCGCCACGTCCCGGCTATACGGGTTTCCTGCCGCGTAGGCAGCTCAGAAAGCAGCAAAGGCTACGCGGACGTGCCGGTGAAGGTTTCCTGCCGCGTAGGCAGCTCAGAAAAGCTGATTGAGGCCGTACTGCTTGATGATCGCGTTTCCTGCCGCGTAGGCAGCTCAGAAATCGCGGACCATCCACACCTTGCCGTCCCCATTGTTTCCTGCCGCGTAGGCAGCTCAGAAAATCGCAAGGACATCCAACGCGCTCGAGCGCTGGTTTCCTGCCGCGTAGGCAGCTCAGAAATACGCTGGAATCGACTTGGAGAAGACCACATGGTTTCCTGCCGCGTAGGCAGCTCAGAAACAGCGCGCCGCATCTAGCGCTGGCTCTGCGGTGTTTCCTGCCGCGTAGGCAGCTCAGAAAAAGGCGCGCCAAGTGGCTGCGTCAATGCGCGCGTTTCCTGCCGCGTAGGCAGCTCAGAAATGAACGAGCAGTTATCGCGAGGCAGTACTGGGGTTTCCTGCCGCGTAGGCAGCTCAGAAATCACCACCTTGGCCGCGCTGGTGGCCGTGTTCGTTTCCTGCCGCGTAGGCAGCTCAGAAAATAAGGACTTAGCGCCTTAACGCCTGGCGGGGGTTTCCTGCCGCGTAGGCAGCTCAGAAAGCAAGCGCTCAAATTCGTGCCGTCGTCAAATAGTTTCCTGCCGCGTAGGCAGCTCAGAAAAGCGGCGTCAGATAGCCAGCCGTCAGGCTCGAGTTTCCTGCCGCGTAGGCAGCTCAGAAAAAGGAAAAGGCAGAGTTCCTGACCGACGTTACGTTTCCTGCCGCGTAGGCAGCTCAGAAACGCCCCGCGTCCTGCTTGGCGGGTTTTTTCATGTTTCCTGCCGCGTAGGCAGCTCAGAAATCAAGGGCGGTCGGTTTGGGGTTACACAAATCGTTTCCTGCCGCGTAGGCAGCTCAGAAATTCTGGCGCAGCAGTTCGTCGCGGGTGGGGTAGTTTCCTGCCGCGTAGGCAGCTCAGAAAATGGGGAACCAACGGCATCCGCGCGTACTGGCGTTTCCTGCCGCGTAGGCAGCTCAGAAAAGGAGAGCCATGCCTTCCACCTCACGCGTTGCGTTTCCTGCCGCGTAGGCAGCTCAGAAATTGGGGAACTACCCGATCTACTTGCCCAACGGGTTTCCTGCCGCGTAGGCAGCTCAGAAACGATCTACTTGCCCAACGGTGTTGCACCAGGCGTTTCCTGCCGCGTAGGCAGCTCAGAAATCGTCGGTGCGCGGCAGCAAGGCGCCATCGCTGTTTCCTGCCGCGTAGGCAGCTCAGAAAAGATCACTTCGTCCATCAGGTCGATTCCATCGAGTTTCCTGCCGCGTAGGCAGCTCAGAAAATTGGAGGGCAGCGACTCGCCCGCCACCGCGCGTTTCCTGCCGCGTAGGCAGCTCAGAAAAACTCAGGCGTGAGCGCTGGGAACTCCCACCCGTTTCCTGCCGCGTAGGCAGCTCAGAAACCGAGAAATCGCGGCGGGTTTTTTTACACCTGGTTTCCTGCCGCGTAGGCAGCTCAGAAACAAAATAGCGACTGTCTCGCCTTGCCAGATCGGTTTCCTGCCGCGTAGGCAGCTCAGAAATGCACTGTGCTCGCCTCGCAATCGAGCATGGCGTTTCCTGCCGCGTAGGCAGCTCAGAAAAAGAACTGGTCCATGGCCGCCTTGAATTCGGCGTTTCCTGCCGCGTAGGCAGCTCAGAAAATGGGGGGCGCCGGGGCTTTCGTGACCCCGTTTGTTTCCTGCCGCGTAGGCAGCTCAGAAAGCAAAGGCGGACTGCGCGGCGGCGGCTTCTGCGTTTCCTGCCGCGTAGGCAGCTCAGAAAAATATGGGTCAACCAGCACCCATCCTTGGAACGTTTCCTGCCGCGTAGGCAGCTCAGAAAATATAGCGTGCCGTCTTTGTAATAGACCTGTTGTTTCCTGCCGCGTAGGCAGCTCAGAAACAACAATTCGCGGTATTGCGCTTCCAGCGCTTGTTTCCTGCCGCGTAGGCAGCTCAGAAAGGGGATTGCTTTGACTTGGCAGTAAATCTGCTTGTTTCCTGCCGCGTAGGCAGCTCAGAAAAGCACCCATCCTTGGAACATGCCAGGCTTTACGTTTCCTGCCGCGTAGGCAGCTCAGAAAAATCGTTTTACGGTGCAATTTGCAGATCCTGGGTTTCCTGCCGCGTAGGCAGCTCAGAAAATATAGCGTGCCGTCTTTGTAATAGACCTGTTGTTTCCTGCCGCGTAGGC
>NZ_JBWKZM010000005.1:38333-39535 GCF_059424465.1 Simplicispira sp. GW247-4R2A | reverse complement strand
CAGCTCAGAAAAACAACGTCAATGGCCGGTGTCATATTGCAACGTTTCCTGCCGCGTAGGCAGCTCAGAAACGCACGGCAGCCGCCGTTGGCGATACCGCCGCGTTTCCTGCCGCGTAGGCAGCTCAGAAATGTCATCACTGGCGCCGTCGTCAACTTTGTCGGTTTCCTGCCGCGTAGGCAGCTCAGAAAGTGCTGGCGGGCGTTTCACGCCATGACAGTAAGTTTCCTGCCGCGTAGGCAGCTCAGAAAATCAGCCGCTGTTAGACCCAACAGCGTAGCAAGTTTCCTGCCGCGTAGGCAGCTCAGAAACGAAGTCCACGCCTATCACCATGGCAGTGTCTGTTTCCTGCCGCGTAGGCAGCTCAGAAAAGCAAAAGACAAGAACGCCGCTGCTGCCCCCAGTTTCCTGCCGCGTAGGCAGCTCAGAAAACCAAGCGCCAGCACTGGGATAGACGCGAGCCGTTTCCTGCCGCGTAGGCAGCTCAGAAAATTACCAAGGAACGTTTGGGGCCACCTCGTGGGTTTCCTGCCGCGTAGGCAGCTCAGAAACGATCGCCTGAATCATCGCGGTCTATACCTATGTTTCCTGCCGCGTAGGCAGCTCAGAAACTGAGCGTCACAGACCACGCAGCAGTCGCCGCGTTTCCTGCCGCGTAGGCAGCTCAGAAATATACGGGCGGCTGGTGCCTGTGTTTTCGAGCGTTTCCTGCCGCGTAGGCAGCTCAGAAAATTGGCACAGACGCGGAGTCCTTATACGGGCGGTTTCCTGCCGCGTAGGCAGCTCAGAAAACGCGCCTTTTACCCATAGTAATGCACCAACGGTTTCCTGCCGCGTAGGCAGCTCAGAAAGCCTGCAGATAGCATGCCTTCAACTTGGTACGTGTTTCCTGCCGCGTAGGCAGCTCAGAAAATGAAAATGTTACTGCTCGCAGGTTATGTGTTGTTTCCTGCCGCGTAGGCAGCTCAGAAAACACGGCGACGCGTAACATTGGCCCGGCAAGGGTTTCCTGCCGCGTAGGCAGCTCAGAAACGTATGGCGCCGTCGTCCGCGTGGCGGCAGACGTTTCCTGCCGCGTAGGCAGCTCAGAAAGTTTCGAGTCCTAACACTGGTGTAAAGACTTGGTTTCCTGCCGCGTAGGCAGCTCAGAAAATGAAAATGTTACTGCTCGCAGGTTATGTGTTGTTTCCTGCCGCGTAGGC
>NZ_JBWKZM010000005.1:0-38235 GCF_059424465.1 Simplicispira sp. GW247-4R2A | reverse complement strand
TCAGCTCAGAAAGCCTGCACAGTTATTGCGGCTGTTGTCATACTGTTTCCTGCCGCGTAGGCAGCTCAGAAAATGCCGCGGTGCTTGCGGCAGGGTCTGGAGTCGTTTCCTGCCGCGTAGGCAGCTCAGAAATGCGAGCAGTAACATTTTCATGGTGTGCGGTCGTTTCCTGCCGCGTAGGCAGCTCAGAAAAAATGGCGAGCAACCCAAGACCGACACTTTGCGTTTCCTGCCGCGTAGGCAGCTCAGAAATGCAGCGGGCGCGGCGGCAGCAGGTCTAAAAAGTTTCCTGCCGCGTAGGCAGCTCAGAAAATCTGCCAGAGCAGATCGAGGCGACGTACAACGTTTCCTGCCGCGTAGGCAGCTCAGAAATGTTGCAGCAGACGGCGGACGGCAAGTTCAGCGTTTCCTGCCGCGTAGGCAGCTCAGAAAAATGGGCATCAAGCCCAGCGCGGTGCGGAGCGGTTTCCTGCCGCGTAGGCAGCTCAGAAATGCTCGCCCCCTTGGTGGTGCAAGAGATTGATGTTTCCTGCCGCGTAGGCAGCTCAGAAAAACGGCGGCGGCAATGCGCGTCTCTAAATACTGTTTCCTGCCGCGTAGGCAGCTCAGAAAAGCACCGCGCGCACGCCAAGGTCGGCGCGCAGGTTTCCTGCCGCGTAGGCAGCTCAGAAACCAAATGCGCGGGCATATGGAGCGTGCGCTGGTTTCCTGCCGCGTAGGCAGCTCAGAAATTGCCCTTGGAATACTGTTCGGGCGTCATGCCGTTTCCTGCCGCGTAGGCAGCTCAGAAAAAGGGGTGCACCGGGTTGAGCGGCAACGCATAGTTTCCTGCCGCGTAGGCAGCTCAGAAAGTCAAGACGGCCCCCGCGGGGCAGTGGGAAAAGTTTCCTGCCGCGTAGGCAGCTCAGAAATTCTGGGCGGCGGTCAAATCGGCATCCAGCACGTTTCCTGCCGCGTAGGCAGCTCAGAAATGTGCCAGCTCGGCCGCAAGCTGGTCGACCTGGTTTCCTGCCGCGTAGGCAGCTCAGAAAACCAGGTCTTCGGCCGATGCTGCCAGCAGGCTGTTTCCTGCCGCGTAGGCAGCTCAGAAATGGTACAGCGCCGGCGTGCTGCGCACCGCCACGTTTCCTGCCGCGTAGGCAGCTCAGAAATACGGCGGCGCGGCGTTCGCGCCCGCCGTCGGGTTTCCTGCCGCGTAGGCAGCTCAGAAAAATGTCGGGGATGGATTTGAGCGTGAAGCTCAGTTTCCTGCCGCGTAGGCAGCTCAGAAAACACGCGCTTACCCCAGCAGGGCCGGTGTGGCGTTTCCTGCCGCGTAGGCAGCTCAGAAAACGCAGACGCGCAAAACCTGGACGTACCGATAGTTTCCTGCCGCGTAGGCAGCTCAGAAAAGCACGGCGGCGGTGCGTTTCTGCAGGTCTTGGTTTCCTGCCGCGTAGGCAGCTCAGAAAAGGTACTGTAATTCGTCTTGCGTAAATGTGGGGTTTCCTGCCGCGTAGGCAGCTCAGAAACTCAAATCCAAAGGCAGGCCGGATTACTGGAGCGTTTCCTGCCGCGTAGGCAGCTCAGAAAATCGCCGGCATCCCAGGTGCCGCGCCCATCGCGTTTCCTGCCGCGTAGGCAGCTCAGAAAGTGCAGACAAGCAGACCAGCCTTGTAGGCAGCGTTTCCTGCCGCGTAGGCAGCTCAGAAAGTCAGGCGGACCTCGGCGGGTTGCGCTTTGCGGTTTCCTGCCGCGTAGGCAGCTCAGAAATGGACAAAGAACAAGCTGCAGGGTGATGAAATGTTTCCTGCCGCGTAGGCAGCTCAGAAAAAGACCAGGCGAGCGCTGAATACAAGGCAGCAGTTTCCTGCCGCGTAGGCAGCTCAGAAATTGTAGGCTTCGATGTCGGTCAGCGCCTTGGTGTTTCCTGCCGCGTAGGCAGCTCAGAAATGCATGCTTAGCGTGACGTGCTCTTGTGTGCCGTTTCCTGCCGCGCAGGCAGCTCAGAAAATCGCCTCGAACTGGGCGACGGCGGACACCACGTTTCCTGCCACCTAGCTCCAGCGTTTGAAGGAGAAGCGCTGGCAGTGTTTTTATTTCTCGGCGCGCTCTGCTTCCTCCGCCGCGTGGGCCCTGGCGATGGCCAGGATTACGTCGCGCGCCAGACGGCGTTTGGGTACTGGAAGGCGCAGATAGATTTCGAACAATTCGCGATCCGGGTAGCCTAGCCCGGCATGCCAGATGGGTTGCCGTTCGCGTGCCTGGTGTGCTTCGCCTTCGCCATAGCCCAACTCCTGCACAGGCACGCGCAACCAGTCTGCCAAGGTGACGAGTTTCTTGTGGTCGGGCATGGTTTCCCCCTGCAGCCAGCGCCGAACGCCGTGCAGCGTCATGGGCTTGCCCCAGTGGCGCATGTTGAATTCCCGCTCCAGCACTACCGGCCTTGGTTCGTAGCCGGCTGTCGCCATTGCACCGCGTAACCGTCGCGCAAATTCTTTCTTGGCATCGTCCATAGATGCTCAGGCTACGGGGGTGGCTTTTTTCTGGAGTGACTTTGTAATATAGTTACGCTGTAAATTTGATCAATAATTACACGAAAATTGTAATTGCTCTGCCTTGCTCGGCATGGTGCTTCCTGCTGGCTTGGTTTTCCCCGGGATAGGGATAGTGATGACCCAGCATCCAGAAACACCTTCACAGTCGTTGCCCGACAACACGCATGATGGGAAAGACGATTCACCTGCATTCCTATCGAAGTCGCCGCGTTTGACACGTGACCAGCGAGAGGCTATTGAGGTCAATATCCGCCGTTTGCGTGAATTGCTTGAAAGAAAGTATTCGCGAAATTCTTCGGCCGAATAAGAAGCAGGAGGGCACCCTTGAATTGCAGGGTGCTCAGTGGCCGGCGATGTCTCACCCGCCCCGGATCTGGCTCAGCGAGCGACCCGGTGTAATCGCTTCGGGGTCGATCAGGCAGTGCAGGAGGGCGGGCAGGCGCGTGGCCTTTGCGGTTTCGCGCAGGCGTGCGAAAGCCGGGGCGAAGTCCTCGGTGCGCTCCACACGCTCGCCATGGCCGCCAAACGCCTTGGCGTAGGCGGCGAAGTCGGGGTTCTGCAACGCCGTGCCGCTCACCCGGTGCGGGTACTCGCGCTCCTGGTGCATGCGGATCGTGCCGTACATGCCGTTGTCCAGCAGCACCACGAGGAGGGGCAGCCGGTACTGCACGGCGGTGGCGAATTCCTGGCCGTGCATGAGGAAGTCGCCGTCCCCCGCGAACACCACCACCGTGCGCTCGGGCCACAGGCGCTGCGCGCCCACGCCGGCCGGCAGGCCGTAGCCCATGCTGCCGCTGGTGGGCGCGAGCTGCGTGCCGAACTGGCGGAACGGCCAGAAGCGGTGCACCCAGGTGGCGAAGTTGCCCGCGCCGTTGCAAAACACCGTGTCTTGCGGCAGGGCCTCGCGCAGGTGCTGCATCACCGCGCCCATCTGCAGGTCGCCGGGGATGTGGATCGGCGCCGGGTCGCTCCAGGCCTGGTAGGCGGCGTGCGCGGCCTGCACGGCCTGCTGGCGCTGCGGGCTCGGCGCCTGCGCGGCCTGTGTGGGCAGCGCGGCGCAAAAGGCCGTGGGCGAGGCGTTGACGGGTAGTTGCGCCTGGTACACGCGGCCGAGTTCATCGGGGTCGGGGTACACATGCACCAGCGGGATTTGCGGCGTGGGAATGTCGAGCAGGGTGTAGCCCTGCGAGGGCACTTCCGAGAGCCGCCCGCCGACGAGCAGCAGCAGATCGGCGCCGCGCAGGTGCGCCAGCAGCGCCGGGTTCACGCCCAGGCCCAGGTCGCCCGCGTAGCAGGGATGCTGGTGGTCGAACAGCATTTGGCGCCGGAACGAACAGGCCACGGGCAGGGCGTGGGCGGCGGCGAAGTCCTGGAAGCGCGCCACGGCTGCGGCGCTCCAGCGGCTGCCGCCGACGATGGCCACGGGCTTGCGGGCCTGGCCCAGGCGTTCGAGCAACTGGGTCATTTGCGCCGGGCTCGGGGCTGCCTCCATGACTTGGTAGGGGCGTGCGGTGGGCGCGTCGGCACGTTCGACCAGCATGTCCTCGGGCAGGGCCACCACCACCGGGCCGGGGCGCCCGCTGCAGGCCACGCTGAAGGCGCGCGCCACGATCTCGGGCAGGCGGCGCGCGTCGTCCACCTCCGTCGCCCACTTGGCCAGCGGGCCAAAGGCGGCGCGGTAGTCCACCTCCTGGAAGGCATCACGCCCGCGCGTGCCGCGCTCGATCTGGCCAACGAACAGCACCATGGGCGTGGAGTCCTGCATGGCAATGTGCACGCCCGCCGCCGCGTTGGTGGCGCCGGGGCCGCGCGTGACGAAGCACACGCCGGGCCGCCCGGTGAGCTTGCCGTGCGCCTCGGCCATCATGGCCGCGCCGCCTTCCTGGCGGCAGACGGTCAGTTCGATGGGCGCGTCGTGCAATGCGTCGAGCACGGCGAGGTAGCTCTCGCCGGGCACGCAGAAGATGTGCTGCACGCCATGCAGCACGAGCTGGTCGACCAGGATCTGGCCACCTGTGCGGTTGGCCGGCGTGGAGGAAGAAGAGGGCATGTCGGAGGGCATGGGCGGTCTCAGATGATGTTGCTTTCGATGAGCGGGCGGCCGTCGAGGATGCGCTGGAAGGCCAGCGGCTCCAGGTCCAGCGTCTGCCAGCGGCCTGTGTGAATGCGCTCGGCCAGGCCGCGCCCGATGGCCGGGCACTGCTGCAGGCCGTGGCCGGAGAAACCATTGGCGAAGTACAGGTTGTCGCAGGCCGGGTGCAGGCCGACGATGGCGTTGTGGTCGAACGCATTCATCTCGTAGTAGCCCGCCCAGGCGCTGCGCAGACGCAGCGCCTCAAAGGCCGGAATGCGCTCCGCCAGCGTGGGCCACACGTGGTTTTCGAAGGCGGCGTGGTCCGGTTCGAGCGGGGCATCGTCGGGGTCTTCGCCTTCGGATGGGCAAAAACCTGCGATGAAGCCCGCGCCTTCGGGCCGCAGCCAGATGCCCGAGGGGTCGATGAGCAGCGGGCAGCCAGGCAGCGCCTCGGGGCAGGTGAAGTGGAACACCGTGCGCCGCTTGGCAAACACCGGCAGGTCGATGCCCAGCCACTGCGCCACCGGGCGTGCCCAGGCGCCTGCGGCGTTGACCACGGCGCTGCACTCCAGCCGCTGGCCATCCGCCAGGCGCAGCGCGCTGATGTGCCGCACACCGCCGCTGGCCTGCGTGTCCATGCCCACGGCCTCGGCCTGCAGGTAGCGCACGCCCTGGGCCAGGGCCTTGCGCCGCAGGGCCTGCAGCAGGCTGTAGCCGTCGAACCAGCCTTCGCTGGACAGGCCCAGCGAACCGAGCGTGACGCCGTTCGTGGAGAGCCAGGGGAAGCGTTCGCGCAGCGCGTCGGGCGTGAGCAGCGCTACATCGGCGCCCATGCCGCGCTGCACCGCATGGTTGTCGCGCAGCACGGCCTCGCCTGCCGGGCTGGCCAGATAGAGGTAGCCCGCTTCGACCAAGCCGATGTCGGGGCGTTCGCCGCCCATCTGCAGCCGTGCGCCAATGTCGCGCAGGAATTCAATGCCGAATTGCGAGATGGCAATGTTGATGGGGCTGGAGAACTGCTGCCGGATCGAGCTGGCCGACAACGCCGACGAAGCCTGGGCATAGCCCGGGTCGCGCTCGACCACGGTGACTTTGCAGTCTGGGCGCTGCCGTGTCAGGAAATAGGCGATGGCGCTGCCGATGGCGCCACCGCCGATGATGGCGATGTGTGTATGCGAGGAGGAAGAAGCCATTGTGTGCCCACCTTCGGTGACAGGGGCGCCGCGCCAGACCAGGGCACCCGTGGAGCGGGCTTTGCCCGGCCACTGGGTGCGTCCCCCTCCCGCAGGAGAGGGGGGAAGGCGCGAAGCGACGCAGGGGGTGTTCGCCTCTACACGTCGAAGCGCACGCCTTGCGCGAGGGGCAGCGCGTCGCTGTAGTTGATGGTATTGGTCGCGCGGCGCATGTAGCCCTTCCAGGCGTCCGAGCCCGACTCGCGGCCGCCACCGGTTTCCTTCTCGCCGCCAAAGGCGCCGCCGATCTCGGCGCCCGAGGTGCCGATGTTCACGTTGGCAATGCCGCAGTCGCTGCCGGTGCTGGAGAGGAAGCGCTCGGCCTCGCGCAGGTCGGTGGTGAAGATGGCCGACGACAGGCCTTGGGGCACGCCGTTCTGCAGCGCGATGGCCTCGTCGAGGCTGGCGCAGGTCAGCACATAGAGGATGGGTGCGAAGGTCTCGTGCTGCACCACGCCGCTTTGCGCGGGCATGCGCACCAGGGCCGGGCGGGCGTACCAGGCGTCCTCGCCCAACGCGGCGCATTCGCGCTCGCCGCCGTGCACTGTGCCGCCCTGTTCGCGCGCCTGGGCCAGAGCGCTCTGCATCTGCTCAAAGGCAGCGCGATCCACCAGCGGGCCGACGAGCACACCGTCCGCCAAAGGGTCGCCCACGCGCACGCTGGCGTAGATGGTTTCCAGCCGTTCCAGCAGCGGCGCGGCCACGTCGCGGTGCACGATGAGGCGGCGCAGCGTGGTGCAGCGCTGGCCCGCCGTGCCCACGGCGGCGAAGGTGATGGCGCGTGCGGCCAGTTCCAGGTCGGCGCTGGGCATCACCACCATGGCGTTGTTGCCGCCCAGCTCCAGGATGCTGCGGCCAAAGCGCTGCGCCACGTCCACCGCCACGGCGCGGCCCATGCGCGTGCTGCCGGTGGCGCTGACCACGGGCACGCGCGGCGAGCGCGCCAGCAGCTCGCCCATCTCGCGCCCCCCCAGCAGCAGCGTGGCCAGGCCGTCGGGGGCGGCCACGCCTTGCTCGGCGGCAAACTCGTCCAGGGTCTGTTGCAGCAGGTGGTGGCAGGCGATGGCGCACAGCGGGGTTTTTTCCGACGGCTTCCAGGCCACGGCGTTGCCGCACACCAGGGCCAGCGCGGCGTTCCACGCCCACACGGCCACGGGGAAGTTGAAGGCCGAGATCACGCCGACCACGCCCATGGGGTGCCAAGTTTCCATCATGCGGTGGCCGGGGCGCTCGCTGGCAATCGTCAGGCCGTGCAGCTGGCGCGACAGGCCCACGGCGAAGTCGCAGATGTCGATCATCTCCTGCACCTCGCCCAACCCCTCGGAGCGCACCTTGCCGGCCTCCAGCGACACCAGCAGGCCCAGCGCCTCCTTGTGCCGGCGCAGTTTCTGGCCCAGGCGGCGCACCAGTTCGCCGCGCACGGGCGCGGGCGTGGCGCGCCACTGCAGAAAGGCGGTGTGGGCGCCCTCGATCAGGGCCTGCGCCTGCACCGGCGTGTGGCTAGACAGCTGCGCATACGCCACGCCGTCGCGGGGCGCACGCACGCTCAGGTCCTGGCCAAGCCAAGGGGTGAGGTCCAGGCCCATTTGCTGCAAAGCCGTGTCGAAGAGGGAGGTGGAAGAGGTGGTCATGAAAGCGCTTTGGAGCCAAACGATGGGTACCCCCGGCAGATGTCCTGCCCGTGCCGGTGCCGTGGGTGGTGTGCCTGCCATGGTAAGTGCGTTCAATGCACCCGATAGCTGCTATATCCTCCATAGTTGTTGAGTTTTACGAACAATTCTGGAGCGGGTTTGCCATGCGCAAAGACATCCCCAGCCTGGGCGTGCTTCAGGCCTTCGAGGCCTCTGCACGGCTGCAGAGCTTCTCGCGTGCGGCCGAGGAACTGGCCCTGACGCCCAGCGCCGTCAGCCGCCATGTCGCCGCGCTCGAAGATCGGCTGGGCGTGGCCTTGTTCGTGCGGGCCCGCCAGCGCCTGGCCTTGACGGACACCGGCCGCAGCTATGCGGCGCGCATCCGCCTGCATCTGGAGCAAATCGAGCGCGATACGCAGGAGATCCGGGTGGGGCGGGATGAAGGCTATGTGCTGCACCTGGCCGTGGTGTCCACCTTCTGCACGCAGTGGCTCATTCCGCGCCTGCCGCAGTTTGCGGCGCTGCACCCGCGCATCACGCTCAACCTCTCGGTGCGGTCCGAGGTGTTCGCTTTTGACGAGAGCGGTTTTGATGCCGCCATTTACTACGGTGACCGGCTCTGGCCCGACACGCAGGGCGGCATGGTGTTGCCCGAGGGGCCGTGTGTGCCCGTGTGCAGCCCGGCCTATGCGGCCGCACATGCCCTGCACGACGAGCAGGCTTGGCTGCACTGCCCGCACCTCACGCTGGCATCGCGCGCCAACGCCTGGCGCGGCTGGTACGCCGAGCGTGGCTGGCACTACACCTTGCACGCCTCGCGCGGGCCGCGCTACGAATTGTTCTCCATGGTGATGGCCGCTGCCGCCGCAGGCCTGGGGGTAGGGCTGGTGCCGCAGTTGCTGGCGCAGGAGTCGCTGGACAGCGAGCGCCTGGTGCCGGCGCACCCACAGGTGCTTGCGGGCGAACAGGGCTACTGGTTCGTGCACCCGCAGCACCGGCCTGGGGCTGAGGCACTGCGGGCGTTTCGCGACTGGCTGTGGGCGCAGGTTTGATCAGAACCAACCGGCGACCAGCGGAATCAGCAGCGACGCCACCACCACCTGCAGCCCCAGCGCCAGCGCGGCCCAGGCGCCAGCGTCAGCGTTCACCTGCAAGGCGCGTGCTGCGCCGATGCCGTGGGCCGCAGTGCCCATGGCAAAACCGCGCGCCATCCAGCCGACGGGGTCGGTGCCGATGCGCAGCAGCGCAAACAGCGCCTTGCCGCTGAGCGCGCCCACCAGGCCGGTGACAACGGCAAACACCGCCGCCAGCGAAGGCACGCCGCCGATCTTGTCGGCAATGCCCATGGCGACGGGGGCGGTGACCGATTTGGGCGCCAGCGACAGCACGGCTTCACGCGGCAGGTCCAAGGCCCAGGCGATGGCGACCGCGCTGCCCGCCGCTGCCGCGCCGCCCACCACCGCCGCGAGCGTGAAGCGCGCCCAGTGCGCGCGCAGTTGTACGCGCCGCTGCCACAGCGGCCAGGCCAGCGCGACCACGGCCGGGCCGAGCAGAAAGTGGATGAACTGCGCGCCGGCGAAGTAGGTAGGGTAGGCGGTGCCCGTCGCCAGCAGGCCGGTGCCCAGCACCACGATGGAGCACAGCACCGGGTTGGCCCACGGCGCCTGGCCCAGGCGCTGGTACAAGCCGAGCGCCAGCACGTACACCACCAGCGTGGCGTTCAGGCCGAACAGCGGCGTGGCCGAGAGGTACACCCAGAGCTGCACGAAGTCGGTCATGGCGTTTCTCTGTCCGGTGGCGCTGAACTGCTTATCCGTTTTCCATGGTGCGTCGCACTCCCCACGGCGCAGAGTACCCGCCTGGCCCAGGCCAGCGGCCACCGTGCAAGGGCCGCCCCGCAGCACGGGTGGCGCCCCCCTGTCCGCAGCGCGCAGCGTTGCGAGAGCGGGGGGAAGGAGCGCAGCGACATAGGGGTCACTTCATCAAGCGGCGCAGCACCAGCGCCGACACCGCCATGCCGATCCAGGTTGAGAGCACCAGCACCACCGCCAGCCGCAGCCCATAGCGGGCCAGCACGTCGAGCTGGGTGATGACGCCCACGCCCACCGGCACGAACAGCAGCGAGAGGTGCGCCAGCAGAAAATCGGCCACCGAGCGCACGCGTAGCTGGACGGCGGGCCAGCGCAGCGCGATGAGCAGCAGCACCATGCCAATCACCGGGCCGGGGTAGGGCAGGTGCAGCAGCCGCGAGAGCGCCTCGCCCAGCGACTGCAGCGTCAGCAGAATGGCCAGGCCTTGCAGCATCTGCATCGCAGTGGCCGGTCAGTAGCGGGGCAGGTCGGGGTGCGCCAGCTTGCCGCCGCGAATCAGCATCTTGCCGTACTCGGCGCAGCGGTTGAGCGTCGGGATGAGCTTGCCGGGGTTGAGCAAACCTTCGGGGTCGAAGGCGTGCTTGAGCGCCATCATCTGCGCGTTTTCTTCCCGCGAAAACTGCACGCACATGCTCGACAGCTTCTCTACGCCCACGCCGTGTTCGCCGGTAATCGTTCCGCCCATGGCCACGCTGGTCTCCAGGATCTCGGCGCCAAACAGTTCGCAGCGGTGCAGCTGGTCCGGGTCGTTGGCGTCAAACATGATCAGCGGGTGCAGGTTGCCGTCGCCCGCGTGGAACACGTTGGCGCAGCGCAGGTCGTACTTCTTTTCCATCTGCTGGATGGCCAGCAGGATGTCGGCCAGGCGCTTTCTCGGGATGGTCGAGTCCATGCACATGTAGTCGGGGCTGATGCGGCCGCTGGCGGGGAAGGCGTTCTTGCGCCCGCTCCAAAAGCGCAGGCGCTCGGCTTCCGTCTGGCTGACCGAAATGGCGGTGGCGCCGGCGCCCGCCAGCACGGTGCGCATGCGGGCGATTTCTTCTTCCACCTCCTCGGGTGTGCCATCGCTCTCGCACAGCAGAATGGCCTCGGCCGTCAGGTCGTAGCCGGCGTGGACGAAGGCTTCCACGGCGGCCGTCATGGGCTTGTCCATCATCTCCAGGCCGGCGGGGATGATGCCGGCGGCAATCACGGCGGCCACGGCGTCGCCCGCTTTGCGGATGTCGTCAAAGCTGGCCATGATGCAGCGCGCCAGCAGCGGTTTGGGGATCAGCTTGACGGTGACTTCCACCGCCACGGCCAGCATGCCCTCGCTGCCAATCACCGTGGCCAGCAGGTCGTAGCCGGGCGAATCGAGCGCGCCGCTGCCGAACTGCACGGGCTCACCTTCCATGGTGAAGCCGCGCACCGCCAGGATGTTGTGTACCGTCAGCCCGTATTTCAGGCAGTGCACGCCGCCCGAATTCTCGGCCACGTTGCCGCCGATGGTGCAGGCAATCTGGCTGCTCGGGTCGGGTGCGTAGTACAGGCCAAAGGGCGCCGCCGCCTCGCTGATGGCCAGGTTGCGGACGCCGCACTGCACGCGGGCGGTGCGGGCGCGTGGGTTCAGGTCCAGGATGCGGTTGAAGCGCGCCAGCGACAGCGTGACGCCCAGCGCGTGCGGCATGGCGCCGCCCGAGAGCCCGGTGCCGGCACCGCGCGCCACCACGGGCACGCTCAATCGGTGGCAGGTGCGCAGCACCGCCTGCACTTCGTCTTCGGTCTCCGGCAGGCAGACCACCAGCGGGCGCTGGCGGTAGGCGGTGAGGCCGTCGCATTCGTAGGGCGTGGTGTCCTCCTGGTTCCACAGCAGGCTGTGCGCGGGCAGCACGCTGGCCAACGCGGCCACCACTTCGCGTTGGCGCGCGGCGCGGTCGGGTTCGGTCGCGGGCTTGGGCGCAGCGAAAACAGGGGCGGGTGTGGGCGACTGGGCGGCGGCGGTGTTCATGGCAGCACTGTAGCCAAGCGCGCGCGCTCCGGTGTGAGCTTTCTTTCAACGGCGCGTGAATTGCGCTGCGCAGAGCGCATTCATACTATGGAATAAATAGCTGCCAGCGCTTACTGGATAAGCGCTAGAGGCCAATTTGACTTGAATTTTTTCCCGTATAGACGCTTCCTTGGGTTGCCGTGGGCCCGTCAAACCGGCGCGGCCCAGGCCAGCGGCGAAGCCGCTCAGGGGGATGTACCTGCCACTACAGCATGCTCTTGTGCAGCCAGTCGGCAAAGGCTGCGCATTCCCAGCGGTCCATCGCGCCGGTGCGCCAGCACAGGTAGTGCGCGTGCGGGCTGGGGGCGTCCAGCTCGAACAGGCGCACCAGGGTGCCGTTTTCCACCCAGGGCGCGCCGAGTTTCAGGCGCACCAGGGCGACGCCCATGCCGGCGGCGGCGGCGTCGCACATCAGGCCAACGTCGTTGAATTGCGAGCCGCCCGACGGTTCCTGCCAGGGCAGGCCGGCGGCGGAAAACCAGCTGCGCCAGGGCTCCAGGGGGCTGCGCAGCAGGGTTTCGGGGTCGAGTTCGTCCGGGCGCTCGAACGGCCCGTGTTCGCGCAGCCAGGCCGGCGAAGCCAGGGGCGTGACCACGTCGCGCGCGATTTCGCTGTGCTCCATGTCGGCGTAGTGGCCGCTGCCATAGCGCACCACCAGGTCGGCGTCCTCGGCCACGACGTCCATCAGCGGGATCGAGATTTGCAGCGCCAGATCGATCTCGGGGTAGGCCTCGCGGAAGTGGCGCAGCCGGGGAATCAGCATCACCCTGGCAAAGGTGGGGGTGACGGCGAGCTTGAGGCGGCGCTTGCCGGGCGCGCTGGCCAGGCCCGGAAAACGCTGCAGCGCGCCCAGGCCCTCGCGCACGTTGGCCAGGTAGGCAATGCCGTCGGTGGTGAGGGAAAAATCGGCACGGCCGAACAAGCGCGTGCCGATGATCTGCTCCAACTGCTTGACGCGGTGGCTCACGGCGCTGGGCGTCACGCAGAGTTCCTCGGCTGTCAGCGTCACGCTGCGCAGGCGCGCCAGGGCTTCAAAAGTGAGCAGGCACTGGATGGGTGGAATGCGCCTGAGGGGTGCAGCAATGTCGGCGGGCGAAGTCATGGCAGGCCGGGAAGTGGGCTAGCGAAACACCACAGTCTTGTGGCCGTTTTGCAGCACGCGGTGCTCGCTGTGCCACTTCACAGCGCGCGCGAGCACCTGGCTTTCGGTGTCGCGCCCACGGGCTGTCAGGTCTTCGACGGTATCGGTGTGATCGGCACGTGTAACATCTTGTTCGATAATCGGACCTTCGTCGAGGTCAGCCGTGACATAGTGCGCGGTGGCGCCAATCAGTTTGACGCCGCGCTCGTGCGCCTGGTAGTACGGCTTGGCGCCTTTGAAGCTCGGCAAAAAACTGTGGTGGATGTTGATGGCGCGCCCGGCGAGCCGCTTGCACAGTTCGTTGGACAGCACCTGCATGTAGCGCGCCAGCACCACCAGTTCGGCGCCCTCCTGCTCGATGATCTCCAGTTGGCGCGCTTCGGCATGGGCCTTGGTGGCCGCAGTGACAGGAATATGGTGAAACGGAATGTTGTAGCCGGCGGCCAGTTGGTAGAAGTCGCGGTGGTTGCTGATGATGGCGCGGATGTCGATGGGCAGCAGGCCCGATTTCCAGCGGAACAACAGGTCGTTGAGGCAATGGCCTTCACGGCTGACCAGCAGTACAGTGGGCATGGGCAGGTGCGTGGCGTGCAGCCCCCAATGCATCTGGAAGGGCTGGGCAAACTGTTCGAGCTGGGCGCTCAGAGCGGCGTGCTCATGCTCGGTGCAGGCGAACTGTACCCGCATGAAGAACAGGCCGGTGGCCGGGTCGTTGAATTGGGCGGCTTCTTCGATGTTGCCGCCGCGCTCGAGCAAGAAGCCCGAGACGGCATGCACCAGACCGAGGCGGTCCGGGCAGGACAGTGTGAGAACGTAGGCGTTGGACATAGAGGCTAATTGTCGCAGCAGGGCCGCATGCAGCGGTACAAGGTGGGGCATGAAGATACCGTGGTTGGTAGGTCGTGAGCGGGCTTGGACGCCCGGGAAGGCGGCCGCCCTGTATTTCCTTCTTGGTCTGGCCTGGGTGTGGCTGGGCGATCGTTTGCTGGCGGTGCTGGTCCACGATGCTGCGGCCATGGCACGGATGCAACTGTGGAAGGGCTGGCTGTATGTGTCGCTCACAGCCGGGCTGGCCGGTTGGCTGGTCTGGCGCTTGCGCCGTGCCGAGCAGGCGCGTGGCGCCAGCGAGCACGAGCTGACGACGATCGTGCAGCATGCTTCGGCAGGCATTGCACGCGTGGCGCTTGATGGACGCATCCTCTGGGCCAATGCGCGCTTGCTTGAGATGCTGGGTATCGACGAGAAGGCACTGGGCGCGATCGATTTCGGCACCGTGTTGCCGCCGCAGGAGCCGGCCTGGGCTGCGCACCAGATGGGGCGCCTGATGGTGGGCGAAATCGATCATTTTGTGGGGGAACGCCAGTGCCTGCGCAGCAATGGGCGCGATCCGCTGCCCACGCTGTGCACCGTGACTTCCGTGCCTGAGGGGGAGGGTGGCTGCGCCCATCTGGTTTGCGTGTTGCAAGACCTGAGCGAGATCGTGCGTGCACGCACAGCGCTCGAGCGCAGTGAGGCGCGCCTGCAATTGGCGCTCGACAGCAGTGCCAGCGGGGTGTGGGATTGGGACTTGGCCGAGCAGCGCCTGAGCTGCTCGCCTGGCATCGAGCGCATGTTGGGCTACACCGGCGACGATCTGGCGCGCGACCTGCGCTTGACCGAGTGCATTGCGCCTGCCGATCGGCGCCGGGTGTTCTCTGCCATCCGCCACGCCCTCGATACCGGCGAACCGCTCATTGAGAGCTTCAGCGTGCGCTGTTTCGATGGGCAATTGCGCTGGTTCGAGGCGCGCGGCCAGCGCTACGCGGCCGCGCACGGAGCGCCCGACCGGTTCACGGGCTTGCTGACCGACCTGAGCGGCGCCTACCATGCCGACGAGCGCCAGCGCCTGGCTGCAGCGGTGGTGGACAACGCGGCGCAGGGGGTGATCGTGACCGACGCGCAGGGATCCATCCGCTCGGCCAATGCCGCCGCGCAGCGCATCCTGGGGTACCGCGAGGCTGAAATGCTGGGGCTCAACCCGCGCATATTCCAGTCGGGTCGGCACAACCGCGCGTTTTACGAGGCACTTTGGGAGCAGTTGCTGCGCACGGGCCAATGGCAGGGCGAGTTGTGGAACAAGCGCAAGAATGGCGAAGTTTTCCCTGAGCAGGTGGCCATGAGCGCCGTGCGCGATGCCAGCGGCAGCCTCACGCATTTCATCTGCATGTTCACCGACCAATCGGAGCGCAAAGCCAGCGAGCAGCGCATCGAGTACCTGGCGGGGCACGATGCGCTGACCGGCCTGGCCAACCGCGACACGTTTTCTCAGCGGCTGGAGGCGGTGCGCGCGCAGGCGCTGGCGAGTGGCGAGCAGTTTGCTGTGTTGCAGTTGAATCTGGACCGGTTCAAGGAGGTGAACGACAGCTATGGTTACACGGTGGGAGACGCGGTGTTGCGCCACGTTGCCAGTCAGGTGCAGCGTGCCTTGCGGCCCGGCGACGTGATAGGGCGCCTGGCCGGAGACGAACTTGCCGTGGTGGCGCGGCACCTGCGCCATGCCGACGGCGCCGCGGCCGTGGCGCGCCACCTGATCGAAGCGGCGGGGACGCCCTGGCATTTGCCTGAAGGTATCGAGGTGGTGGTCGGTGCCAGCGTGGGCATCTGCATGTTCCCGGCGCATGTGGAATCCACCGAAGCACTGCTGCAGGGCGCGCATGCGGCCGTCTACGGCGCCAAGGCGCTCGGACGGGGCGCCTGGTGTTTCTATGAAGAAGGCATGACGCAGGGCGCGCGCGAGCGCCTGGCGGTGGAAGCAGGCCTGCGCCGCGCGCTGGCGAATGGCGAGCTGCGCTTGTACTACCAACCTCAGGTCAGTGTGGCGAGCGGGCGCATCGTTGGCGCGGAAGCCTTGCTCCGCTGGCAGGACCCGCAGGAAGGGCTGGTCTCGCCCGCCCGCTTCATTCCCGTTGCCGAGTCGTCCGGCCTGATCGCCCCCATCGGGCAGTGGGTCTTACTGGAAGCCTGCCTCCAGGCCCAGCGCTGGCGCTCTGCGGGCCTGGGGTCCATGACCATGGCCGTCAATGTTTCGCCGCGGCAGTTTGCGCTCAGCGATCTGGTGGCCGTGGTGGGCGATGCGCTGGCGCAAAGCGGTTTTCCGGCGACTTCTCTGGAGCTGGAAATTACCGAAAGCGCTCTGGCCGAGCGGCCCGAGCAGGCGCTGGCCTTGCTGACGAAGCTTGGTGACCTGGGGCCGCGCTTGTCGGTGGACGATTTCGGCACCGGCTACTCATCTCTGGCGCACATCAAGCGCTTTCCCATCGATGTGCTCAAGATCGATCAGAGCTTTATCCGCGAAATCCCTGAAAGCGGCGAAGACATGGCGATCAGCTCGGCCATCATTGCCATGGGCCACAGCCTGGGCCTGGCGGTGCTGGCCGAAGGGGTCGAGACGCCGGCGCAGCTCGATTTTCTGCGCCAGCGCGGTTGCGACAGCTACCAGGGCTATTTGCGCAGCCGCCCCGTACCGCCCGACGCCTTCGAGGTGCTGCTGCGCGATCAGCTCGCGGGTTGATTAGCTTCCCGACAACTTGCGCAGCGGCGCGCACGCGTCCTGCGGCGGCAGTTCTGCAGTGACAGAGGTCAAATCTGCTTCATTTTCAATAGCTGTTTGCGCTTGTCCTGTTTGCGCTTGTCCTGATTGCGCTAGTGCCACTTTTATCTCTAAATTTTTCGGCAAATACACCGGTACGCCGCGGCTGCGCAGCACGTGGCCGCCGCCGGCAATCAGCAGCACTGTCTGGCCCGGCCCGCGCGGCGCCGCAGCCAGCGCGCGCGCCATGCTCTGGTCGCGCGCCATCTGGATGCGCACCATGCCAGGCAGTTGCGCCTCGGGCAGCAGGTCGCAATGGCCTTCGCGCACGGCGCTGAACTGGTCCGCGAGCGCGGCGGCTGGCAGCAACTGGTCGAGCGCGGTGTTGTTCATGGCCTCGCGCATAGCCGTGCGCGGCAGGTTGCCGCCAAAAACCGGCACGCCGGCACGCACCGCCGCCATGACCGCCCCCGCATAGTGCTGCCAGGGCCACCATTGCTCATCCCAGCCCAGCGCTGCGCGCACAGTGGCTTCGTCGGCGCTGGGTGGCAGCGCCTGGGTGCTGTGGCCAGCCTCGGCCATTTCCATCACCACTGCAGACAGGCGGCCTTGCGCGGCGAGCCATTGCACCGCCGTGCGTTCCATGGCCTGGTGGGCGGGGGCGTCGTGTTGCTCGCCCAGCAGCATGACGTCGGCCGGCAGCAGCGCTGCCAAGCTCTGGGGCCAGCCATCGGGCAGGCGGGCCGGTGCCGCACAGCCGAGGAGCAGCGCCAGCGCAACCGCGCTCACGGGGCGCAGCCAGTGGGCAGGCGTGGGGGGAAAGGCAGTCTTCATGCACTGCATGCTACTGGGGGAGCGTTCTGCGCACTGTGCCCGGGGTCACAAGTCGCTCCCTTACACTGCCCGCCATGCGGACACGCACCACGCTTACCACCAAGCTCTTGACCATGGGCATGGTCTTCTTGCTGGTCACGCTCAGCTCCATCAGCGTGACGCTCTGGGTCACCTGGAAGCTCGAAGGCGGCGCTGCCGCCGTGAACGAGGCCGGCCGCTTGCGCATGCGCACCATGCGCATGGCGCTGGCGGTGGAAAACGGCGCGCGCGAGAAGCTCTTGGCGAATGCGGAAATGATTGAAGGCAGCCTGGAGCTGCTGCGCACCGGCGACCCCGACCATCCGCTGTTTGTCCCCTGGAGCGACGAAACCCGCGCGCGTTTTGAAGAGGTGCGCAGCCAGTGGGCCAGGGTGCGCGAGGAGTGGCTGGCGCCAAAGGCGCCTGCCGTGCCGGTGCTGGTGGCGCACGCCGACGCGATGGCCGAGGTAATGGACGGCTTCGTGGACGCCATCGAGGTGCAAATTGCGCGCTGGACCGCGGCGCTGCACGTGCTGCAACTCTTCATGATGGGTTTGACGCTTTTCGTTGCGTTCGGCGTGGTGGTCATGACCGGTCTGGTGGTTATCAACCCGGTGGCGCGCTTGCAGGAGGCGTTTTTGCAGATACGCCAGGGCGTGCTGGGTACGCGCCTGCCGGTCGACACGGATGACGAATTCGGCCAGCTCAATGAGGGCTTCAACCGCATGGCGCAGGCGCTGCAGACCTCGCACGACGACCTTGCGCTCAAGGTGCGCGAGAAAACCGCCAGCATTGAGGACAAGAACCAGCGCTTGTCAGCGCTCTACGAAGTCAGCGCGTTGGCCGCCCAGGCTGCCAATCTGAAGGTGCTGACGCAAGGCTTTGTGCAGCAGGCGCGGCGCGTCTCGGGTGCCGACGCCGCCGTGGTGCGTTGGTCGAACGAGGGCAACGAGCACTACGTCATCCTGGCCTCCGACGGCCTTCCGCGTGCCATGGCCGAGCAGGAGCAGTGCCTGCGCGCTGGCAATTGCTTTTGCGGCCAAACCCAAGGTCTGCCGGACGCGCGCGTCATTCCTATCAGCATTGCGACGCCCATGGTTCTGCCGCACTGCCATGAGGCGGGCTACCAAACTCTGGTGGTCCTGCCCGTGATGGTGCACCAGCGCGTGCTGGGCGAACTCAACCTGTTCTTTCGTGCCAGCCTGGAGTTGTCGCCCGACATGCGCGAACTGCTTGAAGCCATGGTGCGCCACCTGGCCAGCAGCATGGAGGGGCTGCGCGCGGCGGCGCTGGAGCGCGAGGGCGCGGTGGCCGAAGAGCGCGGCATGCTGGCGCGTGAGCTGCACGACTCGATTGCGCAGTCGCTCGCGTTCCTCAAGATTCAGACGCAGTTGCTGCGCGACGCGGTCAAGAAGGGCAACGAGGCCGCGCGCGACCGCAGCATGGCCGAGCTCGATGTCGGCGTGCGCGAATGCTACGCCGACGTCCGCGAGTTGCTGGTGCACTTTCGCACCCGCGCCAGCGCGGAGGACATCGAAGAGGCGCTGCGCACCACGCTCTCCAAGTTCGGCCACCAGACCGGCATCAACGCACAGCTCAGCATGGAAGGGCACGGGCTGCCCCTGGACGCGGACGTGCAGATTCAGGTGCTGCACATGGTGCAGGAGGCGCTCTCCAACGTGCGCAAGCATGCCCATGCCACGCGTGTGAACGTGCGCGTACAGCGCCATCCCGAGTGGCGCTTTGAGGTGCAAGACAACGGCATAGGCTTTGATGCAGGGCGCACCATGGCAGCCGACTCTTTGCATGTCGGACTGCGTATCCTGCGCGAGCGCGCCGAAGGCATCAGCGCGCGGGTCGAGGTGCAGTCCACTCCTGGCGCGGGCACCACGGTGTGCATTGAGCTGCCGCACAACGCATCCGCAATGTCAGGCGCGGCGCCGCTGGCCGAATTGCCTGCGCCGCAACTGCCTTCATGGAGTTCGATATGAGCCCAGCCAGCGCCATTACCGTTTTTGTGGTCGACGATCACAACTTGTTCCGTCGGGGGCTGGTGGCCCTGCTGTCCCAGGACGAAGGCCTGCATGTGGTGGGCGAAGCAGGCGACGCCGTCGAGGCACTGCGCCTGGTGCCGGTTCTGCAGCCCCAGGTCATCTTGCTGGACAACCATCTACCTGGCGTGCTTGGGGTGGATGCGGTGCGCGGCTTGCGCGCTGCGTCGCCGGCAAGCCATGTGCTGATGCTCACTGTCAGCGAAGATGCGCAAGACTTGGCAGCCGCCCTGCGCAATGGTGCCCAGGGCTATTTGCTGAAAACCATCGACGGCGATTTACTGGCCGAGGCCATTCGCCGCGCGGCCGCTGGTGAACCTGTGGTGAGCCCGGAGCTCATGGGCAAGCTGGTGGCCGCCTTCCAGTCGCAAGGTGGTCCGCCGCCCATCGCGCCGATGGACATCGCTGCGCCAGCGCCTGCCGCCAGCGCTGCCGCGGCGGCGCCGCTCTCGCCACGCGAAGAAGAAGTCCTGCGAGAGATTGCGCTGGGCGCGAGCAATAAGGAGATTGCGCGCACCTTGGACATCGCCGAGACCACGGTAAAGATTCACGTGCAGCATATCTTGCGCAAGCTCGGCCTGAGTTCCCGCGTACAGGCGGCGGTGTATGCCGCCAATCCCAGAAATTGAATTTTCCCAAATAGTTCTTTCGAACTATTCCTCTGGGGAAATCCTCATCCTTATTTCCCCCGCCACCCCTCCGGCTGAAGGATAGGCAGACGCGCTGCTGCGCGCGACCATTGCGCCACTCATTAAAAAGAGAGGAAAACGCAAATGGCTATCGCCCCGCTTCCCGCAGGCAACGGCCCCGAAAAGGGCCGCGAAGCCTGGTCCGTGCTCATTGTGAGCACCCTGGCCTTTACGGTCTGCTTCATGGTGTGGATGATGTTTGCCGTCATCGGCATCCCGCTCAAGAAGACGCTCGGCCTCAACGCCACCGAATTCGGCCTGCTGACGGCCATGCCCGTGCTCTCGGGCTCCCTGATCCGCGTACCTTTGGGCATCTGGACCGACAAATTTGGCGGCCGCGTCGTGATGGCTGCATTGCTGGCCATTACGGTGCCCGCCATCTGGCTCATGGCCTACGCCACGGCGTACTGGCACTTTCTGACGATCGGCCTGGTGCTGGGCCTGGCTGGCGGCTCGTTCTCGGTGGGCACGCCCTATGTGGCGCGCTGGTTTCCCAAGAATCGCCAGGGCATGGCCATGGGCATTTTTGGTGCTGGCAACTCGGGCGCGGCGGTAAACAAATTCGTCGCACCGGCGCTGGTGGTGGCCTTTGGCTGGACCATGGTGCCCAAGGTGTATGCGGTTGTCATGCTGGTCACGCTCATCATCTTCTGGTTTGGCAGCTCCAGCGACCCGCGCCACCTGGTGTCCTCCAAGGTAAGTTTCATGGACCAGCTCAAGGCCTTGAAAGACCCGCGCGTGCTCAAGTACTGCCAGTACTACAGCATCGTGTTTGGTGGCTACGTCGCGCTGTCGCTGTGGATGGTGCAGTACTACGTAGGCGAGTACGGCCTCGACATCCGTATTGCGGCTTTGCTCGCAGCCTGTTTTTCGCTTCCCGGCGGCGTGCTGCGTGCCGTTGGCGGCTGGCTGTCCGACAAGTACGGCGCGCACAGCGTCACCTGGTGGGTGATGTGGGTGAGCTGGATCTGCCTGTTCCTCCTGAGCTATCCGCAGACCGCCTTCACCATCCAGACCATCAACGGCGTGCAGACCTGGCACCTCGGCCTGAATGTGTACGCCTTCACCGGCCTGATGTTCGCGCTGGGCATTGCCTTTGCGTTCGGCAAGGCGAGCGTTTTCAAGTACGTCAGCAACGACTATCCGGAAAACATTGGCACTATCAGCGGCGTCGTTGGTCTGGCCGGGGGGCTTGGCGGCTTTGTGTTGCCCATCCTGTTTGGCGCGCTGGTGGACATCACCGGCATCCGCTCCAGCGCTTTCATGCTGATGTACGGCGTAGTCTGGGTGTCGCTGATCTGGATGTACTGGACCGAAGTGCGCAAGGCCAGCCCCATGGGCGACCAGAGCGAATCCCTTTCCCTTCAAAACTGAGCCATTGCGGCCAGAACACTCATCATGAACAACAAAACTACCAGTGGCGCCGATATTGTCGATTGGCGCCCCGAGGACGAGCAGTTTTGGGAATCCACCGGCAAGAAAATTGCCTATCGCAACCTATGGATCTCCATCCCGGCCCTGCTCTGCGGCTTCGCCGTCTGGGGCATGTGGGGCATCATCACGGTGCAGATGATGAACCTGGGCTACCCATTCAGCCAGGCCGAACTCTTCACCCTGACCGCCATTGCCGGCTTGGCGGGCGCGACCATGCGCATCCCGGCTTCGTTCCTGATCCGGCTCTCGGGTGGGCGCAACACCATTTTCCTCACCACTGCCATGCTGCTGGCGCCTGCCATTGGCACCGGCATCGTGCTGCAGCATCCAGAGTGGCCGCTCTGGTCGTTTCAGCTGATGGCCTTGTGGTGCGGCGTGGGGGGCGGTAACTTTGCTTCGTCAATGTCCAACATCTCCACCTTCTTTCCCAAGCGCCTGCAAGGCACCGGCTTGGGGCTGAATGCGGGCCTGGGAAACTTTGGCGTGACCACGATGCAGATTGTGATCCCGCTGGTGATGACTGTGCCCTTGCTGGGCTCGTTCGGCGGCGAGTCGATGACGCTGCAAAAGGAAAGCGGCTGGATCTTCGGCGCCATCCCGCCGGGGACGGCTACCTGGATTCAGAACGCAGGTTTTGCGTGGGTGTTGTCGCTGGTGCCGCTGTCCATCCTGTGCTGGTTCGGCATGAACAACCTCAAGACAGTTTCGCCCGATACCGGCGGCCCGATCACCGCGTTCCTGAAGATCATCTGGCTCTACACCCTGTCTTTCATTCCGGCGGGTGTCGGCCTGTATCTCTACTTGCCGGCCCCCAGTGGCCTGGGTATGCTGAACATGTGGCTGGCGATGCCGCTCATCATTGTGAGCACGCTCATGGTGATGAAGCTGACCGCTTTTGGCGCGATGAAGGAAAACGTCTCCAAGCAGTTTGCGATCTTTAGCAACAAACACACTTGGTCGCTTACCATCCTGTACATCGTCACTTTCGGCTCCTTCATTGGTTTTTCGATGGCACTGCCTTTGTCGATGAAAGTTATCTTTGGTGTCAGCCATGTGCCCGACGCCAACGGTATCTTGCAACACACACTGGTCAATCCCAAGGGGCCGCCTGTGCTGGCCTACGCCTGGATCGGTCCCTTCGTGGGTGCCGCGATTCGTCCCGTTGGCGGCTGGATTTCTGACAAGCTCGGGGGTTCCATCGTTACGCAATGGGTGTGCGCGACCATGGCGGTCGCTGGCGTGGCGGTGGGTTATGTGATGCAACTCGCCTACCAGTCGGCCCATCCGGAAGAGTATTTCTTCATCTTCCTGGCTCTGTTCATCGTGCTTTTTGCCGCCAGCGGCATTGGCAACGGTTCCACCTTCCGCACCATCGGCGTCGTTTTTGACCGCCAACAGGCCGGTCCCGTCCTTGGCTGGACCTCGGCGGTTGCCGCCTACGGCGCCTTCATCGCGCCGGTGGTGATTGGCCAGCAGATTAAGCATGGCACGCCGCAGATGGCGATGTACGGGTTTGCCGTGTTTTACGCCTTGTGCCTGTTGCTGAACTGGTGGTTCTATCTGCGCAAGTCCGCTGAAATCAAGAACCCCTGAACCTGCCCCTTTCCTTGCTTCTTGGAGAAAACCTATGAGCCATTTTCTTGACCGTCTGACCTACTTCTCGCAACCCCGCGAAGAATTTTCCAACGGCCACGGCCAAACGAATGGCGAAGACCGGACCTGGGAAAAAGCGTACCGCGATCGCTGGGCGCACGACAAGATCGTGCGTTCCACGCACGGCGTGAACTGCACGGGCTCCTGCTCGTGGAAGGTCTATGTCAAGGGGGGCATCGTCACCTGGGAAACCCAGCAGACCGACTACCCGCGCACGCGCCCGGATCTGCCCAACCACGAACCCCGTGGTTGTGCTCGGGGTGCCAGCTACAGTTGGTACCTGTATTCGGCCAACCGCGTGAAATATCCCATGGTGCGTGGGCGCTTGCTCAAGCACTGGCGTGCTGCACTGGCGGTGGCCAAGGGCCCGGTGGAAGCCTGGACGGCTGTCGTCGAAAACGAGTCGGCGCGGCGCGAGTGGCAGAAGCAACGCGGACTTGGCGGCTTTGTGCGCAGCACCTGGGACGAAGTCAACCAGATGATTGCAGCGGCCAACGTCTACACCATCAAAAAGCACGGACCTGACCGCATCATCGGCTTCTCGCCGATCCCGGCGATGAGCATGATCAGCTACGCTTCCGGCAGCCGGTACCTGAGCCTGATCGGTGGCGTGTGCATGAGCTTCTACGACTGGTACTGCGACCTGCCACCGAGCAGCCCCCAGGTGTGGGGCGAGCAGACCGACGTGCCCGAGAGCGCCGATTGGTACAACTCCAACTTCATCATCGCCTGGGGCTCCAACGTGCCCCAGACGCGCACGCCCGACGCTCACTTCTTCACCGAAGTGCGCTACAAGGGAGCCAAGGTGGTGGCCGTCACCCCCGACTACTCTGAGGTCGCCAAGCTGGCCGACCTGTGGATGCACCCAAAGCAAGGCACCGACGCTGCGGTGTCCATGGCCATGGGCCATGTGATCCTCAAGGAGTTCTATTTCAACAAGCGCTCGGCGTATTTCGACGACTACGCACGCCGCTACACCGACCTGCCCCTGCTGGTGGTGATGGAAGAAAAAACCTTGGACGATGGCCGCAAGGTCATGGTGCCAGGCCGCTATGTGCGCGCCAGCGACTTCCCGGATCAGCTGGGCCAGGCGAACAACCCCGACTGGAAGACCGTCGCCTACGGGCATGATGGCAAGGTGGCCTTGCCCAACGGTTCCATCGGTTTCCGCTGGGGCGACAACGATCGGCCAGACCTGGGCAAATGGAACCTTGAAGACAAAGACGCACGCACCGCCAACGACGTCAAACTCAAGCTCTCGGTGATCGAAGATGGTGAACAGGCGCACGAAATCACCGATGTGGCCTTCCCCTATTTCGGCGGTGTGAAAAACCCCAACTTCCCGGCAAACACCCAGGCGGATGGCGACATCATGGTGCGCCGCGTGCCCGTGACACGACTGGCGCTGAATGGTGACGGCATCTCCGGCGATGTCATGGTGGCCACGGTGTTCGATCTGCAGGTGGCCCAATACGGTGTGAATCGTGGGCTCCAGGGCGAAGCACCGGACGGGGGCTACGACGCCGATGCGCCCTACACGCCAGCGTGGCAAGAGCAGATCACGGGTGTGCCGCGCGATCAGATCATTGCCATTGCGCGCCAGTTTGCCGACAACGCCGACAAGACGCATGGCAAGAGCATGGTCATCATCGGCGCGGGGATGAACCATTGGTACCACTGCGATATGAACTACCGCGGCATCATCAACATGCTGATGATGTGTGGCTGCATTGGCCAGAGTGGCGGTGGCTGGGCGCACTATGTGGGCCAGGAAAAACTGCGTCCGCAAACCGGCTGGACGGCGCTCGCATTTGCACTCGACTGGATTCGTCCACCGCGTCAGCAGAACGCCACCAGTTATTTCTATGCACACACCGACCAGTGGCGCTATGAAAAGCTGGCCATGGAGGAGGTGCTCTCTCCGCTGGCCGACAAGTCGCGCTACAGCGGTTCCATGATCGACTACAACGTGCGTGCTGAGCGTATGGGCTGGTTGCCTTCGGCGCCCCAGTTCGAAACCAACTCCCTGCAGGTGCTCAAGGATGCGCAGGCCGTTGGCATGGACGCGAAGGACTACGTCGTCAAGTCGCTTAAAGACGGCACGCTCAAGATGAGTTGCGAAGACCCGGACAACCCGGTCAATTGGCCGCGCAACATGTTTGTCTGGCGCTCGAACATTCTGGGTTCGTCGGGCAAGGGCCATGAGTATTTCCTCAAGCACCTGCTGGGCACTACCCACGGTGTGCAGGGCAAGGATCTGGGTGTAGGCGACGCCAAACCCCAGGAAGTGCGCTGGCATACGCAGGCGCCCGAGGGGAAGCTTGATCTTCTGGTCACGCTCGACTTCCGCATGAGCACGACCTGCCTGTATTCCGACATCGTGCTGCCCACGGCCACCTGGTACGAGAAGAACGACCTCAACACCAGCGACATGCACCCCTTCATCCACCCGTTGTCCACGGCCGTGGACCCGGCTTGGGAAGCACGCAGCGACTGGGAAATCTACAAAGGGTTTGCCAAGGCAGTGAGCGACGTCAGTGTCGGGCACCTGGGCGTGGAAAAGGACGTGGTCCTCACGCCCATCATGCACGACACCGCCGGTGAAATGGCACAGCCGTATGACGTGCGCGATTGGAAAAAGGGCGAGGTCGACCTGATTCCGGGCAAGACGGCGCCGCAGGTCACGGTGGTCGAGCGCGACTACCCGAACCTCTTCAAGCGCTTTACAGCCCTCGGCCCGCTGATGAACAAAATCGGCAATGGCGGCAAGGGTATCGGCTGGGACACGAAAACCGAAGTCGAGCAACTGGGTGACCTCAACGGCCGTGTGCGCGAAGAGGGTGTGTCCCAAGGCATGCCGTGCATCGTGACCGATATCGACGCCACCGAAACCGTGATGATGCTGGCTCCAGAGACCAACGGCCATGTGGCCTGCAAGGCCTGGGAGGCGCTTGGCAAGCAGACCGGACGCGACCACGTGCATCTGGCATTGCACCGCGAGGACGAGAAAATCCGTTTCCGCGACATCCAGGCCCAACCGCGCAAGATCATCAGCTCGCCCACCTGGTCGGGTCTGGAGAGCGAGAAGGTCAGCTACAACGCTGGCTACACCAATGTGCACGAGCTGATTCCATGGCGCACCCTGACCGGACGTCAGCAGTTCTACCTGGACCACCCGTGGATGCGTGATTTTGGTGAGGGGTTTACCAGCTACCGCTCGCCAGTGAACCTCAAGGCGCTTCAGGCGGTCGAGGGGGTCAAGCCCAATGGCAATCCTGAGATTGCCTTGAACTTCATCACGCCACACCAGAAGTGGGGCATTCACTCGACCTATACCGACAATCTGATCATGCTCACCCTCAGCCGTGGTGGGCCCATCATCTGGATCTCGGAAGTGGATGCGGCGCGTGCCGGCCTTGTCGACAACGACTGGGTGGAGCTGTTCAACGCGAACGGCGCCATTGCCGCGCGCGCTGTGGTCAGCCAGCGGGTCAAAGAGGGCATGGTGATGATGTACCACGCACAGGAAAAAATCGTGAACACTCCGGGTTCGGAAATTACCGGAACCCGTGGCGGTATTCACAACTCGGTCACGCGCGTCGTGCTCAAGCCGACGCACATGATCGGTGGCTACGCACAATTGAGCTATGGCTTCAATTACTACGGAACCGTCGGTACCAACCGCGACGAGTTTGTGCTGGTTCGCAAGATGAATCGGGTGGGCTGGCTGGACGAACCCGCCGAAGCCACCGCCACCGCGCACGCATAAGAATCAGGAGAACACGATGAAAATTCGCGCACAAATCGGCATGGTGCTGAATCTGGACAAGTGCATTGGTTGCCACACCTGCTCTGTCACCTGCAAAAACGTCTGGACCAGCCGGCCCGGCATGGAATACGCCTGGTTCAACAACGTCGAGACCAAGCCAGGCATTGGCTACCCCAAGGAATGGGAGAACCAGGACAAGTGGAATGGCGGCTGGAGCCGCACGGCCGATGGCTCGATCATTCCGCGCCAGGGGGGCAAGTGGAAGCTGCTGATGCGCATCTTCGCCAACCCCAACCTGCCGCAGATTGACGACTACTACGAGCCCTTCACCTTCGATTACGCCCACTTGCAGTCAGCGCCCGAAATGAAGGCGCCGCCAACGGCCCGTCCGCGCAGCCTGATCACCGGCAAGCGCATGGAGAAAATCGAATGGGGTCCGAACTGGGAAGAAATTCTGGGCGGTGAATTCTCCAAGCGCAGCAAGGACAAGAACTTCGACAATATCCAGAAGGATATTTACGGCCAGTTCGAAAACACCTTCATGATGTACCTGCCGCGTCTGTGCGAGCACTGCCTGAACCCGGCCTGCGTGGCATCGTGCCCCTCGGGATCGATCTACAAGCGCGAGGAAGACGGCATCGTGCTGATCGACCAGGACAAGTGCCGCGGCTGGCGCATGTGCATCTCGGGCTGCCCGTACAAGAAGATCTATTACAACTGGCAGAGCGGCAAGGCCGAGAAATGCACCTTCTGCTACCCGCGGATCGAGGCCGGCCAACCTACAGTGTGCTCGGAAACCTGTGTGGGCCGCATCCGCTACCTGGGCGTTCTGCTGTATGACGCAGACCGCATCCAGGAAGCCGCCAGCGTAGAGCGCGACCGCGACCTGTACCAGGCGCAGCTCGATATTTTCCTGGACCCTAACGACCCCGAGATCATCAAGCAAGCGCGCATCGACGGCATTCCCGACATGTGGATGGAGGCTGCGCGCAAGAGCCCGGTGTACAAGATGGCCGTTGAATGGAAGGTGGCCCTGCCGCTGCACCCCGAGTACCGCACGCTGCCCATGGTGTGGTACGTGCCGCCGCTCTCGCCTATCACGGCTGCAGCCAACGCCGGGCACGTGGGTGCCAACGGAGAGATTCCGGATGTCTCGCAACTGCGCATCCCCGTGCAGTACCTGGCTAACCTGCTGACCGCTGGCGACACAGCGCCTGTGGTGCGCGCACTGGAGCGCATGCTGGCCATGCGCGCCTACCAGCGTGAGAAGCATGTCGACCAGCGCCAAAACCTGGCAGTTCTCAAGCAGGTGGGCCTTACGCTGCACGAGGCCGAGGACATGTACCAAACCATGGCGATTGCCAACTACGAAGACCGATTCGTCATCCCATCGACGCACCGTGAATACGCCGAAAACACCTTTGACGTGCGCGGCGGTTGCGGGTTCTCGTTTGGCAATGGCTGCTCTGATGGCTCCACCGATGTCAGCATCTTTGGCGGGAAGAAGCCGCGCACCATCCCGATCAAGGCGATGGTTTAAGGAACGGATCATGTTCAATAAACCACCCGCATCCTTGCGCCTGACCTTGCGTGCGCTGGGGCGGCTGATCGGCTACCCGGATGCAGAATTGCGTGCGGTGCTGCCGCAGCTGGCCGACGCACTTGCGGCCGAACAGGCGCTGACACCTGAACGTCTGCATGAGCTACAGGCTCTGTGCGAGCAGATTGCGCGCCAGGACCCGATGGACGCCGAAGCGCGCTACGTCGATACCTTCGATCGGGGTCGCCAGACCTCGCTGCATCTGTTCGAGCATGTGCATGGCGATTCGCGCGACCGCGGCCCAGCTTTGATCGACCTGTTGCAGACCTACGAGCGTGCAGGGCTGCAATTCGAGGCGCCTGAATTGCCCGACCATTTGTCGGTGGTGCTGGAGTTCGCTTCCACCCAACCGACCGATGTCGCGCGTGATTTTCTTGCCGAAATGGCGCACATCCTTACCCTGGTGTTCAGCGCCTTGCTGACGCGCGAGAGCCCGTACGCCAGTGTGATCGCCGCAGTGCTCGAAGTCTCGGGCCAACAGGTGCAGGCCGTGCCATTGCCAGAAGAACCAGAAATCGATGAAGCCTGGGCTGAACCAGAGGTTTTTGGTGGTTGCAGCACCGAAGGCCAGGCGCGTCCTGGAACCGCACAGCCGCTGCATTTCGTCCGCAATCCCCGTGCATCCGAAGGAGCCTCCCTATGACTTCCACCCCCTGGATCGATACCCTGTTGTTTGGTATCTACCCCTACATCTGTCTGACGGTTTTTTTCGCCGGTAGCTGGGTCCGTTTTGACCGTGACCAGTACACCTGGAAGAGCGATTCATCCCAATTGCTGCGAACGGGTAGCCTGCGCTGGGGCAGCAACCTGTTCCATGTGGGGGTGCTGTTTCTGTTCTTCGGGCACTTTGTCGGCATGCTTACGCCCCATTTCATCTATGAGCCTTTCATTGCCGCAGGCTCCAAGCAACTGCTGGCCATGATCAGTGGCGGCACGGCTGGGACGCTCGGGATTATCGGTCTCACGCTCCTGCTGCACCGCCGCCTGACGGACCCGCGCATCCGGGCAACGTCCAAGACCAGCGACATCGTTTTGCTGCTGCTGCTGTGGGTTCAGCTGGCGCTGGGGCTGGCCACCATTCCCTTGTCGGCACAGCACCTCGACGGTTCCATGATGATGTTGCTGGCCGAATGGGGCCAGCGCATTGTCACGTTCCGCAGTGGTGCCGTTGAACTGTTGGCGCCCGCCAGTGTGATTTTCAAGCTGCACATGTTTTTGGGCATGACGGTGTTTTTGATTTTCCCGTTCACGCGTTTGGTACATGTCTGGAGCGGTTTTGCCTCTCTCGGGTATGTTCTGCGGCCTTACCAGTTGGTGCGCGCCCGTCGGCTGAATGTGCCCGCGGGCAATAACAACCCAGCGCATCGCGCCTGATCGTTGGCAAACAGGAGCATGAGATGAGTGGATGCGGATCAGGCAGTTGCGGCTGCTCGGACACGCCGAGCGCCAACAAGGTGCTCAGCGATGCACAGCAGGCGGCGTACGACGCTATTGCGGTGAGCTTGGCGTCCGAGCCAGCTCCCATGCAAGCGGCGCCCATTCCAGCCCATGTACGCCTTGCACGCGTCAATGGTGTGGCATTGCACGACGCGGATGTGGTACTGGACCAGGAAGCTCTGCGCCAGCGTGCCTGCACCGAGCTTTTGCGCCAGGAAGCTCAAAAGGCTGGGTTGCTGGATATGGCCGATGCACCACTGACCGATGGAAGCACCAGCGAAGCTGCGTCGCTCGCCATCGAACAGTTGCTGGAGCAGCAGTTGCGTATCGACGAGCCATCGGAAGATACCTGTCGGCGCTACTACGACGCGCATCCCGCCGCGTTTGGCCAAGGGGAGCGGGTGCATCTGCGCCACGTGTTGTTTGCCGTCACCCCAGGGGTGGACGTCACGCTGCTGCGTCTGCGCGCCGAAGCGTTATTGATCGAACTGCGCTGCGCCGATGATGGCGGTGCGACCTTTGCAACTGCGGCGAAGCAATGGTCGAATTGCCCGAGCGGTGCCGCTGGCGGGGACCTGGGCTGGCTCACTCGCAACGACTGTGCGCCCGAATTTGCACGCGATATTTTTGGCACCAACGAAATCGGCGTACTCGCTCGCCTGGTACACAGCCGCTTTGGTTTGCACGTGGTCGAGGTCGTGGCACGCCAAGCCGGTGAACGCCCGGCGTTCGAAGCCGTGAAAAGCGCGGCCGCGCAAAGTCTGCGCCAGCAAACCTGGGTGAACGCCCTGCGACAGTACCTGCAGGTGCTCACGGGTGCGGCGCAGATTGAGGGTGTGGACATGGAAGGTGCGGATTCGCCGCTGGTGCAGTGACGCCAGCATGCCAGGCGACGCTCTGCTGAACCGTTTGCGCAGCTTCAACCGCGACGCGTTTCCCCAGTATCGGCAACAATTCAAGACGCTGGTTGAAGACGGCCAGCACCCGACGACGCTGTTCATCGGGTGCTCGGACTCGCGCCTGCTGCCGTACTTGCTTACGGGCGCAGGCCCGGGAGAGCTGTTTCTGGTGCGCAACGTAGGGGCCTTCGTACCCCCTTATGACGGCTCGCACGGCCACCATGGCACGGCAGCAGCAATCGAATTTGCCGTGCTCAGCCTCCAGGTCGAGCGGATCGTGGTGTGTGGGCACAGCCACTGCGGCGCTATCAAGGCGCTGTACGAGGAAGTCCCGGCAGAGGCCAACAACCTGCGCCGCTGGCTAGAGCTGGGGCGCGATGCTGCGCTTCCGGTGGTTCCCACACCGGACGCCCTACGGCGTACCGAGCAGCGTGCCGTGGTGCTGCAACTCGAACGCTTGATGGATTACCCCATGGTGCGTCGGCGTGTAGTGGAGGGCCAAATCAGCTTGCACGGCTGGCATTACGTGATCGAAGATGGCGAAGTGCACGTGTTCGACGTCGAGAGCGGAGGTTTCGTAGCGGCGTCGGTAGCCACGCACAGCGGTACAGGCCCTTACCACCCCTATGTTGAGCACGATGGCCAGGTTCTGTCGGATGAAAATCCCGAGACCGGTGAAAAATTTTAAAAAATATTCTCTGCGAACAGTTCACGCTAAGTGCCCGCCAGTCTTGAGAACACTCTGTTTTTGGTGCACGGACTAGCATAAAAAGTGAAGGCCTTCTGGGATGCCGAGTTAGCCCGAAAGGGCTAAACTTCGTCGGCTTTCCGAGCCCACTTTTTGCAGTGGGTGGACTTCGCCCGATGCGCTCCGCAGCGCGTTTTTCTCATACCACCAACGGACTCCCACCATGAAGAGAGAAGACTTGGGCCGCGCGCAGGACGTCACGGCCACCCAACCCATCAGCCTTGATGTGTTGCAGGAAAAGTATCTCAAACCGGGGGAAACCAGCGCCGAAGATCTTTTCCGCCGCGTGGCGCGTGCCCTGGCTTCTGTCGAAGCCGAGGGCGAGC
Source organism: Simplicispira sp. GW247-4R2A (assembly GCF_059424465.1). Classification (NCBI taxonomy): domain Bacteria; kingdom Pseudomonadati; phylum Pseudomonadota; class Betaproteobacteria; order Burkholderiales; family Comamonadaceae; genus Simplicispira; species Simplicispira sp. GW247-4R2A. The sequence continues at coordinate 6,697 of NZ_JBWKZM010000005.1, read as the reverse complement.
GGGACAAATACGAAGCCCTGTTTCTCGCCAACATGCATGCGGGCGCCATCGGCGCGGGCCGCATCATGAGCGCTGCCGGCACCGACATCCAGGCGACGCTGATCAACTGCTTCGTGCAGCCCGTGGGCGACTGCATCCAGGGCGTGGACGACGAAGGCTTCCCCGGCATCTACGAGGCCTTGCGCGAAGCCGCCGAGACCATGCGGCGCGGCGGCGGTGTCGGCTACGACTTCTCGCGCATCCGCCCGCGCGGCGCTGAGGTCAAGGGTACGCATTCGATGGCCTCGGGGCCCTGCAGCTATATCAACGTGTTTGACCAGTCTTGTTCCACGGTCGAGAGTGCTGGCGCACGCCGCGGCGCCCAGATGGGCGTGCTGCGCATTGATCATCCTGATGTCATGGATTTCATCACGGCCAAGCGCACGCCCGGTCGCTGGAACAACTTCAACGTATCGGTCGGCGTGAGCGACGCCTTTGTCCAGGCCGTGCAGGACGACCAGCCTTGGGAGCTGGTGCACAAGTCGCGGCCCGGCGCTACCGTGATGCAGGCGGGTGCCTACCAGCGCGCCGATGGCAAATGGGTCTACGAAAGCCTGCCGGCGCGCGAGCTGTGGGACACCATCATGAAGTCCACCTACGACTTCGCTGAACCAGGCATTCTGTTCCTCGATCAGATCAATACCGACAACAACCTGCATTATTGCGAGGACATCAACGCCACCAATCCCTGCGGCGAGCAGCCTTTGCCGTCCTACGGTTGCTGCGACCTCGGCCCCATCATCCTGACGCGTTTCGTGCGCCATCCCTTTGGTTTCGACGGCGTACCGGCGTTCGACTTCGCTGCGTTCGAGAAATCCGTGGCGCTGCAAGTGCGTGCGCTCGACAACGTGCTCGACGTCACGTTCTGGCCGCTGCCACAGCAGCGCGAGGAAGCGCATGCCAAGCGCCGCATTGGCGTGGGTTTTACCGGCATGGGCAACACGTTGGCCATGCTGTGTGTTCGCTACGACAAGGATGAGGGCCGCGCCATGGCGGCGCGCATCGCCGAGCATATGCGCGATGCGGCGTACGCCGCATCGGTCGACTTGGCCATTGAAAAAGGTGCCTTTCCAAAGTTCCAGGCCGATGGCTATTTGCAAACAGGCACGTTTGCTAGCCGCCTGCCCGAAACGCTCAAAGCGCGCATCCGCAAACACGGCATCCGCAACAGCCATCTGCTGTCGATTGCGCCTACGGGGACTGTGAGCCTGGCCTTTGCCGACAATGCCTCCAACGGCATCGAACCGCCGTTCTCCTGGATGTACAAGCGCAAGAAGCGCGAAGCCGATGGCTCCATGGCTGAATACGCGGTCGAAGATCACGCCTGGCGCTTGTACCGTGAGCTGGGGGGCGACGTGAACCAGTTGCCCGACTATTTCGTCTCCGCGCTGGAAATGTCGGCCGAAGGCCACATTGCGATGATGAAAACGGTGCAGCCCTTCGTGGACACCGCCATCTCCAAGACGGTGAACATCCCGGCCGACTATCCCTACGAAGATTTCAAGGGCCTGTACCTGCAGGCCTGGCGCGCCAAGCTCAAGGGTTTGGCCACCTACCGGCCCAACAACATCCTCGGCTCGGTGCTTGAGGTCCATGCAGTGCCAGAAAGCGCCGGGCAGATCACGCCCGCACCCGCACCGGTGGACCCCATGCGCACGGTGATCGAGAGCCGCCCTAAAGGCGCTTTGTCCGCCGTTGCCGAAAAGGTCGACTACTGGACGCAAGAAGGACAAAAGCGCCTGTACTTGGTGGTGTCTTTCCTGCCCGTGCCGGACCCTGAGACCGGGGGACTGGTTGACCGCGCCATCGAATTCTTCATGCCTGTGGGCCAAAGTGGCGAATCTCAGCAGTGGGTGACATCGAGCATGCGCCTGCTGTCACTCGCTGCGCGTGGCGGTTTTCTGGAGCGAGCGCTCAGCGACATGCGCAAGGTCGCCTGGGACCGCGGACCCGTGCGCCTGGGCACGCACCAGAAGGCCGATGGCACGAAGGTGCCGATGTGGCATGACTCCGAGGTGGCGGCCATTGCCTACGCCATCCAGAACATCCTCGCCCGGCGCGCCCGGCCTCTGCACAGCGAAGAGCAGGCAACTGCCAGCGAAGGCGTGTTGACAGCGGTCCCGCCGGTCATGGCCGGCAAGAAATGCAGTGAATGCGGCGCCCACGCCATGATTCGCAAGGACGGCTGCGACTACTGCACCCAGTGCGGCCACCTGGGTTCTTGCGGCTAAGCCTGCACCCCGCCGCGTGCCGGTAAAGCCTGGCTCCGCAAAGCCCGCGCCCGAGGTGCTGGCCGGGCTGGACTTGCGCTGGCACCCTCGCCACCTGTTGCTGGCACCGCACCGGCTGGCGTTCTTTCTCGCCATGGTGCTATTGGCTGCTTCGGGCCTGTGGTGGGCTTGGGTGCAAGTGAGCCAACTATCGAATGTGGCCGTGCATGCGGGTGCCGTGCCAGTGTCGCTGACCCACGCCGCCTTGATGGTGTTTGGGTTTTTTCCGCTATTTTTCTCGGGCTTTCTTTTTACAGCAGGGCCGAAGTGGCTGCGTGTCGAGCCACGGCCAGTGCGCGTGCTGCGTGCGCCGCTGACGTTGCTCGCGGGCGGCTGGCTGGTCTGGCTGGGCGGCGCGCACGCGAGCCGTGCTGCCGCGTGTGCCGGCGCCGTGCTTGCGTGCACCGCCATGGCGTGGATCTCGGTGTCGTTCTGGCGCCTGTTGCTGTGCAGCCGGGCGCAAGACCAGAAGCACGCACGCATGGTGGGCGTGGCCTTTGTCGTGGGCACAAGCTGCGCGGCAGGCCTTGCGGCGAGCGTGGCCCTTGGCGAATGGGGCCTGGCGCGCCATTTTGTGTTGAGCGCTCTGTGGGGTTTCGCTGCGCTGGTGTTTGTCACGGTTGCGCACCGCATGCTGCCTTTCTTCTCACCGCCTGGCCCACACGAGGGCCATCCATGGGGTGCGTTGGCGCTGCTGGCCGGGGCGGCGGCTTTTGAAGCGTTGGCGGTTTGGGTGGACGCCGTCCTTGCGGCCGCAACCGAGTGGGTAGGGGCCTGGACCTTGCTGCACGGCGTGTTGGAGCTGGCGCTTGGCAGCGTGCTGCTGTGGCGTGCCTGGGGGTGGGCGAAGCGGCAAAGCCTGCGCAACCGCCTGCTGCGCATGTTCTATCTTGGGTTTGCCTGGCTGGGCTTGGCCTTTGTGCTCCACGGCGTTGCCCGTGGCGCAGCGCTGTTGGGGCACCCGCAGTGGCAGCTTGGCGCCTTGCATGCACTGACCATGGGGTGCCTGGCCTCGCTGATGCTGGCGATGGTGACAAGGGTGTCCTGCGGAAACAGCGGCCGCTCGCAGGTGGCCGACTCCGTGCTATGGGCCCTGTTCAACCTGCTGCAATTGGCCACGGTATTGCGCGTCGCGGCTGCGCTTGGGGGGCCTGCCACGCCTGCTCTGCTGGCGTTGGCGGCCATGCTGTGGGCGACTATTTCCCTGGTTTGGGCGTTGCGCCTGGGGTCTTGGTATGGCCGGCTGCGGCCCGACGGACGCGCCGGGTGACAATGGCGGCATGAAGGACGAGGTCACTCCCGCTGCGCTGGCATCTGGTCAGGAATGCGCCGCATTTGCCGCTTCCCTGATGCAGGCGCGCCAGACCATACTGCCCAAGCGCCTGGGGGCTCCCGCGCCCAGTGATGCGCAACTGGCGCAGATTCTGGCCTCTGCCGCACATGCCCCCGACCATGGGCAACTGCAGCCCTGGCGCCTGATTGAGGTGCCGCAGAACACCCGCAGCGCCCTTGCCGACGCTTTTGGCGAGGCTTTGCGCACGCGCGATGGCCAGGCCACGCCCGAGCAGGTGGAGCAGGCGCGTGAGAAGGCTTTTCGTTCGCCTGTCTTGCTGCTGGTGGTCGTCGATCTGGCGTGCGGCGACGCCGACATCGAGCCCGCCGAGCGCATTGTCTCGGCCGGCTGCGCGGTGCAAAACCTGCTGCTGATGGCCACGGCCCAGGGCTTTGGCTCCGCGCTCACCAGCGGCAAGGCCCTGGGTTCGGCAGCGCTGCGCGCGTTGTTTGGCCTGAATGAGTCCCAGCAGGCGCTGTGCTTCGTCAACATCGGCACGGTGGTTGCGCCCAAGCGCGCTCGCGTGCGCCCGCAGCCTGCGTCCTATTGCTCGGTGCTGGGCGCCGAAAAGCGCTGACCGAGCTGCCTTTTTCTATTGAACTTTGGAAGCCCCGGTATGGAAATCTCCCGTTTTGATGAGCTCTTGCAGGCGGCACGCGCCCAGGCTGAGCCCCAGCGCCTGCTGTTCGTGTTTGCCGGCGTGGAATTGCCCGACGACGCCACGCCCGCGCAGCGCGAACGCTTTGCCCAGGGCGAAGGCGGCGCGCTGGTGCCGCAGATGTGCGTGGACAAGGCGCCCGATGAGCTCGATTCGTTCGATACCCTGGTGCAGGAAGCCGCGCAGTTCGGTCAGGAATGGGCCTTGGTGTTTGCTGCCGCGCTTTCCGGGACACTCAACCGCGCACCCACCAGCGAGGACGCCGAGGCGCCGCTTGAGCGCATGGTGGACGCCATCAAGCGCGGCGTGCATACCGGCCTGATCCCCTTTGACCGCAGGGGCCACGCGGTGCAGATCGGCTGACGGTGGCGAGTCTTTCCCGCGGTATCCCCCTGCCAGGCTTTGGTGCGCCGGCCGTGGGGTTCGACACCCCGTTCGAGATGCTGGAGGCCTGCCACGAGCGCGTGCAGCGCACGCTGGCCTTGCAGCAGCGGCTGCGCGAGCACCTGCAAACCAAGGGCTGTGACGCTTCGGCGCAAAGTGCCGCACGTGATGTGCTGCGCTACTTTGACATCGCGGCGCCGCTGCACCACGAAGACGAGGAGCGGCATGTCTTCCCGGCCTTGCAGGCGAGCCAGGAGCCGGGTATCCAGGCCGCCGTGGCGCGCCTGCAGGCAGACCACGTTGCCATGGCCGGGCGCTGGGCACTGGCGCGCGCTGCGCTGCTGGCGCTGGCGGAAGGCCGCATCACGGAGTTTTCGGTAGCGCAAGAGGCTGCGCTGGCGGCATTTGCCGTCGGCTATGCCGAGCACATTGGCCTGGAGGAAAACCTGGTTTACCCGGCGGCCCGCGCCGCCATGGACGCCGTGGCCCTGGAGGCCATGGCGCAGGACATGAAAAAGCGGCGCGGCGCACCTGCTTGATTGCTATGTTTTATAGAGCTGCTACCGCAATAGCCATAAGCGCTAGAGGCACTTTTTAGCAATAATTTCAGTGCACCACCACCGGGTGCTGTGCCAGGCCCGTGTAGCCCTCCAGCGTGTCTTCCACTTCTTCCTGCGTGGGGGCTTCTCGCTGCCAGGCCAGGATTTGCAACTGGAACATCTCGGCCCAGGAGCCGTCCAGGTAGACCTCCTTGCCGGTGCGCTTGTCGACGATTTCAAACCCGTGCCGGGCCAGTTGCGGCGGCTGCGCCTCGTCCTTGGAGTCATCTTCCAGACGGTCGGCATCAGGCAGCATGTGCACCACCACAAAAGAATCCGAGTCGTAGAGCATGTTCATGGCGTTCCTCCCAGGTTGCGTCCATTGGACCATTGTCAGATGGATCTGACGCGCCAGAGTTCAAGGCGGTGTGATGTCTTCTGGAACTGTCTGTTTGCGCCTACAGGCCGCGCCTGATGTCGCTCATGGGGCTTCGCGGCTTTGCAGGTTCAACTCGGCAAAGTCGCCGTTGGCCTCGGTCAGGCGAATGCGCACCGGCAGGTAGCCCAGGCTGGGCGCCAGCCAGAGCTGCGCCTTCTGGTCGTAGTCGCGCCGGGGCAGGCGCTGCAGCTGCACGGCGCGCAGCGTGCCGATGGGTAGGTCCAGGGTCTGCTCGCCCTCCACGGTAAAGGTCCAGACGTCGGCGCCGCGTGCGCTTACCGTGGTCATCGCCATCCGGGTGCCCGCAGGATAGCGCTCCGGAGCCGCTGCCAGCATGCCGCCGAGCTGCAGGAACACGCTCAAGCGGTCTTGTGCGCCCGCCTCTATCGGTGCGGCGGGCGTGTTGGCGCTGAACGTGACACGGTGGTTCGCGAAGTCGAAGTGGGCCGCGCTCTCGCTGCGCGAGCGGTCGCCAAAGCGCCGTGGTTGCAGGCCATGCACGGTGATGCTGCCCACACTGTCCTGCGAGCGCGAGCCAAGGAAGAGCACCCGGATTTCCTGGTGCGCGCTGTAGCTGGTGGCGTCGTGCTGCCACAGCAGCTCGGCACTGGCGTGGTACGCAAACCCCTTGGCGCGCCCGGTGACTTCAAAGTCCAACCTGGCTGGCGGAGGCAATTGCACGGGTGCGCTGGCGGCCTGTGCGGCATGGGGCGGGACGGCTGCGGGTGCCGCGGCGCTGGCTGGGGCCGCAGGGGGCGCGGCGGACGAGGCTTCCGCGCCCGCGCCCGCGATCGGGGCGCCAGTGGCGGGTGCCGATGCCGGTGGCGATGCAGGCGCAGGCGCCGCGCCGTCGGGCAGCAGCGGCGCTGCGGCGCTGGCGGGCTCTTCGGGTGCGTCTGCGCTGGCACCCAGCGCCAGCGGCTCGTCCGGACCGGGTGGGGCCCACGCTGCGTCAGGCATGGCGGCTGGCTGTGCAGGTTCCGGGGAGGGCACCACCGGGGAGGTGGCAACCGTGGCGGGGGCTCGGCGCGGGCG
>NZ_JBWKZM010000004.1:157794-221594 GCF_059424465.1 Simplicispira sp. GW247-4R2A | reverse complement strand
CCCCCCACCACCGGCACACCGCCAACCAAGGCGAAGCGCCCCCTCAAGCACACCCTCAAACACCCCACGTCCCGGCACAGAACGCCCAGCCAGCCCAGGCTTTCGCCCGCTAGCCCTTGCTGCGACGCAGCTTATTCATTGCGCCCACGGCCCCCGCCCCTTACAGTGCATTCACAAAATTACACAAATGGGGCGCGCGAGGGATGGCAACTTTGATTCCGGCCTTGGGCCGTTGTACGGCGCGCATGACTTCGGGTGAGCGCCGCCTGGCCGAGCGGCTGGAGCCAACGCAGGGCGGCGATCCCCTGCCGATTCATGCAGCCAGACGCCTTCGCCGCACCACCGGCCCCAAGGCCCATTACCGCAACACGCGGCAGATTCTTCACACCGCCAGCCTGGTCGCCGCAGACCTGCTGACGGCGGACGACAAAGACGACGACGGCATCCCATTGCTGAAGCCAGTGAGCTGCGGGCGCGAGGGGCAAGAGCCCCTCATCATCAAACTGCCCACCCTGCGCGACGAAGCCTTTGCCATCGCCGACCACCTGTCCAGCGCCCATAAGGAAGGGTTCGCCTGGGGCGACATGGCCGTGCTGTGCGCCGACTGGAAAACCATGGACCTGTGCGCCAGCGCCCTGGCCCAACGCAAGCTGCCGCACCGTGTGCGCAAGAAGAGTGGTGAATACCGGCCCGGTGCAGATGCGATTCAGGTGATGACCATGAAGGTCAGTAAAGGCTGGAGTTCCCCGTGGTGGCGCTACTCGGCGTGGGGTACATGCCTGCGGCGGGGGAGGATGAGAAGGAAGCGGCGCGGGTGTTTTATGTGGCGCTACGCGGACTACTCAGAGGTTGGTTCTCAATGTCTCAAACGCAAGCATAACCTTTCCAGCGCCCAGTCACACTACTGCGAATTGAAGTTGATGTTCGGAAGTAGGCGCAACGTACCTTGCGCTTACCGCCGCCACCAACTGAAAAAAATGAAACGGGCATGATGAGCTGTCCGGAGAGACAGAAAAAATGAAACACACATCAATCAGAGAGATTCACAGCTGGCTCGAGCAACTTGAGGCGCTGTTAGCCGAGAAGACTTGCCAAGCACCAGAATTTTTGAGGCCATTTCACTTCATCAGCCTTGCACTCATGCTGAAATCGAAGGGCGCTCGAGGGATCACTCTCCCACCCTCCTTGCGCCCTTACGCTGCACGGATGCACCTATGGGAAGCTATTGGCCTGCCTTCGCCCCGCAGACATAGCCAAGAGCGCGATGCGTTAGGTCGATTCCTTCCAATTGAGCCCCTTCGCTCGGAAGCCGATATTCAGGACTGCTCAGACAGACTTGCCGCGATCACTAGCCTTGCAAAGGCATCTGAAGAAAGCTGCCAGTCACTCTCCATCGCTGTCAGCGAACTGATTGGAAACTGTTTTTCGCACGCAAATGCAGAGCGCGAAGGCTTGCATGGCCTTGCCTGTGCTCAGTACTGGCCAAGAGGACAGCTGATGCAAATCGCTATCGCTGACATGGGAGTTGGAATACGGAATACGTTTGACCAAGCCGACCGCGAAGAATTTAGGCTTCGGGTCAAAGAGATGAATTGCTGCACTTTGGCGACTGAACTTTTCGCAAGTAGCAAACTGGACAATGGCCATGCAGGCTATGGGCTTGCTCTCGCGCGACAACTGACTGAACAAAACAGGGGAACCTTGACCGTGTATTCAGGTCACGAATGGTTCCACTCTTCAAACGGGCAATGCAGCGAAGGTGCCAACGGAGTAGGATGGCAAGGCACAATGATTGTTGCCGAGTTCAACACGGCAAATCCGTTGAGTACGCAAGCCGTCTATCAAAACTGGCCTCCTGTTAGGGGATATGAAGATGATGACTTCAACTTTTGAATTTGATCTGAGTGCTTTGAATGCCAAGATGGCCACGCGTCCTAACGGCCAGTGGTTCCTTGAAAGAGTATTGGATGCGCTTGCAACCAATGAGTGTGTAGTTATCAATTTCGCACACAGATCACCGACTCCTTCTTTTGCCGATCAATGTCTAGGGGGGCTCGTCTATCAATTTGGATTAGCGGAATTTAAGCGCCGGATACAGATCGTCAACGTGTCGGAGCAAGATAGGCCGTTGATCAAACATGTCGTCTTGAACCGCTCTCACCGACGTGAAGTTGAGTTGGCTCACTGAGCCGATAGCGCCAAAATCAACCGCCCTTCAAGGCGGTTTTTTTGACCTGCCGCACTGATGTGCCGCATTTCAAAATACGGTTCACTTTCTGAGCCGTATGGTTCTGCTGACTGTCAAGGGCTTTCGCCCATCCCCAACTTCGCCAGCATCTCCGCCATCCGCTTCTGCCGCGTCTCAGCCCGCTTGGCGCTATGCAACCGGTGGTAGATGGTGAACAACTGCTGCCGTTTCAGGGTGCCGTAGAAAGCCAGGGCAGCGGGGTCTTGTTGCAGCGCCGCCAAAAAGTCTTCTGGTATCACCATGGTGGCGCTGCCGGCGTAGGCGGTGGCCCAGCGCCCATCGCTGCGTGCGGCTTCTACATGCACGAGGCCAGCGGCTTGCATGCGCCCTTGCGCTATCAGCCGCTCGGCGTGCTGCACGTTTTTTTGCGACCAGTTGGAGCGCGCTCGGCGCGGCGTCAGGCGTTGCAGAAACGAGGCGCCGTCCAAGCTCTTGCGTATCCCGTCGATCCAGCCCCAGGCGATGGCGGCCACCACGCAGTCGTCCCACGTCACGCTGGGCTGGCCTGTGGCCTTTTTGAAAATGCGCACCCACAGCTCCGTCTCGCTGGCGTGGTTGGCCTGCAGCCACGCGTGGAGCTGCTCTGGTGTGTCAAAGGTGTGATGCGCGGTGTTGATCATGTATTGATAGCTGCCTGCGCTTATTTTGCAGGCTCTAGTGACCTATTTGGCACATAACTCGTACCCGATGCTCCGTCCCCCGCCCTCCAGCCTGCGCAGCACGCCGCGCTCCAGCAAGTCGTTGATATCCCGCAGCGCCGTGTCCGCAGAGCATTTGCCCATCGCCGCCCACTTGGCGTTGGTCAGCTTGCCTTCCATGCCGTCCAGCACGCGGTTCAGCACCAGCGTTTGCCGCGCGTTCATGGGCGTGCCTGCCCAGCGCTGCCAGAACTGGGCCTTGTCCAGCACGCCCGCCAGCGTGGCGTCTGCGCCCTGCACTGCGCGCAGCAGGCAGCCCAGAAACCAATGCAGCCACGGGGTGACGTCCAGCGGGCCTTTTTGGGTGGCCTCTAGCTGGTCGTAATAGTCTTTGCGCTCGCGCTGGATCTGGGCGCTGAAGCTGTAGAAGCGCTGGTGCGCATGTTGCCCCCACGCTCCGCCGCTGCGCGGGTCGCGGCCCCCCCGGGGGGCGCTCGTGCCTTGGGGCGGCCCGGCGGCACTCGTTTCTTCCGCGCGGGCCAGGGCCATATCGCCCACGGCGCGGCTCAGGCGGCCGTTGCCGTCGTCAAACGGGTGCAGGGTGACCAGCCACAGGTGGGCCAGGCCGGCTTTGATGATGGCGTCGCCCGCTGGGGCGGCTTCGAACCAGTCAAAAAAGGCTTGGGTTTGCGCGGGCAGGGTGGCGGCGGGCGGGGCTTCAAAGTGCACTTTCTCCCGCCCCACGGGGCAGGACACCACTTGCATGGGGCCGCTGGCATCGGTGCGCCACGCGGCGACGGTGATGCGCATGCGCCCGCTGTAGCCGGTGGGGAACAGCGCCGCATGCCAGCCAAACAGGCGCTCGGGGGTCAGGGGCAGGACATAGTTGCGGGTGGCGTCCAGCACCACGTCCACCACGCCGTCCACATGGCGGTCGCTGGGGGCTAGCGCCCCAATGTCGAGGCCCAGCTTGCGGGCCACGGAGGAGCGCACGGCGTCCAGGTCCAGCCGCTCACCTTCAATGGCGCTGGTGGTGATGACCTCTTGCGTCAGCACCTGTAGGGTGGCATGGTCGCGCTGCGGCAGGCCCAGCTCTGCCATGCGCCCCGCCAGCATGCCCTGTGCGCGGTGCACCTGCGCCAGTGGCGCGGCCAGGGCGGCGGCGTCAAAAGTCAGGTGCGGCCAATCGGGCAGCTGCCAGATGTAGCGGGGCGTGCGGGTGGGGCGGTGGTGGCGCATGCGGCGATTATGCAGAGTATTCGCCGCATTTTGTGCGGTAAATAGCGCCGCAAAACGGGTCAAGTGCTGATGCGTAAACCCATTTTGCTGCGCTTTTGATAGCTTCCAGAGCTTATTTCTATTGCGCTAGAGGCCAATTTGATCTCAAACATTGGCTGAATCAGTTTCCGCCTCGGGCCACAGCGACGCAAACATGAAGGGCAGCGCATGCTGTGGCAAGCCAAAGCGCACCTGGCCTTGTGGCGAGTCGGACTTGAGCAGGCCGCGCGTGACCCGTGCGCCCCGTGCATCGGTGGCGCCGCGCTCGCTCATGCCGAGCATGGCTTTGAAGTCGCCACGCGGCATTCCAAAGATACGGATCACAATCTGAGGCGTAGTTCCTGCCTAGAGGCAGATGAAAGATTCCTCTAACGGCGCCTTGCCGAACTCCCTCCTCACAACACCCAATGGAACACCCCATGACCACTGCCATGTACACCCACTCGGTTCCCGTTTTCAAGCAGATGCTGACGGCTTTGAAAGCCATTCTTGCGCAGGCGAGCGAATACGCGGCGGCCAAGTCGATCGAGCCCGACGCGTTCTTGCAGGCGCGGCTGGCGCCCGACATGTTTCCGCTGCTCAAGCAGGTGCAGATTGCCGCCGATTTTTCGCGCGGTATTTCGGCGCGGCTGGCGGGGGTGGAGGTGCCGAAGTTTGAAGGGCAAGAGAAGAGCTTTGCCGACCTGGATGCACTGCTGACGCGGACCCTGGCCTTTCTGGACAGCGTTCAGGCCGCGCAGTTCGAGGGCAAGGAAGGCGCCGAGATCGTCCTGCGCCCCGGCACGCCGAAAGAGAAAAAGCTCACTGGGCAGGCGTATCTCGTGAACTATGGTTTGCCGCAGTTCTTCTTTCATGTGACGACGGCCTACGACATCCTGCGCCACAACGGTTTGCCGATTGGCAAGCGCGATTTTCTGGGCGCGTACTGACGCACGCCAGGCGTGGCGATGGCGGGTCCCGTGATTTTCCGTGGATGCAACCCAGGGACCGCCATGGCAAGCACCGCACACGGACTACAGCCCCGAGGCCATTGCCGCGTGGGCCCAGGGCGTGCGCGCCCCGCCACGCGCCATCCATGGCGCGCGCGCAACGCTCGCCCAGGCAAAGGCTTGACGGCGCCCCAGGGGCCGCAGGTACACTGCCCCTCCTCATGCCGTACACCTTCCACCACTTCACCGCACCTGCCGCTGCCAGCCATGGCATGTGCATGATGCTGCCCGCATTCTCGCGGGCGATGGGTGCACGAATGATTACCACCATTACCCCCGCGGCCACCTGAGCGCGCGCAGGTGGCCGTTTCGGCAGCCACCTGGTGATCGCTCTCTTCTCCCCAAGACGAATGAATGAAACCCAGCTCTGGCAGCTGGGTTTTTTTGTTTGTTCGTTAGTTGCCAGGAGATACCCATGTTCCGCGATCCCGTTCAGTCCCTAGAGCCCCAGCCCCGTCCTTCCGTCGGCGCCATGCGCCCCCTGCGCGTGGGCATGATTGGCATGGGCACCGTGGGCGCAGGCACCTTCCGGGTGCTGGCGCGCAACCAGGCGCTGATTGCCGGGCGCGCCGGGCGCGGCATTGAAGTGGTGGTGGTGGCCGCGCGCAATCTGGCGCGTGCCGTGGGGGTTGTGGGCACCGATGTGGCGCTGACGAACGACCCGATGCAGGTGGCCATGCACCCCGACGTGGAGGTGGTGGTGGAAGTGGCCGGTGGCACGGGCGCCGCGCGCGAATGGGTGCTGGCGGCCATTGCGGCGGGCAAACATGTGGTCACGGCCAACAAGGCGCTGCTGGCGGTGCACGGCAGCGAGATCTTTGCCGCCGCCCGCCAACACGGCGTGGCCGTGGCCTACGAGGGCGCGGTGGCGGTGAGCATCCCCATCGTCAAGGCGCTGCGCGAGGGCCTCACGGCCAACCGCATCGAATGGGTGGCGGGCATCGTCAACGGCACCACCAATTTCATCCTGAGCAAGATGCGTGAGGAGGGTCTGGGTTTTGCAGAGGCGCTGCAACAGGCGCAGGCGCTGGGCTACGCCGAGGCCGACCCCACCTTCGACATCGAGGGCGTGGACGCCGCGCACAAGATGGCGCTGCTGGCGGCCAACGCGTTTGGCATGCCGGTGCGTTTTGCCGATGCGCAGGTGGAGGGCATCACCCGCCTGCAGGGGCTGGATGTGGCCTGCGCCGAGCAACTGGGCTTTCGCATCAAGCTGCTGGGCGTGGCCAGGCGCCGCGAGGACCACGGCGTGCCGGGTATCGAGCTGCGCGTGCAGCCCGCGCTGGTGCCCGCCACGCACCTGATGGCGCAGGTCAACGGCTCGATGAACGGCATCATGGTCAAGGGCGACGCGGCGGGCGTGACGATGTACTACGGCGCAGGTGCAGGCTCCGAGCAAACCGCATCGGCCGTGATTGCCGACTTGGTGGACGTGGCGCGGCTCGATGGCACCTTTGCGGCCCAGCGCGTGCCGCATTTGGGCTTTCATGCCCACGCGGTGAACGACACACTGGCCGTGCTGCCACGCGCCGCCGTGCACACCCGCCACTACCTGCGTGTGCCCGTGCACAGTGCCCAGAAGATCGAAGCCGTAGGCGCCTGGCTGGCCACGCAGCAGGTGCCGGTGTTGCAGGTGCAACTGGCCCGCGACCAAGCCTTGCCACCCGGCACGGCCCCCCAGGTACTGGTGCTGACCGGGGCGGCGGCCCAGGCCACGGTGGACCTCGCCGTGCAGGCACTGGCGGCCCACCCCGCCGTGGCAGGGCCGGTGGTGGCGCTGCGGGTGGAGATGCTGGAGGGCTGAGCCGCGCAGAGCAGAAAATTGTGACCAAAACAGGCTCTAGCGCTTATCCATCAAGCGTTAGCAGCTATTGTTTTGGTAGTTTTTCTTCTCTGCCTCCACGGCAACATCCACACCTCTTGGCGCCCGATTCCATCGGTGCCTGCCCCCACCCGCCTGCAAGCCCCATGCGCTTGTATCGCGCACAATGGCCCGAATGAAAGCACCCCCCCGACTCCAATCCCTCATCGACGAAGGCCTCATCGACACCGTGGTGCGCCAGCTCATGAGCGGCAAGGAGGCCATGGTGTTTGTGGTGCGCCATGGCGAGCAAACCCTCTGCGCCAAGATCTACAAAGAGGCCACCCACCGGAGCTTTCGCCAAGCGGTGGACTACACCGAGAACCGCAGAACCAAGAACTCGCGCACCGGCCGCGCGATGGCAAAAGGCAGCAAGTTTGGCCGGCAAGAGCAAGAGGCCGCCTGGCAAAACGCCGAGGTCGACGCGCTGTACCGCCTGGCTGCGGCGGGCGTGCGCGTGCCGCAGCCCTACAACTTTCACGATGGCGTGCTGCTGATGGAGCTGGTGACCGACGCCCACGGCGACGCCGCGCCGCGCCTGAACGATGTGTCGTTCACACCCGAACAAGCCGTGCAGCACCATGCGACGCTGATTGCCGAGGTGCTGCGCATGCTGTGCGCGGGGGTGGTGCATGGGGACTTGTCGGAGTTCAACATCCTGCTGGCCCATGGGGCAGTGGAAGGTACCGCTGAGGGCGTGGACTTCCCCGTCATCATCGACCTGCCGCAGGCGGTGGACGCCGCCGGCAACCACCACGCCCAGCGCATGCTGCTGCGCGATGTGGCCAACCTGCGCAGCTTCTTTGGCCAGTTCGCGCCGGCGCTGCTGAAGACCGAGTACGGCGCTGAAATCTGGAGCCTGTACCAAAGCGGCATGCTCAGCAACGAGACGCCGCTCACCGGCCGCTACGAGCGCAGCCACGCCAATGTGGACATGCAGGCCGTGCTGCGCGAGATCGACGACGCCCGGGACGAAGACGCGGCACGCCGGCTGCGCATGGCGACGGCGGCGGGGTAAAGCAGTTCTCGGCTCTTGCTTCTGTATTGATAGCTGGCTCCGTAATTTGCACCTGCGCTAACGGCCTATTTCAATAATAAATACGCCGCCCTGCACGCTGCCACGAACCTGTTTACGATCCCCGGGCGCGCCGCAAGCCAGCCATGGCTGGTGTCGGCAACGGCGTTTTTTAATCAACCCCCCTGTGCGGGGGGCAATCGGAGACAACGATGTTCAGTCATGTGATGGTGGGTGTGAGCGATCTCGAAGCGTCCAAGCGGTTCTACGACGCGGTGTTGGGCGCCATCGGCATTGGGCCCGGCATTTACAACCACAACGGGGTCGTGGGCCGCTACTTCTACCGCAGCCCCACCGGCAGCTTTGGCATCACCACGCCCATCAACGGCGAACCCGCATGCCATGGCAACGGCAGCACCATCGGCTTTACCATGGCGTCGCCCGAGCAGGCCGATGCCTTTCATGCGGCCGGCCTGGCCAACGGCGGCACCACCTGCGAAGACCCGCCAGGGATGCGCAATGGCGCGGTGGGGCAGATGTATCTGGCCTACCTACGGGACCCCGACGGCAACAAGCTCTGCGCGCTGCACCGCCCGCCCAAACCCGAAGCCGGCGCCGCGCGCACGTGAAATCTGCCCAGGCCGAGGTGTTTGACGAAGCGTATTACCAGCGCTTCTATTTCGACAAGAAAACCAGCGTCGTCGACCCCGGCCACGTCGAGCGCCTGGGTGCTTTCGTCTGCAGCTACCTGCAGTACCTGCGCGTACCGGTGCACCGGGTGCTGGACATGGGCTGCGGCATTGGCCTGTGGCGTGACGTGGTGGCGCGGCACTTTCCGCACGCGGCATACCACGGCGTCGAGTTCAGCCCCTACCTGTGCGAGCGCTTTGGCTGGGAGCCCGGCTCGGTGGTCGACTACCGCGCCAGCGCGCCCTACGACCTGGTGATTTGCCAGGGCGTGCTGCCCTACCTGGACGCACCCGATTTGAAGCGCGCCATGCACACCCTGGGCCAGCTCTCGCACGGCGCGCTGTACCTGGAGGCGGTCGCACGCGAGGACTGGGAGCAGGGCATTCTGGACGAGGACCTGACCGACCCGCGCATGTTCCGCCACCGCGCCGCGCTCTACCGGCGCGGGCTGGAGAGCGGCTACTCCGCGCTGGGCGGCGGCCTGTGGCTGAGCCGCGAGGCCGAGGTGCCGCTGTTTGCGCTGGAGAGCCTGAAGTGAAGCGCTCCCCCTGTGTCGCTGCGCTCCCTCCCCCATCGCATCGCTGCGCGCTGCGAAAGGGGGACGCCATCCGTGCGGCGGGGCGGCCCTTGCACGATGGCCGCTGACCTGTGCTTCGCCCATTGCATGCGTCGTGGGTCGCGCACGGCACAAGGGATCACTGCGCAGTGACTGAAAAGCCCTCTGTCCATGTCGCCGAGGCGCGCCCACCCCACGCCGTTTCTAGGCTAAGAACCGCCCGCCTGGCGCGCAGCGCCAAGCCGTTTCTGGCGCGCGGCGGACCCAAGGGCGAGCGCTGCCCCGGCTGCCGCCTGGTGCCCAGCCACTGCCTGTGCGCGCTGCGCCCGCAGACGCCGACGCGCGCCGGCGTCTGCCTGCTGATGGCGGACATCGAGCCCCTCAAACCCAGCAACACCGGCTGGCTGATCGCCGACGTGGTGGCCGACACCTTTGCCTTCGGCTGGGCGCGCACCGAGGTGGACCCGGCCTTGCTGGCGCTGCTGGCCGACCCGCAGTGGCAGCCTTTTGTGGTGTTCCCCGGCGAGTTCGTGGCGCCTGAGCGGGTGGTGACGCAGGTACGGCAAGCACCGCAAGCGGGCGACGGTACGCTTGCACGGCGCCCACTCTTCGTCCTGCTCGACGCCACCTGGCCCGAGGCGCGCAAGATGTTCCGCAAGAGCCCGTACCTCGACGCGCTGCCAGTGCTCAGTCTGCAACCCGATCAGCTCTCCCGCTACCAGTTGCGCCGCTCTACCCGGGCCGACCATTTCTGCACCGCCGAAGTCGCCGCGCTGTGCCTGGCGCTGGCGGGCGACGAACAGGCAGGCGCGGTGCTGGAGGCTTGGCTGGAGCTATTCACCCACCACTACCTGCAGGCCAAACACCAATTGCCGGTGGATGCTGCCTGCGAGCCGCACCTACGCTTGCAGGCGCTGTGCGCGGCTGACCAGGCGACATAGGCGTCGGGGCACGCCTCCTACGCACCGCGCCCAAACCCCCGGCTCAGGTAGCGCGAGCCGCGCTCGCCAAAGCGCCAGGGTGTTTCCGCCGCCTTGCTGATGCCGATGCGCGGCCCGGCCAGCACGTCCGCAGGCTGCCCATCCCACCGCAAGGCGAAGGTGGGCGGCTGCACGGGGCGATGGTTCCAGCTGTGGTCCACGCCCAGGGCCTGCGCCAGGCGCCCTGGGCCGGCGCAGAGCAGGCGCGGGTCTTGCAGGCCGCGGCGCGCACGCATCACCTCCAGCCCCTGCGTAGGCTCCAAGGCACGCAGCAGCACCCCCGCGCCATGGCCAGCCTCACGGCAGACCAGGTTCATGCACCAGTGCAGGCCGTAGGAGCGGTACACGTAGACATGCCCAGGCGGCCCAAACATGGCGGCGTTGCGCGCCGAGGGGCCGGTGTAGGTGTGCGAGGCCGGGTCTTGCTGGTCGTAGGCTTCGGTTTCGACAATGCGGCCACCGACGCCATCGACCAGCAGCGTCACGCCAATCAGCCGCCGCGCGACCTCGCTTGAATCGGCGCTGAAGTCGATGTCGGCTGGCTCCAGGGGGTCCGGCGTTGCCATAATGCTCCTTAAAATATAGCTGCATGCGCTTATTGGATAAGCGCCAGGCAGCATTTTCATTCATATTCCTGCCGCCTGCTGCGCTCTGGCGTACAGTGCCATCCCGCCACCCTGCTCCCGCCCACCCAGAGAAAGACCCCTATGACGCCCGGCAAAGACCCCGCCCGCGAGAGCG
Source organism: Simplicispira sp. GW247-4R2A (assembly GCF_059424465.1). NCBI lineage: Bacteria > Pseudomonadati > Pseudomonadota > Betaproteobacteria > Burkholderiales > Comamonadaceae > Simplicispira > Simplicispira sp. GW247-4R2A. Next base: position 210,598 of record NZ_JBWKZM010000004.1, on the reverse strand, counting down.
AACTCAAGAAGATGGAGCTGTGCGAAGCCTGCGCCGGCATCCAGCGCAACTGGCGCCGTGCGCCCGGTCACGCCGAACTGGTGCAAGGCGGCCACCGCCGCGAAGAGCACGGCGACCACGTGGTGACCGTGACGCGCCATGTCTGCGAGCGCTGCGGCACCGCCTGGGAGTACACCAACGACAAGCGCGACCAGCGCGCCGGCTGGGCCGTGGTGGGGCGCTGAAGGCCGCAATGCGCCACGCCCTCTGCGGGCCCACCGGCCCGAACCGGCGGCGCTGGCTGGTGCAAGCCAGTGCCGCGGCTGCGCTGGTGCTGACCGGTGGGCTGCGCGCCGCATCCGCCGGCCTGGGAATTTCGGGCTACACCGTGTCGCTGGCCGAGCTCTCAGCCATGCTCAGCGAGCGCTTTCCACGCCGCCTTTCACTCGCCGGCCTGGCAACACTGGAACTGCAGGCGCCCCTGCTGGCGCTGCGGCCCGAAGCCAACCGCCTGCGCGCACGGGTGCCCGCCGTGCTCAGCGGCCCGGCGGTGGCGCCACCGCACGAGGGCATGCTGGAAGTCGAATTCGGCCTGCGCTACGAGCCGCGGGACCACACGCTGCGCGCCCACGACATCGCCCTGCAAAGCCTGGAGATCGAAGGCCTGGACCCGGCCGCCGCTGCCCTGCTGCACGCCTGGGCGCCCCGCCTGGCGCGGCGCGCACTGGGCGAAGTGGTGCTGCACCGTCTGGAGCCCAAGGACCTGGCGCTGCTCGACGGCCTGGGCCTGCAGCCGGGGGCGATCACGGTGACCGAACAAGGGCTCGCCATTGCCTTCGTGCGACGCGCGCCTGAACCGTTGAAATGAAGCACGGCTCCAGCGCGTGGGTGCGCGCCATGCCGGCAGTGTTCGTGGTCGTGTGGAGCACCGGCTTCATCGTCGCGCGCTATGGCATGCCCCATGCGCCGCCAATGACGTTTCTGGCAATGCGCTATGCGCTCTCCATCGCCTGTTTTTTGCCGTGGATTGTGCTGGCACGCGTGCCGTGGCCGAAGGGGCGCCTGGCGTTCGTGCACTTGGCCGTCACGGGCCTGCTGATGCAGGGCGGCTACCTCGGGGGTGTCTGGGCGGCCGTGAAGGGGGGCATGGGTGCGGGGCTGATTGCGCTCATCGTCGGCCTGCAGCCGCTGCTCACCGCCACCTGGATCTCGGCGCGAGGCGGCTATGTGACCCGGCTGCAGTGGGTCGGGCTCGCGCTGGGCCTGGGTGGGCTGGTGCTGGTGGTGTCGCACAAGCTGGAAACGGGCCATGAAGCGTCGCTGGGAAGCCTGGCGCTGGGTATTCTGGCGCTCGCCTCCATCACCTGCGGCACGCTGTACCAGAAGCGCCATGTGGCGCCGTGCGACGTGCGCACCGCGAGCACGGTGCAGCTTGCGGCTGCGCTGCTCGCCACCTTGCCCTTGGCGCTGCTGGAGGTTGAGACCGTGCGCTGGAACGCCGAGTTGGTCGGCGCGCTGGCCTGGTCGGTGCTGGTGCTGACGCTGGGAGGCAGCTCGCTCTTGTATTTGCTGATCCAGCGCGGCGCGGCCACCGCCGTCACCAGCCTGATGTACCTGGTGCCGCCCTGCACTGCGCTGATGGCCTGGCTGCTCTTTGGCGAAAGCATCACCACGGCCACCGTGGTCGGCACGGCGATGACGGCTGCCGGCGTGGCCTTGCTGGTGCGCAGACGCTGAAAGCTAAAGGCGCCATCGCGCGCTGGATGCACGAACGGGCGCTACACCTCTACAAGCCACGCTCCACCATGTCGAGCAGACGCTCGCTCAGCGCATCGAGCGCCTGCGGTGGCATGCCTTGCAGCGGGCCGTCGAGCGCCAGCAGGGCCAGCCCGTGCACGGTGGACCACGCCAAGAATTCCGCGCCTGGGCGGCGCTCTGGCGGCATCGCACCGGCAGCCACCAAGGCATCCAGCGCGGCGTTCAGATGCCCAAAAGGGTTGTGGCCGCTGGCGCCCGACGCGGCGGCATCGGGCGCCACCGTGAACGGGCCGCCGAATGCGGTACGGAACAATCCGGTTTCGGCGAATGCGAAACGCAGGTAGCCCCGGCCTACGGCGCGCACCCGCGCATGGGCTTGCTCTGCCGCACTGCCTTCGGCAGGCACGGTGCGGTATTCGGCCTCCATCGCGCGGCCGACGGCGGCCACCGCTTCCGCGCGCACCGCGCCGAGCAAATCCTCCCGGTTGGCGAAGTGCCGGTAGGCGGCGTTGGGCGCCACTCCGGCGCGCCGCGTGGCTTCGCGCAGCACCACCGCTGTGGGGCCGCCACCCCGCGCCAGGGCGACGCCGGCTTCCAGCAGCGCACGGCGCAAATCGCCATGGCGGTAGGTGCTGCGGGGAGCCGGGTTACGCATTTTTTCACTCATGGGGACGCTTGATTGTAGACAGCGTCCATTTTCTCTGCCACCATTTGTGTACGCCGTCCACAAATGGTGGCTGTGGCGCATGTCCCCCTATTGATGAGGAGTTTTTCCATGACCATCCAGGTGCAACCCTATCTGTTCTTCGAAGGCCGCTGCGAGGAGGCCCTGGCTTTTTACGAGAAGGCGCTAGGCGCAAAACGCGGCATGCTGATGCGCTACAGCGACAACCCCGACCCGCAAACGCCGCCGCCCGGCTGTGCCGCTCCGGCGGGCGACAAGGTCATGCACGCCGACTTCACCGTGGGCACCACGCAGCTCATGGCATCCGACGGCATGGCGTCGGGCCAGCCCTCGTTTGCCGGCATCGCGCTCTCGCTCACCACTGCCGACGAGTCACAGGCGCGGCGCTGGTTCGCAGCACTGGCCGAGGGCGGGCAAGTGACCATGCCCATGGCCAAAACGTTTTTCTCGCCCGCTTTTGGCATGGTGCACGACCGCTTTGGCGTGCACTGGATGGTGATGGTGCCGCAATAAGCGAAACGCCAGAAAGACGCGCGGCCATGATCCCTTTGCTGGTGCCGCAATCGGATGCCCGGCAGGTGATGGGGCCCGGCATCACGCACCCCTTGCCCCGGCCTGCGGCGCGGCATCGTTCGAAGTCGAAGGCGCGCTGAGAAACGCCGCCAATCAAACCGCCATGCGGATATTTGCATAGAAAATCATGAGCAAAATATTTGTCAACATTGGACTTAGCCTCGATGGCTACATGGCGCCTGAAGGGATGACCATGGACCAGCCTGATTACAAGAACTGGGGCGCAAAGTGGGGTGCGATGATGGCTTGGCTTCTCAAGCAGCAGTACTTCCGAGAGACCCTGCAATTCGGATCAGGCGGAGAGACTGGTCCGGTGAATGACATGGTTCGCCACACCATGGAGCGCACTGGCGCCAATATCATGGGCAAGAAAATGTTCGAGCAAGGTGAAGTGGCATGGCCTGAGGAGGCTCCTTTTCATACGCCGGTCTACGTGCTCACCCACGAAAGACGCGAACCGTGGGCCCGGCCGGGGGGAACGACGTTCTACTTCGTTCACGATGGCCCGGAGCGTGCTCTGGAGCAGGCCCAACAATCTGCGGGCGATCGTGATATTCGCATCTCGGGTGGTGCAGACGTCATCCAGCAGTACCTCAATCTAGGTCTCGTCGACGAGTTGGAAATCGCCCTGGCCCCCGTGTTCTTCGGCGGGGGGCGGCGTCTCTTCGAGAACCTGCGCGACCCGGGACCGCTGTTTCAAATCGACAGGGTACTCAGCACTCCAGAGGCGACCCACCTGCGCTATGTGCGTGCGTGACTGCAGCCCACGCACATGACAAAGCGCTGCAAAAGGGCGGAGCTTTGATGGAGATTGCAGGTCGTCCCGCGCAGGGGGCGGCCCCATTGGGGCGTTGGCAGCAAGTACGCCGCAACGATTTCCCATAGCATTCCCCCGCCGCATGACCTCCATCCCTATTCCACTCACCCCGCGCCAGCGCTGGAGCGCCCTCATTCTGCTGTGCCTGGGCGAGTTGATGATCGTGCTCGACACCACCATCGTCAACGTCGCCTTGCCCAGCATTCGCGCAGATTTGGGCTTTACCGAGACCTCGCTTGTCTGGGTGGTCAACGCCTACATGCTGACTTTCGGCGGCTTTCTCTTGCTGGGGGGGCGCCTGGGCGATTTGTACGGCCAGCGCAGGCTGTTCCTGCTTGGCATCGCGGGGTTTACGTTGGCGTCGCTGACCTGCGGGCTGGCGCAAACGCAGGCGCTACTGGTGGCCGCGCGTGCGCTCCAGGGCGTGGGCGGCGCGGTGGTGTCGGCCGTGGCGCTGTCGCTCATCATGACGTTATTTTCCGAACCGGCGGAGCGCGCACGCGCCATGGGCGTGTATGGCTTTGTCTGCGCGGGCGGCGGCAGTGTGGGGGTGCTCCTGGGAGGTGTGCTGACGAGCCTACTCAGCTGGCATTGGGTATTTCTGGTGAACCTTCCGGTCGGCGCCGCCATTTACCTCGCCTGCCGCGCGATGCTGCCCGATACCCCCGGCCAAGCCCACGGGCAAGCGCTGGATGTCGCCGGGGCAGCCACGGTCACCACGGCGCTGATGCTCGCGGTGTACGCCATCGTCAACGGCAACCAGGCCGGCTGGACCTCCGCGCGCTCGCTGGTGCTGCTGGCCAGTGCCGCCGCGCTGTTCGCCCTCTTTGTGTGGCTGCAGGCGCGCGTGCCCGCGCCGCTGGTGCCTCTGGCGCTCCTGCGTCTGCGCAACTTGTCGCTTTCAAGCGCCATTGGCGTGCTCTGGGCGGCCGCCATGTTCGCGTGGTTCTTTCTGTCGGCTTTGTACCTGCAGCGGGTGCTCGGTTACAGCCCCTTGCAGATCGGACTCGCTTTCCTGCCTGCGAACCTCATCATGGCGACGTGCTCGCTCGGGGTGTCGGCCTGGGTGGTGCTGCGCTTTGGCATACGCCCGACCTTGGGGGCCGGCCTGTTGATGGCGGCACTCGGCCTCGCCTGGTTCGCCCTGGCACCCGTGCAAGGACAGTTCATCCCGCATGTGCTGCCGGGCATGCTGCTGCTGGGGGTGGGCGCGGGCATCGCCCTCAACCCGTTGCTGCTCGCCGCGATGGGCGAGGTGAACCCGGAAGATTCCGGGCTTGCCTCGGGTGTGGTCAATACCGCCTTCATGATGGGCGGGGCGCTGGGGCTGGCCGTGCTCGCGAGCCTTGCCGACGCACGCACCGGTGCCTTGCTCGCCAGCGGCCGCGCCCTCGCCGACGCACTCCATGGCGGTTACCGGCTGGCCTTTGCCGCAGCGGCATGCGCAGCACTGGTGGCTGCGGCACTGGGAAGCTTTGCACTGCGGCCAGCAGCCGCGCCCCCGGCCACGCTGAGCGGCGCGCCGCTGGCCCATTGAACCATTTTGCTATTGTTTATATAGCTGTATGCGCTTATGTATAAAGCGCTACCGTCTTATTTTCTATAAAATTTCGCTGCCTGCAGCGTCCTGCGCTGCGCCGTGCTGTCCTGGCCCGCGCACTGCAGCGTTCCACACACTGCGCCTTTTCTTGCACGCAAGGCACCCCATCTGCGCAGCGTGGCCACCTGCGCATGGGTGGCGCCCAACCAGGAGTTCGCTATGTCTTCCCCTACTGTCCCCGTCCCCGCCTCCCCCATCCTGCAAAGCCAGCCGCTCGGTCCGCTGTGGCCCACGCTGGACCCGTTCCTGTTCTGCGCCCACCACGACGACGCTTACCCTGCCGGCAACGCCGAGCGCGGTCCGGCGGTGCCGCTCGAAGGCCGCCAAATTGGCAGCGACTTCAGCCGCAAGGACGGCTGGAGCATGTACCACGGCGATGTGGTGCCGGGCTTCCCCGGCCACCCGCACCGGGGCTTTGAGACCGTGACCCTGGTGCGCAAGGGCCTGATCGACCACGCCGATTCGCTGGGCGCGGCCGCACGCTTTGGCGGCGGCGATGTGCAGTGGGTGACCGCCGGGCGCGGCATCCAGCATTCCGAGATGTTCCCGCTGCTGGACACCACCCGGCCCAACCCGCTGGAACTGTTCCAGATCTGGCTGAACCTGCCCGCGCAGAGCAAGATGGTGGCGCCGCACTTCACCATGCTGTGGCGCGAATCGATCCCGCGCCTGGTGCACCGCGACGACGCCGGCCGCGCAACGACCGTGACCGTCGTGGCCGGAGCGCTCCCCGGTGCGGGCGCCCCCCTGCCACCACCGCCCGAATCCTGGGCAGCACAAGCGAATGGCGACGTGGCCATCTGGACGCTCAAGCTGGAACCCGGCGCGCGCTGGACACTGCCCGCCGCAGCCGGCGCTGGCACGCGGCGCATGCTGTACTTCTTTGCTGGCGCCAGCCTGCGCATCGGCGAAGCAGAGCAGCGCAGCCACGCCGCGCTGGAAGTCGTGGCCGGTCAGGACTGGCTGCTGGAGAACACCGGTGCCGACACCGTGGAATGCCTGCTGCTGCAAGGCCGGCCGATTGGCGAGCCCGTAGCGCAGTACGGCCCGTTTGTGATGAACACGCAGCAGGAAATCATGCAGGCCATGCAGGACTACCGCCGCACCCAGTTTGGCGGCTGGCCCTGGGAGTCGAGTGACCCTGTGCACGGCAGTGAGGCCCGGCGCTTTGCGCGCTATCCCGGCGCGGCGCAGGACGAGCTGCCGGACGATCGGCCCGAGGCGCCGGCTGCTGCCTGAAGGCGCGGCACAACCCTGCCGTGGGGTTCAGGGACAATCCTGGTCCGCACCACCGCGCGCGCTGTACGGCGCGCGCTTTTTTTCCTTTTTCCATCTCCCTCCGCAAGAGACCCCATGAACATCGCCAAGGACACTGCTGTCACCCTCAGCTACCAGCTCACCACGCCCGCGGGCAAGCCGCTCGACAAGGGCAACCTGTCGTACCTGCACGGTGGCTATGAAAACATCTTCCCCAAGGTGGAAGCCGCGCTGGACGGCCAGGCCGTGGGGTTTGCGACAACGCTTGATCTGGCGGTGGAAGACGCCTTTGGCGCGCGCGACGAATCGCTGGTGCGCAGCATTCCGAAATCCGAATTCCCGCCCGGCGTGAAGGTTGGCGGCCAACTGCAAGGCCCAGGCCCCGACGGCCAGCCGCAGATGTTCAACGTGGTCAAGATCAAGGGCCCCGAGGTGCATCTCGATGGCAACCACCCGCTGGCCGGCCAGGCGCTGCGGTTTGGCTGCAAGGTGACCGGCGTGCGCGCTGCGAGCGCCGAGGAAATCCAGCATCGCCACGTCCACGGCGACCACGGCCACCACCATTGAGCGCGCACCCAGCGTGGACACCCACCCGGCGTTGCACTGAACGCTGAGCGCTGCCATGCGGCTCAAGACGGTCTTCACAGCCGGCGTGGTGATGCTGGTGGCGTTCTTCGCCATCGAGTCGATCCGCACCAGCTATGCGCCCCAGTACGCCAACGCCCCCGCGTTGGCAACGCAGGCGGCCCTGCAAGTCCCGGCGCAAGGCCCCACCGACACGCCGGCATTCGCGTTCAAGGGCTTTCAGATCAAGCCGCTGGCGCGCTTTGCCATCGACGCCAAGGTGCTCTCGCGCGAAGACTATTACCTGGACCGGGAGGCCAAGCTTGCGCCGGTCGACCTGGCGCTGGGCTGGAAGCGCATGGCCGACCCGGCGGTATACCGCCAGCTCGACATCAGCCAGGGGCGGCGCTGGTACTTCTACCGCTGGCAGGGCGCCCCGCCGATTCCGGTGCAGGAAATCGTCGAATCCTCGGCCAACATGCACCTGATTCCGGCGAACGCCGCCGTCGAGAAAACGCTCGGCAAAGCACGCGAGGGGGCCTCCATCCGTCTCACAGGGTTCCTGGTCCAGGCCACCGATCCCAGCGGCTGGCGCTGGACCAGCTCGCTCACGCGCTCGGACTCCGGGGCGGGCTCCTGCGAGCTGGTGTTTGTGGAGCGCGCGCAGGTTGAAGACTAGTGTCCTGAGTTAGAAGTTCGTTGACGAAATGAAGAGGTCGAAATCGCCGTCAGGCAAGGCACAAACCGCAGAGATAGCCGTAGCTATCGCGAGGATTTGCAACGCCGCATGGCGGTGATTCTCGGCATCTTTATGAAACGAACTTCTAACGCAGGACACTAGGCGCACGACGTCGCCGGTCGCGTGCCTTCGAGAGCCTCAGTCGCCGGAAGGTGCGGGCGGGCGCTTCTCCAGCAGGTGCACCAGGATGTGCAGCAGGCGATTGGCCGGCGTGGCGATGCCCAGGGCCTCGCCCCGGCGCACGATGAATCCATTGATGTGGTCGATCTCGGTGTGCCGGCCCCGCGCCAGGTCCTGCGCGGTGGACGATACCTGGCCTGGCATGGACGCGGCAAGCGGCAGCACCGCCTCGGCCGTTCCCTCGGGCAGAACGATGCCGCTGGCATGTGCCACGGCCAGGCACTCCTGCACGATGTCGTCCATCATCCGGGGCACATCCAGGTCGGGACGGTTGACGATCTGACCGTAAGGCTGGCCGGTGATGGCGGACAGCGGGTTGTAGACGCAGTTCAGCACCAGCTTGGCCCAGAGGGCACCGGCCACGTTGTCCGACACCTGGACCGGAATGCCCGCGGCAGCAAAAGTAGTCGCCAGTTGCTCGCTGGTCGGCGAAGCCGCCAGCACCAGTTCACCACGGCCAAAGTGCTGCACATGCCCAGGCCCCGCCATCGCGGCCGCCACATAGACCACCGCAGGCAGCACCGGGCGCTGCAGCGTCGCCTGCAAGCGCTCGGCGTTGTCCACGCCGTTTTGCAGGCTCAGCACGGTGGCGCCACCCGCCAGATAGGGCGCCATGGCCCGGCCCGCGCTTTCGGTGTCGGTGGACTTGACGCAGAACAGCACGCACTGGGCGCCGCGCACCGCAGCGGCCTCGGTGTCGGCCTGCAGCCGCACGTGCTCCTGAAAATGCAGGGTGTCCAGCCACAGGCCGTGCTCGCGCACCGCCTGCACATGGGCCGCGCGCGCCACCAGCACCACCTCATGTCCGGCGCGCGCGAGCATGCCGCCGTAGTAGCAGCCGACGGCACCTGCACCCATCACGGCGATTTTCATGGCAGAGCCCCTTTCACACAGCGCAGCAGGCAAGGAAAGACAAGTAAGGCGGCCATCATGCGGATAGTCTAGCGATCATGGACAAAGCGATGTGCAGTGCGATTTTTAAGGCGCTCTAGTGTCCTGGAGCGGCAGAAAGCGCGGCGCGGGCGCTACGTCCAGGCCCACGCCCGCCGTATGCACATAGGTCCCCCGGGCCACGTTGTGCGGATGCTCGGCTGCCTCCGCCACGCTCAGTACCGGTGCAAAGCACACGTCCGTACCTGCCAGCAAAGCGTCCCAGTGCGCGCGCGGCTGGCTGGCAAAGAGGGCCGTCAGACGGTCTTTGAGAGCAGGCCAGGTGCGCGGGTCGAACTGGCGCCCCCGGTCCATATCATCGAGCCCGAGCTTTTGCAGGAGCAGTGCGTAGAACTGCGGCTCCAGCGCGCCCAGCGTGATGCAGCCGCCGTCGGCGCAGCGGTACACGTCGTAGAAGGGCGAATCGTGGAACGGGCTCGGTTGCGGGCCGTCCAATTGGCCGCTGCCGCGAATCCATTGCGCAATGCCGCCCAGCATGGCCACGATGTCGACAATGGCGGCATCCACCACGCGGCCCTGTCCACTGGTCCTGGCTTCCAGAATGGCGCAGACCATGCCAAACGCCAGGCCCAGCGCGCCCCCCGCATCACCCACCACCGTGGGCGGCACGATGGGCCGCTCGCCCCGGTGCGCCGAGAGCGAGAGCATGCCGGTCAGCGCCACGTAGTTCAGGTCGTGCCCGGCCGCCTGCGCCAGCGGGCCGCTCTGGCCCCAGCCGGTCATGCGGCCGTAGACGATGCGCGGGTTGGCCTGTGCGCACTCGGCCGGGCCAAGCTTTAGGCGCTCCATCACGCCGGGGCGGTTGCCTTCGATCAGCGCATCGGCCTGCGCCACCAGGGCCAGGGCCTCGGCACGGGCGGCGTCCTGCTTGAGGTCGAGCAGCACCACGGTCTTGCCGCGCCGCAGCGGGTTGTCGCCGTCGCCGCCGAGCTGCGCCGCCACGGCGCCCGGCGCAGGCCGCGCGATCACGGTCACCTCGGCGCCCATGTCGGCCAGCATGCGCCCGGCCAGCGGGCCGGGGCCTATGCCTTCGAATTCGACGATGCGGATACCGGCGAGGGGTGGGGTCATGGGGCGGTTTCCTCAGAGCAGTGAACAGCCGGGCATTCTGGCAGCACCGGCGCGCACGGCCCCGGCCGGCTACAGCGCGGCTTCGAGAATCGCCCGGCTGATTTCTGGCGTGATGGCGCGCTGCTCGCCCAGCTTGACCATGCCGTGCTCGGTCAGGGCTTTCACCACCGCATCCACCGCCTCACCGCCCAATTGGTAGGCCGACAGCCGGGTAGGAATGCCCACGCTTTCAAAGAACTGCGCCGTGCGGGCAATGGCCGCGTCGATGCGCTCGTCGTCGCTGCCCTCGGTGATCTGCCAGACGCGCGCGGCGTACTGCAGCAGCTTCTCGCGCTTGGCGCCCCGCCGCGCCTGCATGACCTGCGGCAGCACGATGGCCAGGGTGCGCGCGTGGTCGATGCCGTAGAGCGCGGTCAGCTCGTGGCCGATCATGTGCGTCGCCCAGTCCTGCGGCACACCGGCGCCGATCAGGCCGTTGAGCGCCAGCGTGGCCGTCCACATCAGGTTGGCGCGGTTGTCGTAGTCGGGCGCACCTTCCTGCATGGCGCGCGGCGCCAGCTCGACCAGGGTCTGCAGCAGGCCCTCGGCAAAGCGGTCCTGCGCCGGGGCGTTCACGGGGTAGGTGAGGTACTGCTCCATGGTGTGCACAAAGGCGTCCACCAGGCCATTGGCGATCTGCCGCGCGGGCAGGGTGTAGGTCTTGGTCGGGTCGAGCACCGAGAACCGTGGAAAGCAATGCGGGCTGGAAAACGAGAGCTTGGCATGCGTGGCCTTGCGCGTCACCACGCCGCCGTTGTTCATTTCCGAGCCGGTGGCGGGCAGCGTGAGCACCGCGCCCATGGGCAGCGCGCGGGCGATGTTGCTGCCGCGCTTTTCCAGGATGCTCCAGGTGTCGCCCTCGAACGGCACAGCGGCGGCAACGAACTTGCTGCCGTCGAGCACCGAGCCGCCGCCCACGGCGAGCAGGAAATCGATGCGCTCGGCACGGGCCAGGTCCACGGCGCGCGAGAGCGTCTCGTAGCTCGGGTTGGGCTCGATGCCGCCAAACTCGAACACGGTACGCTCGCCCAGCGCCGCCAGCACTTCAGCGAGCGTGCCGGTGCTGCGCGCGCTGGCGCCGCCGTAGAGCACCAGCACGCGCGCGTCCTGGGGGACGAATGGGCCGATTTCGGCAATCTTGCCGGCACCAAAAAGGATGCGGGTGGGGTTGTAGAAGTTGAAATTGAGCATGGTAGGGGCCGCTTGCAGGAAGAGAAACGGGGATTGGAACCTGCCATGCTATTGCGTCCCTGCCGATTCTTCTGTAACGCAGCCGACAAGCCCCCTTGGGCAGCACGCGTACCAGGATCGAGTGGGTGCGCCCTGCCGGGCGCAACGCAAAAAAACCCGCGCGAAGGCGGGTTTGTGGTGCAACGGGACGAGCGCTTATTTGGCGGCCACCACGCGGACCATGTCCAGGCACTTGTTCGAATAGCCCCATTCGTTGTCGTACCAGGCGACGACCTTGAGGAAGGTGTCGTCCAGCGCAATGCCGGCGTCGGCGTCGAACACGCTGGTGCACGATTCACCGCGGAAGTCGGTGGCGACCACCTTGTCTTCGGTGTAGCGCAGGATGCCCTTCAAGGGGCCTTCGGCCTGGGCCTTCATCTCGGCGCAGATTTCCTTGTACGTGGCGGGCTTTTCCAGTTCCACGGTCAGGTCCACCACCGACACATCGGAAGTCGGCACGCGGAACGACATACCGGTGAGCTTCTTGTTGAGCGCGGGAATCACCACGCCCACCGCCTTGGCCGCGCCGGTGCTGCTGGGGATGATGTTTTCCAGAATGCCGCGGCCGCCGCGCCAGTCCTTGTTGCTCGGGCCGTCCACGGTCTTCTGCGTGGCGGTGGCAGCATGTACCGTCGTCATCAAACCGCGCTTGATGCCCCACTTGTCGTGCAGCACCTTGGCCACGGGCGCCAGGCAGTTGGTGGTGCACGAGGCGTTGGAGACGATGGTCTGGCCAGCGTAGGTGCCATGGTTCACGCCGAACACGAACATGGGCGTGTCGTCCTTGGAGGGTGCCGACATCATGACCTTTTTGGCGCCTGCATCCAGGTGCTTCTGCGCGGCTTCCTTGGTCAGGAACAGGCCGGTGGCTTCGATGACGACGTCGGCGCCAACTTCGTTCCACTTCAGGTTGGCCGGGTCGCGCTCCTGCGTCAGGCGGATCGTCTTGCCGTTGACGACGAGGTGCTTGCCTTCCACCGACACCTCGCCCTTGAAGCGGCCGTGCACGCTGTCGTACTTGAGCATGTAGGCGAGGTAGTCAGGCTCCAGCAGGTCGTTGATGCCCACCACTTCGATGTCGGAAAAATTCTGCACCGCAGCGCGGAACACCATGCGGCCGATGCGGCCGAAACCGTTGATACCAATCTTGATCGCCATAGCTCAGTCTCTCCAGGGTTGGATTGCCAAAAATTATTTGCGTTTGAGGGCCGCCAGCACCGTCGCGGCGACGTTCTCTTCGGTGAAACCGAAGTGCTTGAACAGCACCGGGGCGGGAGCCGATTCACCATAGGTGTCGATGCCGATCACTGCTGCGCAGCCGTACTTCCACCAGCCGCTGGTGACGCCCATTTCCACCGCGATGCGCGGCACGCCCGTGGGCAACACGGCTTTCTTGTACTTCACGTCTTCGCGGTCGAAGGCGGTGGTGCTGGGCATGGAGACCACGCGCACCGCGATCTTCTTGGCAGCCAGCAGGCGCTGCGCCTTGAGCGCGAGCTGCACCTCAGAGCCGGTGGCGATGATGACCGCCTGGGCCTTCTTCTTCAAGCCCACGTCTTTGGGCTCGGACAGCACATAGGCGCCGCGCGAGATGTCGCCCAGGTTGCGCTTGGGCGCCAAAGCGGAAAGGTGTTGCAGGTTCTGGCGGGAGAGCAGCAGCGCCGTCGGCTTGTCGCGGTTGGACAGCGCCACGCTCCAGGCCACGGTGGTTTCTGCGGTATCGGCCGGGCGCCACACGTCGAGGTTGGGAATCAGCCGCAGGCTGGCGGCATGCTCGATGGACTGGTGCGTGGGCCCATCCTCGCCCAGGCCGATGGAGTCGTGCGTGAACACGTGGATCACGCGCTGCTTCATCAGCGCCGCCATGCGGATGGCGTTGCGGCTGTAGTCGCTGAAGGTGAGGAAGGTGCCGCCGTAGGGGATAAAACCGCCATGCAGCGCAATGCCGTTCATCACCGCCGCCATGCCGAATTCGCGCACGCCATAGTTGATGTGGCGACCGATCTGGCCGTCTTCGGTCTTGGCGACAGCACCCTTGGCGTCCATGCGCAGCGCTGGCGTGGATTTGGTGTTGGTCAGGTTGGAGCCGGTCAGATCGGCGCTGCCGCCCAGCAGCTCGGGCAGCTTGGCGGTGAAGGCTTCCAGCGCGAGCTGGCTGGCCTTGCGGCTGGCGACGGTGTCGCCCTTGGTGTGGGCCTCGACCACCGCATCGACGGCGGTTTGCGCGAAGTGCTTGGGCAGGTCGCCGGCCATGCGGCGCTCGAACTCGGCCGCCAGCTCAGGGAAGGCGGCGCGGTAGGCGGCAAAGCGCTGGTTCCATTCGGCCTGCACCTGGGCGCCGGCCGCCTTGGCGCTCCAGTCGGCATAGACCTCGGCAGGGACCTCGAACGGCGCATAGGGCCAGTTGAGCGCGGCGCGGGTGAGCGCAATTTCTTCGGCACCCAATGGCTCGCCGTGTGCCTTGGACGTGTTGGCGCGGTTGGGCGAGCCTTTGCCGATGTGCGTCTTGCAGACGATGAGCGTCGGCTTGTCGCCCTGCTTGCGCGCCTTGGCAATCGCTTTGTCCACGGCGTCGGCGTCGTGGCCATCGACCGGGCCAATCACGTTCCAGCCACAGGCCTCGAAACGCTTGGGCGTGTTGTCGATGAACCAGGGCGCCACCTGGCCATCAATCGAAATGCCGTTGTCGTCGTACAGCGCCACCAGCTTGGACAAGCGCCAGGCGCCGGCCAGTGCCACGGCCTCGTGGCTGATGCCTTCCATCAGGCAGCCGTCGCCCAGCATCACGTAGGTGTGGTGGTCGACGACGGTGTGGCCGGCCTGGTTGAATTCGGCTGCCAGGAGCTTTTCGGCCAGCGCCATGCCCACGGCGTTGGTCAGGCCCTGGCCCAGTGGGCCGGTGGTCGTTTCCACGCCCGGCGTCACGCCGACTTCGGGGTGGCCTGCCGTTTTGCTGTGCAACTGGCGGAAGTTCTTGAGCTCCTGGATCGGCAGGTCGTAGCCTGTGAGGTGCAACAGCGCATAGAGCAGCATGGACCCGTGGCCGTTCGAGAGCACGAAGCGGTCCCGGTCGGCCCAGTGCGGGTCTTGCGGGTTGTGGCGCAGGTGCCGGCCCCACAGCGCAACCGCCATGTCGGCCATGCCCATGGGCGCACCGGGATGGCCGGAATTGGCTTGTTGCACAGCATCCATTGCGAGTGCGCGGATCGCATTCGCCATTTGTTCAGAATTGGCCATCGGGGCGGGTCCGGTCAGGACGGTCATGAGGGGAAACCCCAGATTTTAACGGCCCGCCTTGAATGGGCTCCCCACAGCGGCTTCTGCACTGCCGCGCGATGCACTAGAGTGCCAGGCGTGACCCTCCCCTTGCCTCCCTCATTTCCTTCGTCCGCAGGCGCGGCGGCGGCGCACGACTACGGTGCCGAACAAGCCCCCGCCCTGCTGCTGGCGGCCGGCCGCGGCGAGCGCATGCGCCCGCTGACCGACACCACGCCCAAGCCCTTGCTGCCCGTCCACGGCCAGCCGCTGCTGGCCTGGCATCTGCAGGCGCTGGCGCGCGCCGAAGTGCCGCGCGTGGTCATCAACACCGCCTGGCTGGGCGAGCAGATTGCGCAGCAATTTGGAAGTGTTTTCGGCCTCCAAGGCAATGCAGATAAGCGCAAGCAGCTATCAATTTTATATTCCGAGGAAGGCCGTGATTTCGGCGGTGCGCTGGAAACCGCAGGCGGCATTGCGCGCGCCCTGCCGCTGCTGGACGCCGACGTGTTCTGGCTGGCGGCGGGCGACGTGTTCATGCCCGGTTTCGCCTTCAACGCCGCCGCCGTACAAGCCTTTCGCCAAAGCAGCGCGTTGGCGCGCCTGTGGCTGGTGCCCAACCCACCGCAGCACCCACGCGGCGATTTCGGGCTCTCCGAAACTGGCCTGGCACTCAACCTGCCGGACGGCAACCCGCAGCCCCGCTACACCTACAGCACCGTCGCCTTGCTGCACCGCGATCTGTTGGCCCCGCCGTGGTGCGACATTGCGCCCGGCAACCCGCAAGGGGTGCGCGCAGCACTGGCGCCGCTGCTGCGCCGGGCGATGGACAATGGCCGGGTACAGGCTGAACTTCACACTGGCCGCTGGGTCGATGTAGGCACACCGCAGCGCCTGGCCGACCTCAACGCCGAAACCTTTTCACCATGACCCTCACCCCGCTCCCCTCTTTGTATGCCGAGCGCCGCGCGCGCCTGGCGGCCCAGCTCGGCCCTGGCGGCGTCGCCATCGTGCCCACCGCGCCCGAGCGCCAGCGCAACCGCGACAGCGACTTCCCCTACCGGCACGACAGCTACTTTTATTACCTCACGGGCTTTACCGAACCCCATGCCTGGCTGGTGCTGACCGCCGAGGGCCAGAGCACCCTGTTCTGCCAGCCCAAAGACCTGGAACGCGAAATCTGGGACGGCTACCGCCTGGGCCCCGACGCTGCCGTGGCCGCCCTGGGGGTGGATGCAGCGCTGCCCGTGGGCGAGCTTGATGCGCGCCTGCCCCGCTTGCTGGAAAACCGCGAGCGCGTGTGGTTCCCGTTCGCCACGCACGACGGCCTGGCCGCGCGCGTCGAAGGCTGGCTGGCCAAGGTGCGCGAGCGCGTGCGCTACGGCGCACTGTGCCCGCAGCAGCAGGGCGACCTGTGCTTGCTGCTCGACGAAATGCGCCTGATGAAAGACGCGCACGAAATTGGCCTGATGCGGGACGCCGGTGCCATCAGCGCGCGCGCCCACGTCCGCGCCATGCAGCGCTCGGCGCGCATGCTGGCCGCTGGCGAAGACCTGCGCGAGTTCCACCTCGAAGCCGAACTGCTGCACGAGTTCCGCCAAAGCGGCGCCGAGTCGCCCGCCTACGGCTCCATCGTCGCCGCCGGCGCCAACGCCTGCGTGCTGCACTACCGCGCCGACCGTGCGCCGGTGAAAAGCGGCGACCTGGTGCTGATCGATGCGGCCTGCGAACTGCACGGCTATGCGAGCGACATCACGCGCACCTTCCCCGCCAACGGCAAGTTCACCGGCCCGCAGCGCGCACTCTACGACGTGGTGCTGGCCAGCCAGGAAGCCGCCATTGCCGCCACCCGCCCCGGCGCGCGCTTTACCGACCCGCACGACGCGGCGGTGGCGGTGCTGGCGCAAGGCCTGCTCGACCTGGGCCTGCTCGACAAAACCAAGCACGCCAGCGCGCAGGACGTGGTGGCGACGCGTGCCTACTTCCCCTTCTACATGCACCGCACCGGCCACTGGATCGGCATGGACGTGCACGACTGCGGCGGCTATGGGGAGCCCGCCGAGCAAGGTCAGACCCGCGAGCGGCGCGACGCGCTCTCAGGCGAGACCCTCGTCGACAGGCCCAGCCGCATCTTGCGCGCCGGCATGGCGCTGACCGTGGAGCCCGGCCTGTACATCCGGCCCGCCCCTGGCGTGCCCGAGGCCTTCCACCACCTGGGCATCCGCATCGAGGACGACGCCGTGGTGACGCAAGGCGGCTGCGAACTGCTGACGCGCGGCGTGCCGGTGCAGGCCGAGGCGATTGAGGCGCTGATGCAGGAAGCAGTGGCGGCGCGCTTGTGAAAAAGGGCGCCAATGCTGGCGCCTATTGAGGGTGGCGCAGGTGGCGCCAGGAATCAAGCACCGCACCGTTTGCACACTACTGCCACTGCACCGCCGCAGGCGCCACCAGCGACGCCATGGCGACTTGCAGGCCGCCAGCGGGCATCGTCACCTCCCCGGCCGAGGGCGGCGCAAAGATTGCCATGGCACTTGTCAACTGCTGCACCTGGCTGTCCAGCGTAGTGCCGCCACTACCTGCCACGCCCCAGCCCTGGCCTCCCTCCCCGCGCAGCAGCCAGGGCCGGGTATACAAAGTTTCCGTGTCCGGCATGAGATACGGTTGGGTTGACGCAATTCCAAAGTCCAGCACCGCGCTTGCGGATGCCAGGTCTGCGGTGGCCCCCGCCAGGGCTGGCTTTGCTACCGAAACAGCCTGCAGCGACATGGCCTTGACCTGGGCGTAGTCCCAGGTGGTGCCATCGTCAAAGCGAATCGCATCGAGCGTATAGCCCTGCGTGGACTGGCCATCGGCACCGAAGTAGCCTGACACCGTCACCTGGTCGGTGCTGCCGTTGATCGTGAGCACCAGGTCGTCGCCGCTGCGGCTGATGGCAACGTCGCTGGCGAGCACCCCGGCCTTGAACTGCAGCACGTCCTGCTTGCTCACCGTGGTGTCGGCGTAGCCGTTCCAGGGGTCGGTGAAGTTGGTGATCCGGTCCTGGCCGTCGCCGCACCCGAACAAATAGGTCTGGCTGCCAAAGCCACCGTACAGGTAGTCGTTGCCGGCGCCCCCATCGAGGGTGTCTGCGCTGCCCTCGGTGCCGCGTCCGTAGGTGCCTGCGGCGTACAGCGTGTCGTCGCCTGCGCCGCCAACCAGCGTGTCCGAGCCGTTCCCGCCGAGCAGCGTGTCGTTGCCTTCGCCGCCATCGAGCGTGTCGTTGCCGCCGTCGCCATAGAGCTGATCGTCGCCCATGCCACCGCTGAGGCTATCGTCTCCCTCGGCTCCGTAGATCAGATCGTTACCGCCCTTGCCATTGATCACGTCGGCCGTGGCAGCGCCGGTCAGGGTGTCATCGCCCTCGGTGCCCTGCAGCGACATGGCCTTGACCTGGGCGTAGTCCCAGGTGGTGCCATCGTCAAAGCGAATCGCATCGAGCGTATAGCCCTGCGTGGACTGGCCATCGGCACCGAAGTAGCCTGACACCGTCACCTGGTCGGTGCTGCCGTTGATCGTGAGCACCAGGTCGTCGCCGCTGCGGCTGATGGCAACGTCGCTGGCGAGCACCCCGGCCTTGAACTGCAGCACGTCCTGCTTGCTCACCGTGGTGTCGGCGTAGCCGTTCCAGGGGTCGGTGAAGTTGGTGATCCGGTCCTGGCCGTCGCCGCACCCGAACAAATAGGTCTGGCTGCCAAAGCCACCGTACAGGTAGTCGTTGCCGGCGCCCCCATCGAGGGTGTCTGCGCTGCCCTCGGTGCCGCGTCCGTAGGTGCCTGCGGCGTACAGCGTGTCGTCGCCTGCGCCGCCAACCAGCGTGTCCGAGCCGTTCCCGCCGAGCAGCGTGTCGTTGCCTTCGCCGCCATCAAGCGTGTCGTTGCCGCCGTCGCCATTGAGTTGGTCGTCGCCTTCGCCTCCCTGCAAAGTGTCGTTGCCATTTCCGGCGTAAATGGAATCGTTACCTCCTTTTCCAATCAAAATGTCACTGCCGTCGAACCCCTGAATACTGTTGTCACCTGCATTTCCAACAATCAGGTCCGGTCGGGAGGTGCCGATGAGTTCGTATTCGGCGGAACCGGCGAGACGAGCTGTCCAACTGCTTAGTTCTTCACTAAATGCGTCCACATCGGGAATGCTATTAAGTTGGGTAAGCAAAAAGCCCTTAGCGTCCCAGCCGAATATTGCCAGATTGGTTTCACCCGTCGCGCTTACGAACTCTATCAAGTCGATGATTCCCTCGTTAGGATTTCTCGCAATAGCCTGTTTGAATGAATTTTCAATTTCTTGAAAAGCCGCCTCGCCCTGATTGTCCATGTCCACCATGACATTGCGTAAGACGCTTGTGTACGGGCCCAAGCGCGTTTGGAGCAACAGCGACTCATAAATATCCGTCTTGAATCGGTCATAGGCTCTCTCTATGCTGAATATCTGCGTCGCTGCAAGAGATACCGATACGTTGCCCGAGGTGGCATCCAGCGGTGCCAAACGTGCTTGACCGTTTGCGCCGCCATAAGTGAATCCCATGAAACGCTCAACCACCCCCAGTTTTCGTACAAAATCGTCGTAGGCGACTGTTCCCGCAGTCAGCCCTTCTAGATGGTAGGTCAAATCAACGCCACTGCTGGAGAGGGCTTCAGCCTGGGTCTTAAGTGATTTCAGATCGGCTGTTTCGGCCCATTTCTCAATAAATCCATCAAGCCTGATGATTTGATTCTCGCGTGTGGTTTGTTGGGTATAAGTTTGTACCCAATTGCCAAGATCAGCCGAGAGACTGATGGCTTCAGCGAGGTCTCGTACACGGCCTGAACCGCGCAAGTCCGGCAATGCCTTGGCCTGGTCAGTGAGTGGAACGTGGTCGATGAACTGTCGATAGAAAGTGTTGGCCAGCAAGTCCAGATTGGCGGCTGCGCCATTGGTTTCGCCGGTGGTTCCGGTGGTGCCGTTGGAACGGGTGTAAGTGCCTTCTGCTGTCTGCATATTGCCATTGCCTAGATCAGTGTTCACAACACTCGAACCAACCCCTATACTAATAATCCCGTTATCACCAAGCGTGGTCAACTCCCCAGGCTGGCTGACGCCGTCCTGGTTCAGGTCGCGCCATATGCGCAAATTGGCAAACATGCCGTCAACATCAGTGATCTTGCCGTCTTGATCGGCATCCAAGTCCTGGAGCGCGTCAAAACCGTCTGTTGCAAATTGGCCGTTGCTCTTTAACGTGTCTATGCCAAAGAGTTCACGGCCCGAGTCGATCAGGCCATTGCCATTGCGGTCCATTACCAGCCACCCATCGTCCGGTTTGACCCAACCCGTACCCGACTTCACCCCATCGGCGTCGTGGTCAAAGAGGACGACGCTTCTTTTGCCGGTGGTTTCTATGCCGTCGCCGTCCAGATCAAGCACGAGCGGGTCGCGGCGCGGTGGGACCGTACCTTCGCCACCCGATTCACCGCCTCCTTCGCCTGTCCCCCCTGACGATCCACCACCGCCGCCGTCTCCGCCTGAACCGCCGGTCCCCGAGCCCTCGCCGCCCCCGGGAGCGCCCTCACCTTCACCGCCTCCACCTAAAGGGGGCGGTGGCGGGTTGTACGGTTCCACGAGGCCCGGATCGACAACTGGGTGCCGGTTAATGAGACCTTCCTTGAGCTTGAACGCCCCATCCACTTGTTGAACAACTCGCCATTCCTCGGCACGGTCTCCTTCATTGGGAAGCAAACCTATGCCGTTCTCAATATCCCTGAAACGTGCTGCAGCGCCATCTCTCAGCGCTCTGTCAGCCGCGTCAATAATTGCATCCGCAATATCGTGTTTATTTGGCAAATTGCCTTCACGCACTTTTTTGGCGTTGGAATATGCCCAATCATGGTTTCGAGCCAAATTATCAGTCGGGCTCTTTGGTGGGGCCTTATAATCTTCCGTCGCCCCAGGATCCGTGACACATTGACCTCCCGTCCAGTTTGGCCCAGTATAATTTCCATATTGGTAAAAACAACTCATGATTATTTGGCCTCGATTGGTATAGTATTGGTTAGGCAAGTTGCATTTGCATTTGTCACCGCATAGATAGCACGCGGACCATCCAATTCCTGTAATGCTGCGTGAAATACAACGGTGCGGCCGTCGCGGGAAATTTCAAGTTGCCTAATGTCCAACCATTTTCCCGCTATATTGCATCGGTGCTGGCCATTAAAAATTGATATGGTTGCTAGATAGCGGCCAGATTCGTAGCTCAGGGCATCGTGAATACATGTCAGCGGGCTTTTATCGGCGCAAGTGATATCCCAGGTATCGCTTCGTATCAATGGTAAAAGTTGTTCTGGAACAGTGCCTTGTATTGCAAGAAATGTGCGAACCGGAGTAAATACAAACAAAGAATCACCGATCACATTAAGTGGAGCAGCCATTCCAAAGGGCTGATCGTTTAGTCGGCTTTTTCTATCGTTTTGATACTTTTGCCAATATTTCCATCTATTGGCGGGGTCACCGTCTTTCGCTGGCTCACCTTCCAGGAAAACGTAGCTTCTATCGCTTATTTCTAGGGGAAAACGCAAAGTAAATGCACTCTTATAAATCAAGGTTTGAGCGCCACTATCAATTGATATCTTGATCAGTTCGCTCGCACCGTTGACATTTGTAGTGACCAGTAGCTGCTCATTATTATTGGCAAACTCAGTAGTGAAGGTGCTCGGTGGCAAGGCGATATCCCGCATCGACGCTACTTTAGCACCGTTGAGTTCCACCAATTTAGAGTGCAACTTCTTTTTCTGATCGTACCAAGATACGACCAAGCGATTCCCATTGGGACTTAATGCCAACTGGGTATTCGAAGGAATAGTGCCTTGATTATTCTCTATTGGTTGGGATCCACACCCGGCGGCGCATGCCAACGTCAGTACAGATGCGCTAACCATGGAGGTGGGCCTGCTCGTCATATTGTCTAGCATGATTTCCTTTAATCTGTATATGCAACTTCGCTCATGATTATTTCCCGCGTGCGCGCTAACAAAAAACGAAAGTTTCTTTCTGATTAACTTTTTTATCATTATTCCCCTTCTAGTTAATAGGAATTAGCCCGTCTCACCGCTCTCTCAACCCCTCACTCCCCGCCCGCTGAATCGGGCTCAGCAGAAACTCAATCACCCGCCGCTTGCCCGTCTTGATCTCCGCCGTCACATTCATCCCTGGCGCTAACGCAATGGCCTTGCCATCGACGTTGATCGTGGTTTGCTGCAGCTTGAGCGTGGCCGGGAAGATCGCCCCGCGTTTCTCGTCATTGACCGCGTCCTGCGTCACCTTGTCCACGGTGGCCCTGACGGTGCCGTAGCGGGTGAAGGGGAAGGTTTCCAGCTTGATGGCCACTTCCTGGCCCGGGGAGACAAAGCCGATGTCCTTGTTCTCCAGCGTCACTTCGGCGCTCACGCTGGCGCTGTCCGGCACGATGACCATCAGGGCCTGGGCTTCGGTGACGACGCCGCCTTCGGTGTGCAGGGCGAGCTGCTGCACGGTGCCCGCTACGGGCGCGGTAAGGGTGGCCAGTTGCTCGCGCTGGGTGGCCTTGGTGACTTCCTGGTCGCTTTGCTGGCGTTTGAGGTCGGCATCTGCCTGGCGCTCGCTCAGGCTTCTGCGGGTCTCGGCCAGGTAGGCGGCGCGGCCTTGCTCGGCCTCCGTCAGGGCGGCCTGGGCTTCGTAGAGCCGGGCTTGCTGGGTAGCCAGGTCGCGTTCCAATTCAATGCGCTCGCGGGTGCGGTCCTGGTTGGCGTGGCTGGACATGAAGCCCTGGGCGCTGAGGGTGTGGAAGTCTGTCTCTCTCTGGCGCGCAAGGGGCACAGTGGCTTGCAGCTTGCCGATCATGGCTTGCACGGTGGCGATTTCTGCCTGGCGGTGCTGGTGCTCGGCGGCGAGGCGGGCCAGGCGGGCGGTGATGTCGCTCCACTCGGCGGCCAATTGCGCACGGGCCTGGGCGCGCTCTCGGGCGCTCCAGGGTGCGGTCCAGGGCGTGGCCTCAGAAGTTTGCGTAAAAATAGCCTCCAGCGCTTGATGGGTATTACTTTTTTGCTCTTTACTCGATAGCATTTTCTGGAGCACGCGGGTGCGCAGGCCTTCGGACTGGGCGGCGCGGCGCGCCTCTTCGAAGCTGGCCTTGTCGGCCCGTGCGCTGGTGGGGTCGAGTTCCACCAGGGTCTGGCCGGCTTCGACGTGGTCGCCGTCCTTGACGAGGATGCGTTTGACCACGCTGCGCTCGAGCGGCTGCACGAGCTTGGTGCGGTCGCTGACGATGATGCGGCCCGGTGCCACGGCGACGATGTCGATCTTGCCGAAGATGGCCCAGACGAGCGCAATCACAAACAGCGCCATGAGTGCGTAGGCAGCGCGCCGGGGCACGGGGTGGACGGGCGTTTCCTGCAGGCTCAGGGCGGCGGGCAGAAAGGCGTTCTCATCGGCCAGGCGCGCGGGGCCTGCCAGTTCAGCGCGGTGGCGCCATGCGGCGGCGAAGATGGCGCGGTAGCGTGCCAGTAGTTCGAGGGCGGGGTGGCGGGGTTGGGAGGCTTGGCTGGCTTGCGCGGGGGCGTGGATGGGCGCGCTCATGCCGCCGCCTCCTGGGTGGGCGCCGTGCCTGCGGTGGGCAACGGTGCCGCCCGACTGCCGTCTTGCATGCGCCAGAGGTGGGCGTACAAGCCCCTCGGGTTGCGCAGCAGCGCGTCGTGCGAGCCCGCTTCGACGATGGCGCCCTTGTCCATTACGATGATGCGATCGGCATGGCGCACGGCAGACAGGCGGTGGGCAATGATGAGCACGCTGCGGCCCTCGCAGATGTGCGCCATGTTGCGCTGCACGATGGCCTCGCTTTCGTAGTCGAGGGCGCTGGTGGCTTCGTCCAGGATGAGGATGCGCGGGTTGGTGAACAGGGCGCGCGCAATGGCGATGCGCTGGCGCTGCCCGCCCGAGAGGCTGCTGCCCTGCTCGCCCACCAGGGTGTCGTAGCCCTCGGGCAGTTCACTGATGAAGTCGTGCGCTCCAGCCAGTTGCGCGGCGTGCACCACGGCGGCTATGGGGGCGGCGGGGTCGGCAATGGCGATGTTCTCGCGCACGCTGCGGTTGAACAGCAGGTTCTCTTGCAGCACCACGCCGACCTGGCGGCGCAGCTGGGCGGCGTCGATCAGGCTGATGTCGATGCCATCCACCAGGATGCGGCCTTGTTCGGGGGTGTAGAGGCGCTGGACCAGCTTTGTGAGCGTGCTTTTGCCCGAACCCGAGCGGCCCACGATGCCGATGACTTCGCCGGGGCGCACGTCCAAATTGATGCCACCGAGCACCGGCGCCGCTTCGGGGCGGTATCTAAAGTGCACACCGTCAAGCGTGATGCGGCCCTGGATGGGCGGCAGTTGGGCGGCGCTCGCGGGCGGTACTTCGGTGCGGGTGTTGAGGATGTCGCCCAGGCGCGCCATGGAGATACCGGTCTGCTGGAAGTCGGTCCACAGCTGCGCCATGCGCATGATGGGCTGTGCGACGCGCTGGGCCAACATGTTGAAGGCGACGAACTGGCCCACGGTGAGCTGGTTGTCCATGACCAGGTGGGCGCCGTACCACAGGGTGGCAGCGTTGGCGAGCTTGCCGATGAGGTTGACGCCTTCGTGCGCCCAACTGGCCAGGTTCTGGGTTTTGAAGCTGGCGCTGACGTAGGCGGCAAGCTGGTTGTCCCAGCGGCGGGCAAAGCTGGGCTCCAGGGCGCTGGCCTTGACGGTCTGGATGCCGGTGATGGTCTCCACCAGCATGGCCTGGTTCTCGGCGCCCCGGGCGAACTTGTGGTCCAGGCGGCTGCGCAGCAGGGGCACGATGGCCAGGCTCAGGCCGAAGTACAGCGGCAGGCTGGCCAGCACGATGAGGGTGAGCGGCACGCTGTAGAACAGCATGACGGCGATGAAGATGCCCGAGAACAGCACGTCGAGCAGCACGGTGAGGGCATTGCCGGTGAGGAAGCTGCGGATGTTCTCCAGCTCGCGCACGCGCGCCACCGAGTCGCCCACGCGCCGCGCCTGGAAGTAGGCCAGGGGCAGTTGCACCAAGTGGCGAAACAGGCGCGCTCCGAGTTCGACGTCGATGCGGCTGGTGGTGTGGCTGAAGACGTAGCTGCGCAGGCCATTGAGCAGGCTCTCGAACACCACGACGACGACCAGGCCGATGACGAGGACATTGAGCGTGGTGACGCCCCGGTGCACCAGCACTTTGTCCATGACCACCTGGAAGAACAAGGGGCTGACCAGCGCAAAGAGCTGCAGCATGAAGGAAATCAGCAGCACTTCGCCCAAAAGCTTGCGGTGCTTGACGAGGCTGGGGATGAACCAGGAGAAGTCGAACTTGGCCAGCGCCCCCGCCAGGCTGGCGCGGCTGGTGATGAGGATGAGTTCGCCGGTCCACTGCTGGGCGAAGACGTCCAGGGGCTCGATGACGGGGCGGCTGCCCGCGCCTTCGGCGGCCGGGTCTTGAAACAGGACCTTCTGGCCGTCGCACTGGGCGAGGACGACGGTGCGCGGGCAAGAGCCGTCCGAGTGCAGCAGGGCCAGGGCGGGCAGAGGGACTAGGGCCAAGCGCTTGGCGTCGCTGTGCAGGCGCCGGGCCTTGAGGCCCAGGTGCCTGGTGGCGCGCAGCAGGTCTTGGGCGGTGAGGGGTTCGCTGGGCAGCAGGCCCAGTTGGTGGGCCAGGGTGGCCGGGTCCGCGGCAATCTGGTGCAGGCGGGCCACCAGACACAGGGCGATCAGGGCGGAAGGGGCCGCAGCTTCCTGCGGCGGCATTGGCGGGGCGTCGTCTGGCGCGCACTGCACCGCTGGGGTGCCGGCGGGGCCCCATTGAAAGTCTTTTGGCAAAACATCCCTCCCAGATTCTTATTTATTCAGCGAGGAAGCTTAAGAGGGTGTTGGCCACGTCCACGGGTCAATGCGCCGCGATGTGTATCGACATGCATCAAATGCAAGCAAATGACGGACGTCCGAAATAGGTGTCACGCAGGAGTCAGGACGCTCTCGGGCGAACTCTTGACGAGGTCAAGGACACAACTCTGACGCCTCGTTACCAAATAACGCAGCAGGTACCGCGCAACAGCCATGGACTTGTTTGCCCTTGCGCTTTGCCTTGTTCGCTGTCATCCACCCACAGAAGGGCTAGTGCTCCCAAGAGTGCGCCCATGCTGGGCGCACCACAAAAAAACCCCGCAGCGGACGAACCACGGCGGGGTGTGAAGGGGACTGGCGGGCCGGCGGTACGGCCCCGGCGCAGTCCCAGGGGAGGGATTCCTTCGTTCAGGCAGTTTACATGCCGTACTTGCGCTTGGCATCGGCCACGCAGGTGTCCTGTTCAGCGCCCTTGAGCGCGTCGCAGCGTTCCTTGGCGGCTTGGTAGTCGGCTTCGCTCTTTTGGTGCGCGGCGTCCTGCTTGGTTTCGGCCACGTCGGCGCGCTTCTCGCTCATGTTGTCGGCGGGCTTGGCTTCGGCGCGGGCCACCTTGGCGTTTTCAAGCGCCCTTACGTGGGCGGCCTTGGCGTCTTTCTTGCAGACGTCCTTGGCGTTGCCGGTGGCATCGTCACACTTTTCCTTGGCGACTGCGTAGTTGGCATCGGCGCGTGCCTTGGCCACCTTGTAGGCCGACTTGTCGTTGGGTTTGTACTGGGCTTCGAGTTCGGCCTTGGCAATGTTTTCGTTGCCCTTGGCTTCCTTCATGCACACGTCCTTGGCATTGGCCTTGAGCGTGTCACAGTTTTGCTTGGCCATTTTGTAGTCGGCCGAAATACGGTCCTTGGCAGTGGCGTGCTCGGCCTTGTCCATGGCCATGCCGGTGGTGGCGGCCAGGCCGGTGAGTGCCAGAGCGATGAGATTGCGGGTGAAGTTCATGGTGTGTCCTTGGGAAGGCTGTGGGGGGGGTCAGTCGTTGAAGCGGAAATCGGGGTTGCGGGTGTGCCACTCCTTGAGCTGCTTCTCGGCCACTTCACGCACCACGCCTTCGCGCTCCTGGAGCTTGCCGATGAACTGCTCGCGCTTGCCATCAATCACGTCCAGATCGTCGTTGGTGAGCTTGCCCCACTGCTCTTTCACCTTGCCGGTGAATTGTTTCCAGTTGCCCTTGATGCGGTCTTCGTTCATTGGGTGATCCTCTTCGTGTCACGGATCAGGCCTTTCGCCGAAACAGCGAAAACCAATGCCTGACTCGATGGGGTCACTGTAGAAACACCGCGCCGCGCTGGCGGTAGTCGGGTGGCGGTTGGCACTGTCAGACGAAGGCGCACCGGACCGTCGGCGAAAAAAAGGGCTGCCGTGATCCGCGCCCTGCACCAGGCTCAGGGCGCTGTCTGATTCACCCAGGCACGCACGTCGCGCGCCACCTGGCGCGCCGCCTGCGCCAAGGCAGCGCTGCCGCCCGCCGCGTCGGCGCTGGGGGCCGGCTGGCGCGCTTCGAAGACGCGCTGGGCCCGCAGGCGCTCGCCCTGGGGCGTGGGCTCGGCGAGCGTGGCGCGCAGGCGCAGCACGCCCTCGCTTTGGCTGGCGGAGCTGAAGACCTGGCTGAATTCTTCCAGCTCCAGCCGCAGCACCAGCAGGCCGCCGTTGCCTTCGCGCGCGGCTTCGCGCGCCGCACGGTACCCAAGCACGGCGCGCTCGGCGCTCAGTTCGACGGCCACACTTTGCTGCACCAGCTGGCCCGGCGGCTGGCTCCAGCGGGCACGCTGGTAGGCGCGCAGTTGCTGGGCATCGTCATAGCCCAGGCGGTAGTTCAGGGCAGTGCTGCCCTCCGGCAGGCCGGGGCTCTCCACATCGGCCAGCACCAGCGGCGCGCGCCGGGGTGCCAGTGCCGCGCCCTGCGCCGCCGCCCGGCTGGCACCCGGGCCGAAGTCGTACACCACGGGGTGCACGGGCGGCGCCGGCAAGGCCGAGCAAGCGGCCAGAAAATTCAAGCAAAAAATGGCTCCAGCGCTTATACGTATTGCGCTGACAGCTATCGATTTAATAGTACTCATGGCACACTCACGGCGGGTTGTGGGCAGGGGCGACAAAACCCGGTTCCCCCGGCCCCGGACTGGCCGGCCCGGAACCGTAAATAAAGGCCTGGGGGTTGGCGCTGACGTCTGCGGCCGTGCGCGTCACCTGGCGCGCCGCGCGGCCGGTGTCGTCGGCAGCACGCTCCAGGCTGGGCAGCGTGCTGGTCTTCAGGCGGTCGGCCGCTTGCGAGAAAGTTTCCACCCCGCGCGAAGCCTGCTCGATGGGGCCGCCGGGGGCATTGAGGCGCTGCGCGGTCTGGCCGAACGCACCGGCCATCACCGAAACCTGATCGCCGGCCTTTTTCAGCGACTGCACGGCGCCGCTGGCATCTTTGGCCAGCGCGGGCAGGGCGGCCAGGGCGGGGTCGAGGCCCTCGGTCACGCTGCGGTCGATCCGGCGTGTGAGCGTATCGACGCTGGCTGCCGCCGCGCCAATGTGGATCAGGGCATCGGAGAAGCGCTTCTGGTTGTCGTCGGACAGCAATTGGTTGACGCGCTGGGTCATCTCCTGCACCTGGCCCAGAATGACCGGGCCTTGCTCGGAAAGCTGTGCAAAGGGCGATGAATGCAGCGGCAGGCGCGGCAGGCCGCTCGGGCCAGGGGGAAGGGGCGGATGGGCCTTGCCGGCGTCGTCGAGCAGGATGTACGACAGCCCCGTAACGCCCTGGTAGCCCAGGGTGGCAAAGGTCGTGGGGGTGATGGGCGCGTCGTCGTCCACGGCGATGCGGACCAGCACGTTGCCGCTGACCTGTGGGTCAAAACCGATGTGTGTCACCTTGCCCACCGCCACACCCTTGTAGCGCACGGCGGCTTGGGGCTGCAGGCCGCTGACGCCGTCGCGGGTGGTGAGCTCGTAGAGTTTGTAGTTGCCGTTGTCGCGCGTGAGCCACATGGCCAGGGCCACCACCAGGGCGCTGACCACCAGCACGAACAGCCCGGCAGCGAGTGCGTGGGACTTGTTTTCCATCAGGTCTCCTTGCCGGCTTGCACCGGCGCCATGGCGCGGCGCCCGCGCTCACCCAAAAAATAATGCTCGACGAAGGGGTGCGGAAATCGCGCCACCTCGGCCGGCGCTCCGGTCACGATGACCTTGCGGTCGGCCAGCACGGCCACGCGCGTGGCGAGCGCAAACAGCGTGTCGAGATCGTGCGTGACCATCACCATGGTGGTCCCCAACGCAGCGTGCAATTCACGCACCAGCGCGCAGAATTCGTCGGCCCCATTCGGGTCCAGCCCGGCGGTGGGTTCGTCGAGCAGCAACAGCGGCGGGTCCATGATGAGTGCGCGCGCCAGCGCCACGCGCTTGATCATGCCGCCCGACAGGTCGGCTGGCATGCGCGTGGCGTGCTCGGGCTCCAGCCCCACCATCTGCAGTTTGACCAGCGCCGCGTCGCGCACCAGCGCGGCCGGCAACGCACCCTGCTCGCGCAGCGCAAAGGCCACGTTGTCGAGCACATTGAAGGCCGAGAACAGCGCGCCGTGCTGGAACAGCATGCCGACACGGCTCGCCGCGCCCTCGCCGCCCATTTCGGACGCTGGCCGGCCCAGCACCGTGACCCGACCCGCAGTGGGTTGCAAAAGCCCCAGCATCTGGCGCAAAAGCACCGTCTTGCCCGTCCCCGAGCCACCCACCAGCGCAAGGATTTCGCCGCGCTGCACGTCAAGCGAGAGGTTCTGGTGCACCGTGTAGGCCTCGCTCCCCTTGCCAAAGGTGGTTTCCAGGCCTTCGATGCGCACCACCGGCTCGGCGGAAGCGGCGGCGGGCGAAACGGGTGTTGGCTCAGACATATCCATCCTTCGCGCCGCATACCCGCCGCAACCGGGACTCCGCGGACGTCTTCCTGCACGCTCTGCAACCGGCGCGCTCCAGACCAGCGGACGCCGCGCAAGGGCCGCCCCGCCGCGCCGGCGTCGTCCCCCTTCCCGCAGCACGCAGTGATGCGAGAGAAGGGGGAAGCGGCGTAGCCGCACAGGGGGATGCCACCTAAAACCCCACGTTCTTGAACGCCACGGCAAACAGGGCGTCCACGATGATGACAACGGTAATCGACGAGACCACCGAGGCCGTCGTCCCCTCACCCAGACTCTGCGTGTTGGGCTTGACCCGTAAGCCCCAGTGGCAGCCCACCAACGCGATCAAGATGCCAAAGACCACCGATTTCGACAAGGCCAGCGTCAGGTTACCGCTGCCGACCGCATTGGGCAGCGCCTGGAAGAAGTACGCGGGCGAGACATCCATGGCCGCGTCTGCCGCCAGCATGCCGCCGGCAAGGGCCGCCAGCGTCGTCCACACGCTCAGCAACGGCATGGCAATCGCCAGCGCCAGCGCGCGCGGCAGTACCAGGCGAAAGCCTTGCGGGATGCCCATGACCCGCATCGCGTCGAGCTCCTCGGTCACGCGCATGACGCCAATCTGCGCGGTGATGGCCGAGCCGGAACGCCCGGCGACGAGAATGGCCGCCAGCATGGGCCCGAGCTCGCGGATCAGCGAGATCCCCAGGATGTTGACGATGAAGGCTTCGGCGCCGAATTGGCGCAGTTGCAGACTCATCAGGTAGGCCAGTACGACGCCGATCAGAAAACCGACCAGTGCGGTAATGGGCAGCGCCGTCGCGCCCATGCGGTACAGATGCCCCGATACGTCACGCCAAGGCGCGCGCAGCGGCGCACGCAGCACACGCAGGCTGTCGAGCAGCAACTGGCCGATCAGCATCAGCAAGCGCTTGCCATGGTCGACGGCGTGCAGCACCAGCACACCGAAGCTGTCTACCTGCTTGGCCAATGTCCAGCGCTCGGGCGGTGGCGGCGCAGTGGACAGCGAGGCCACGCGCTCCAGCAACGAGCGCTGCGTGTCGTCCAGCACCAGATGCTCGGGCCAGGCCCGGCCCCAGTGGTTCCACAAGAGCTGTGCGCCGACGTGGTCGAGCCAGGTGAGGCCGCTCAGGTCCCAGCCAAGCTGCGTCTCAGGCGGTGCCGCAACCAGCGCGGCGGCCAGCGCTCGCCAGCGCCTGCGCGCACCGATGTCGGCCGCACCCCAGCGCCCATGCAAGCGCATCCACGGCCCTTGGGGCGTGTCGTCGCGGGACAGTCGGGGAGCGGAATCGGGCATCAAAAGAACAAGGCAAATCAGAGCATGCGGCAAGGCAGTCGCAGGATGCTGCATGGTAGCGGCAGCGTGCGCCAACGGGAACCCGCAGCTACGCGGCGCGGGAATTGGTATCAAAATGCTGGTCGGCGCTTGTTATATTTGCGCTTTATGCTATCTTTTTCATAGCTCACCACCCTTGAATGCAAAGGCCATTGGGCGAACGGCTGAATCTCATGAGCGATACCTCCTACGACTACATCGTCATTGGCGCAGGCACTGCGGGCGCCCTGCTGGCCAACCGGCTCAGCGCCGACCCCAAGCGCCGCGTGCTGCTGCTCGAAGCAGGCGGCAAGGACAACTACCACTGGATTCACATCCCGGTCGGCTACTTGTACTGCATCGGCAACCCACGCACCGACTGGCTCTACCAGACCGAGCCTGACCCAGGGCTCAACGGCCGGCGCCTGCGCTACCCGCGCGGCAAGACACTGGGCGGCTGCAGCAGCATCAACGGCATGCTCTACATCCGCGGTCAGGCGCGCGACTACAACCAGTGGGCGGCAATCACGGGCGAAGACGCATGGCGCTGGGACAATGTGCTGCCCGACTTTCGCCGGCATGAGAGCCACTGGCGGCTCGATCAGCCCGGCGCGGACGACGCTGCCTTTGCGCAGCTCCACGGCAATGCCAGCCAGGGCGGCAGCGGCGAGTGGCGGGTGGAAAAGCAGCGCTTGCGCTGGGACGTGCTCGACGCGTTCTCCCTGGCTGCGCAGCAGGCCGGCATCCCCGCCACCCAGGACTTCAACGGCGGCAACAACGAAGGCGTGGGCTACTTTGAGGTCAACCAGAAAAAAGGCTGGCGCTGGAACACCGCCAAGGCCTTCTTGCGACCGGCCTGCATGCAGCGGCCGAACTTCGAGCTCTGGACGGGCGCCCAGGCCGCTCGCTTGCTGCTCACCCAGTTGCCCGACGGCACGCAGCGCTGCACGGGCGTGGAGGTGTGGACGGGCCAACAGATGGTGCAGGTGCACGCCCGCTGCGAGGTCGTGCTGGCGGCCGGCTCCATCAACTCGCCGCAGTTGCTGCAGCTCTCGGGCATCGGCCCGGCGGCGCTGCTGGCGGCACACGGCATTCCGGTCGTACGCGACCTGCCGGGTGTGGGGGCCAACTTGCAGGACCACCTGCAGATCCGTTCGGTCTTCAAGGTGCAGGGCGTGACCACGCTCAATACGCTGGCCAGCTCGTTGCTGGGCAAGGCGCGCATCGCGCTCGAATACGCGGCGCTGCGCAGCGGCCCCATGAGCATGTCGCCCTCGCAGCTGGGCGCCTTCACGCGCAGCTCACCCGAGCAAGCGCACGCGAATCTGGAGTTTCACGTGCAGCCGCTCTCGCTCGATGCCTTTGGCGACCCCTTGCATGCCTTCCCGGCGTTCACTGCCAGTGTCTGCAACCTCAACCCGACCAGCCGCGGCAGCGTGCAGATCAGGAGCCCGCGCTTTCAGGACGCACCCGCCATCGCCCCGCACTACCTCAGCACGCCGGAGGACCGCCAGGTCGCCGCCGACAGCCTGCGCCTGACGCGGCGCATCGTCGCCCAGCCGGCGCTGGCACGCTACCAGCCCGAGGAATTCAAGCCCGGCGTGCAGTACCAGAGCGATGAGGAACTCGCCCGTTTGGCCGGCGACATCGCCAGCACCATCTTCCACCCCGTGGGCACCACCGCCATGGGCCGTGCCGACGACCCCCAGGCGGTGCTGGACCCACGCCTGCGCGTGCGCGGCGTCCAAGGCCTGCGCGTGGTGGATGCCGGTGCCATGCCCACCATCACCAGCGGGAACACCAATTCGCCCACCTTGATGATGGCCGAGAAGGCAGCGCAATGGATTGCGCAGGACAACAGCCGCTGAGAACGCGCCGTCTTCCGCGGGAAATTCCCTATACCCAGCCACCTGATCCTGCCCTACATTTGCTCCCACTCGATGGCGTGCTCAGGCCGCCAACACGGGGGGGCCAGAGGAGACAACACTGCAAAACACCAACGATTGAATAGCGTCCAGCGAGACGTCACTCTTTTTCAGACGCCGGCCATGCCGGCGTTTTTTTTGCCTGCGACGCCCTCCGGCACGCTTTCATCTGGCCTGAGACAATTCCATGATGGAATGGTTCATCGTGACGCTGGCCTCGTTGCTGGCCGGTTTTATCGACGCAATCGTGGGCGGCGGCGGCTTGGTGCTGCTTCCGGCCCTGTTTGCCACTTTCCCCAACGCACCGCCGGCTACCTTGCTCGGCACCAACAAGAGCGCGTCCATCTGGGGCACTGCCATGGCGACCTGGCAGTACAGCCGGCGCGTGCAAGTGCGCTGGCGTGCGCTGATGCCGGCCGCGCTGGCAGGTTTCGTCGGTGCGTTTGCCGGCGCCTGGGCCGTGACGGTGCTCTCGCCCGACTTCCTGCGCCGCATGCTCCCTTGGGTGCTTTTCGCCGTGCTGCTGTACACGATTGCCAAAAAGGAGCTGGGCAAGCACCACCGTCCACGTTTCTCGGGCCGCGCCGAATGGCTGGCGGCAAGCGCCATTGGCCTGTCGATTGGTTTCTATGACGGATTTTTTGGGCCCGGAACCGGCAGTTTTTTTGTCTTTCTGTTCGTGCGCTGGCTGGGCTACGACTTCCTCAATGCCTCGGCCTCGGCCAAGCTGCTGAACGTCTCGACCAACATTGCCGCGCTGATTCTCTTTACCGCCAAAGGCCATGTCTGGTGGCACTTCGCCCTGCCGCTGGCAGTCGCCAATGTGGCCGGCAGTGTGCTGGGCACGCACATGGCGCTCAAGCACGGCACCGGCTTCGTGCGCGCGATCTTCATCTTCGTCGTGGGCATCCTGATCCTCAAAACCGGCCACGACGCCTATCTGCGCTGAGGGAAAGACCTGAGCTAAAGATGCATTTCAGGAACCTATAATCGCGCCCTTGTTCGCACCGAGGCCTGTGAGACGCAGCGATCGGTCAGGCGATTTACCAAGCTCCGGCTTCGCTACCGCAGGCCGGATTTTTTGTACCTGAAATCACCCCAGACAGGACACAAGATGAAGTTGCTCAAAACACTGGCCTGCACTGCACTGGCCTTGTTCACCGTCTTTTCCGCTCACGCCAGGCCCCTTGACGAGGTCAAGAAGAGCGGCACACTGATCGTTGCCACCGAAGGCCAGTTCGCCCCCTTCAACTATTTCAATGGCACCACCCTGACCGGTTTCGAAGTGGAATTGGCCGAGCTGGTGGCCAAGAAAATGGGGTTGAAAATTCAGTGGAAGACGCTGGGCTTCGACGCGCTGCTCACCGGCCTGCGCCAGGACCGCTGGGACCTGGTCATCGCCTCGCACGGCATCACCGACGAACGCGCCAAGGCCGTCACCTTCACGGCGCCGCACTACTGCTCGGGCGGCATGATCATTGCCATGGACCCAGCCATCCGCACCGCCAAGGATCTGGCCGGCAAGGTCGTGGCGGTGCAGACCGGCACCAGCTACCTGGAGAACGTGCAAAAGGTCGCTTCCATCAAGGAAATGAAAAACTTTCCCACCGACGTCGATGCCCGCAGCGCCCTCAACTCACGCCGCGTGGACGCCTGGGTGACCGACCGCTTCGTCGCCAAGGCCGTGGTGGACAAGAACCCGAATGCCGGCTTCAAACTGGGTGACATGCTGTTCATCGAGCGCATCGCCGCGGCCGTGGCCAAGGGCAACCAGCCGCTGGCCGACGCCTGGTCCAAGGGACTGTCCGAGATCATGGCCGACGGCAGCTACACGGCACTGTCCAAGAAATACTTCAACGAAGACGTGCGCTGCCACTAAGGCAGAGCAGGCGCCCCGCCAGGTCTTCCCCCTCATGCTCGTTGCCCTTTGGCCAGAGCGCTGGAGCCGCCAGCAGCGCAGCAACGCCACGCTCGTCAGCGCCTTGGTGCTGATGGTGCTGGCGCTGTCCGTGCTCGGCCAGTTGCTTTCTTTTCTGCCCGAGCCGATTGGCTCGAACGCGCAGGCGTTTGCCGCCGGCGCGCGCACCACGCTGTGGCTCACCCTGGTGAGCGGCACGCTAGGTCTGCTGCTGGGCACCTGCGCCGCGTTGGCGCGCACCGCCCGCTGGCGCGCACTGCGCTGGGTGGCCAGTTTCTACATCTGGGCCATTCGGGGTACGCCGCTGCTGGTGCAGATACTGTTCGTCTACTTTGCCCTGCCGGCGCTGGTGCCCGGCCTGAACCTGCCTGATTTCGCCGCAGCGGTGCTGGCTTTGTCGCTCAACGTAGGCGCCTACAACTCGGAATCCGTGCGCGCGGGCCTGCTGGCCGTTCCACGCGGTCAGACGGAGGCGGCGCGTGCGCTGGGCCTGGGCCGCTTGCACGTATTCTTTGACGTGGTGTTTCCGCAAGCCTTCAAGATTGCACTGCCACCCTTGGTGAGCAATTTCGTTGCGCTGCTCAAGGATTCGTCCCTGGCGTATGCGATTGGCGTGGTCGAACTCACCAACGTGGGCAACCGCATCCAGTCGGCCACGTTCCAGCCGATTGCCACGCTTTCGACCGTGGCCGTGACCTACCTGCTGCTGACCACCCTGGTGACGCAGATATCGAACGCCATCGAGTACCGCTTTGACGTCGAGGGACGTGTCAAATGAGCACGCCACAAGCCTTCATCGTGGCAGACCACGTGTGCAAATCCTTTGGGGCGCACCAGGTGCTGTGCGACGTCTCCACCCACTTCAATACCGGCGAGGTGACGGTCATCATTGGCGCCTCGGGTTCTGGCAAGAGCACCCTGCTGCGCGCCATCAACCGGCTGGAGCCGCACGACAGCGGCACCATCACCATCGAAGGCGTGCCAGTCTCGGACGACATCGCGACGCTGCAGAAGCAGCGCTGCGATGTCGGCATGGTGTTCCAGCAGTTCAACCTGTTTGGCCACCTCTCGGTGCTGGACAACATCACCCTGGCACCACGGCGCGTGCGCCACACGGCCCGTACGCAGGCCAACGCCGAGGCCATGGTGCTGCTGCGCCGCGTCGGCCTGCATGAGCATGCGCACAAGTATCCATGGCAGCTCTCGGGCGGCCAGCAGCAGCGCGTGGCCATTGCCCGCGCTCTGGCCATGAACCCCAAGGTCATGCTGTTTGACGAACCCACCTCGGCGCTGGACCCTGAGATGGTGCAGGAGGTGCTGGACGTGATGCGCGAGCTCGCTCGCGGTGGCATGACCATGATCGTGGTCACGCACGAAATGGGCTTTGCACGCGAAGTGGCCGACCGCGTGCTGTTTTTCGACCAAGGCCGCATCGCGCACGACGCACCGCCGGAAGCCTTCTTTGGTAACCCCGCCAACGACCGCATCCGTGCATTCATAGGCCGC
Organism: Simplicispira sp. GW247-4R2A; assembly: GCF_059424465.1. Classification (NCBI taxonomy): domain Bacteria; kingdom Pseudomonadati; phylum Pseudomonadota; class Betaproteobacteria; order Burkholderiales; family Comamonadaceae; genus Simplicispira; species Simplicispira sp. GW247-4R2A. Next base: position 174,370 of record NZ_JBWKZM010000004.1, on the reverse strand, counting down.
ATGGGCGCCTGAATCCTCCACCCTTTCTACCCCCGGAGTCACCATGAAACGCAGTTCTCTTTTTCTTGCCTTGATGGCCGCCGGCTTGTGCAGCCTCTCGTCTCAGGCCTTTGCGCAATCTGCGCAGGACTTCAACGACCTGCGCGCCGAGATCAAAGCCTTGCGCACCGAGCTCAACCAGCTCAAGGCGCAACAAGCACAGGCGCCCGTGGCGCCCGCCGCCAGCGCGTCGAACTGGAACGACCGCCTCGACAACGTCGAGCTGCGCCAGAAAGACGCTGTCGTGCTGGGCGACATCCCGGGCAGCTTCCGTTTGCCCGGCAGCGAAACCTCGATCCGCGTCTATGGTTTTGCCGAAGCCAACGCCATCAAGGACTTCAAGAGCACCGCGCCTGGCGACAATTTCACCAACCTCGCCGAACAGCCACTCAACTCAGGCCACCCGGCAACCGGCAAAACCGTGCTCACCGGCCAGACCTCCCGCTTTGGCTTTGAGACTTCTACGCCCATGTCGAACGGCGCGTTCAACACCAAGATTGAGGCTGATTTTTATGGCTACTGCGGCAACGAATGCAACCGCAATCGCCTGCGCCTGCGCCATGCCTACGGCGAGTACGCCGGTTGGCTGATCGGCCAGACCTGGTCCACATTCATGGACCTGGACGACATGCCGGAAACCGTGGACTTCAACGGCCCGCCCGGCGCCACCTTCCGCCGCCCGGTGCAGGCGCGCTACACCTGGAACAACCCCAATCTGGCCAAGTTCCAATTTGCACTGGAGGAACCCAGCGACGGCGCGCATTCGCCCAACTTGGTGGCGCGCGTGGACAAAGGCTTTGATTGGGGCACACTCAATGCCCGCATCCTCTCGCACGAGCAGCGGGTGGGCAGCGCCAGCAAGCGGGGCTTCGGCTTCGGCCTGGGCGGCAGCTACAAGCTGACCGGAACGGCCACGCTGATGGCACAGTACACCCAGGTGGACGGCGACGGCGACGGCGCCTATCTGGTCGGTGCCAACTACCCAGTGCTCGACGGCGGGACCCTCCGCCTGGATCGCGCGCGTGGTGTGGTGCTCGGGCTGACCAACACATTCAGCGAGCACCTGCGTGCCACGGTGTCGGTAGGCACGGTGCGCTCCACGCGAAATGTCGGCGATGCGTACGTAAACGCCTACGGCCTGGACGGGAACGAACGCCTGACGCAGTGGCATCTGGGCTTCTATTACCTGCCCATCAAGAATGTGGAGCTTGGCACTGAATTGATTGGTGGCCGCCGCACGACGTACGGCGGAGATACCGGCAGTCTGAGCCGCCTGAACCTGCAGGCTCGCTACATCTTCAACTGATCTGTTCTTACATTTCACAGAAGCTGGCCGCGCAAGTGGCCGGCTTTTTTTATGCAATCAGAAAAACGTGGACTAGCCGCCCTCCTGCTGGTCACTGCCGTATGGGGCACGACGTTTCCGGCCATGAAGTTGCTCTCTGGCCAGCTGGATGCCCTGCAGATCATCTGGCTGCGTTTTGCCATTGCCCTTGTGGTTCTGGCACCGCTCTGGCGCGGTATGCGGGCCAGCGAGCGGCGCTGGGGCCTGCTTCTGGGTGCGCTGCTGTTTTGCGCGTTCTGGCTGCAGATCGAGGGGCTGGTGCGCACCAGCAGCAACCGCAACGCCTTCGTTACCGGTCTCAACGTGCTGGTGGTGCCCCTCCTGGCCATGCTCACCCTCGGACGGCGCTACGGCTGGCGTCTGTGGGCCGCGTGTGCGCTGGCGTGCGCTGGCATGGCGCTGATGTTTCACGAAGATGCGCCCTGGAACCTCGGCGATACGCTCACCCTTTGCAGCACGTTCTTCTATGCCGTCTACATTCTCATGCTTGAAGAATCCGCACGGCGGCACACGGGAGCGCCACTTCGCGCGACGCGCATGGCGGCCGCACAGGCCACTGTCATGTGCATCGCCGCGTTCGCACTGCTATTAGGGCGCCACGGCAGCGAATGGAGCACAGGCATGCAGGTACTCACTGCCCCTGCCTGGACGGCGCTGATCTACCTCGGGCTGCTTGCCAGTGTGATCGTCGTCACGCTGCAGGCCTGGGGGCAGCAGCGGGTCGATGCGCTGCGCAGCGCCATCATTTTCGGACTGGAACCGGTATTTGCGGCCCTCACGGCCTGGGCCTTGATAGGCGAACACATGGGACTGGTGGCACTCACGGGAGCAGCCCTGGTCGTGCTGGCACTGGTATGGAGCCAGTGGCAGCCCACACCGTCAAGCCCTGGTGCCTAGCGCTCCAACACCCTTCAGGGCAAGAGTGGAATATCTTCCACCCGGCGCGGCGTACCGATAGGTGCCGTCGCCAGGCCCTTGCGCACTGCAGCGATGTCTTCCACGCTGGGGTATTGGCCGTTAAGCCAGTAGTCAAACACCCGCCGTGCGATAGGGGCCGCAACACCAGCGCCCCAGCCCGCGTTCTCGACAATGACGGCCAGGGCAATGCGCGGCTCTTCGGCCGGGGCAAATGCGATATAGAGCGCATGGTCGCGTTGGTGCTCTTCGAGCTTCTTGGCGTTGTACTTGTCTTTCTGCCCGATGGTGACTGCCTGCGCCGTCCCCGTCTTGCCCCCTGAAACGTAGCTCGCACCCGCAAATACATGGCTCCCGGTACCGCCCTGCGTGACGCCGACCATGGCGCGCTTGATCACGTCCACATTGGCCTTTTTGAACCCCAGATTGACCGGCTCTGGGCGCTCCACAGGGTGCTTTTCACGCGTCATCACGTCGGTGGTAAACATCCCTAGGTGGGGGGTATAGGCAATGCCGCCATTGGCCAGCGTGGCCGTTGCATGCGCCAGTTGCAAAATGGTGAAGTTGTTGTAGCCCTGCCCGATACCAAGCGAAATCGTCTCGCCAGCGTACCAGCGCCGCTGCTCGGGTCGCTTGTAGGCACTGCGCTTCCAGGCCTGGCTGGGCAGCACGCCACGCACTTCGCCCGGCAGGTCGATCCCCGTAATCTGGCCAAACCCCAATGGCGCCATGAAATCATGGATCGCGTCCACGCCCATGTCATTGGCCACCTGGTAGAAGTACACGTTGCTCGATAGCATGATGGCACGGTACATATCCACCGGCCCCAGAGCATGGTCGCCATGGCTGCGGAAGGTGTGCCCACCAAAGGTCCAGGAGGCATTGTCCTGTGTAATGGCTCCGGGAGTTCGCTTCCCCGTCTCCAGCGCTGCCAGTCCCATGAAGGGTTTGTAGGTCGAGCCGACTGGGTAGGTGCCACGCAGCGCGCGGTTGAGCAGGGGCTTGTCGAGCGACTCGTTGAGCGCCGTCCAGTTCTCGAAGTCAATCCCTTCGACAAACAGGTTCGGATCGAAGGTGGGCTTGCTGACCATGGCCAGCACTTCACCGTTGCGCGGATCAATCGCCACCAGGGCACCACGTCGGTCGCCAAACAGGTCTTCGATCATGCGCTGCAACTTGATGTCCAGCGTCAGCGTCACGGTGTTGCCGGGCGTGGCGGGAAAGCTCTGCAGTTTGCGCACCGCCCGGCCGCCGGCAGAGGTCTCCATTTGCTCTACCCCAGTTTCGCCATGGAGCTGCGACTCAAAGCTCTGCTCAACGCCCAGCTTGCCAATGTAGTCGGTACCACGGTAGTTGGCTTCGTCGTCAGAGTCCTGGATGCGTGCCTTCTCGGCTTCATTGATGCGCCCGATGTACCCAATGGCGTGGCTCGCAGTTTCGCCAAACGGGTAGTTGCGAAACAGCCTGGCCTTCACCTCCACGCCTGGAAACCGGTAGTTTTGCGCAGCAAAACGTGCCACCTCGGCGTCGGTGAGCCGGGTGCGCAGGGGAAGCGACTCAAAGTTGCGCGACTCTTCCATCAAGCGCTTGAAGCGCCGGCGGTCGCGCGGCGTGATCTCGACAATCTGCGCCAGACTGTTGATCGTGTCCTCCAGAACCCCCGCCTTGGAAGGCGTGATTTCGAGCGTGTACGCAGCATAGTTGCTGGCGAGCACGACCCCGTTCCGATCCTTGATAAGCCCACGATTGGGCACGATGGGGACGATGGCCGTGCGGTTGCTTTCGGCCTGCTCGGCCAAATCTTCGTGCCGCACCACCTGCAAAAAGACCAGCCGTGCCACCAGCAAGCAAAACGCCAGCAGCACCACGGCGCCGACAATCCAGATCCGCGTGCGAAAACGCGAGGCGTCGGCCTCGACATTGCGCAACTCCGTCATGGATGGCGCTTCTCGTCGCGATCCGGTGCCCGCCGCTGGGGCGCGAGCAACAGCCAGCTTGCGGGGGCCCAGAGCAAGGCTTCGAGCACGGGTGCGAGCGCAACGCTCCAGCTAGGCAGGCCGCCCCCTGCCAATAGGCCAACGACCACCAAGACGGCATGCGCCAAAGCAAAAAACCCCGCCATTTGGGGTGCTTGAGAAACCGCCGAATACCACAACAGCCGGCGGTGTGCGAGCGCCACCCCGTACATCAACACCGCATAGGCCAACGCGTGCTGGCCGAGCAAAGAAGACTGCTGCACATCCATGCACAGACCCAAGGCAAACGCCACCCCCATACCGACGCGCAGGGGCTGGTGCATGCCCCAGAATGCCAGCAGCAAGATGAGTGCATCAGGCATCCAGGGCCTTGGCCCCAGCGGCAGCATGTTGAGCGCCAGCGCAGCCAACAAGCTGACCACGATAAAAGCCGGCCTGACCGGCATCAGCAGCAACTGTCCGCGCGGCATGATCATGCGGCACCTCCTGGCAGCGCTGGGCACACCCCATCACGCACATCGATGCACTGAACCATCATTTGCGTGGCTTCTTCTTTGGTGTTGATGCAGGAGCCTCGGGCGACGGCAGCGCTTGCGGCAGGTCATTCGTCGCAGGCGAGAGCAGCAGCACATGCTGGGCACCTTGCACGCGCGCAAGCGGCGCGCAGTACACGCGCGCAAAGGCAAGGTCCGCCCGACGCTCCACACGCACCACGCGGGCGACCGGCAGGCCTGGTGGGTATACGCGGTCCATGCCGCTGGTGGTCAGCAGGTCCCCTTCCTGAATATCGGCATTGGCCTGCATGAAGCGCAGTTCCATGCCCCCGCCATGGCTGAGCACCGGGTCACCATAGGCCACACCGCGTTGTCCGGTACGCACGTTGAGCACGGGAATGGCCTGGTCCTTGTCGATGAGCAGGGTCGCTTCGCTGTAGAAAGGATGCACGCGCGTGATCTGGCCCAGTACACCGAGCGCATCCACCACGGGGGAGCCTGGCTCCACGCCTGACGTCTGGCCTGCGTCCACCACCACGCGGCGGCTGTAGGGATCGGCGGTGTCGTAGAGAATTTGCGCCGCCCGCGCCGAAACCTTGGTGCGGGTACGCAGATCGAGCAACTGGCGCAAGCGCTCATTCTCCAGTTCCAGCTGGTCCAGTTGGTTGGCGCGCAGCGACGACGCGAGCCATTTCTGACGCGCCTCCTTGGCCTCGGCCTGCGCCGTCTCCAGCGACTCCATATAGGTGCTGCTGCGCCCCAGAAGGTTCGCCGGCTGCAGCATCAGCCACTGCACAGGATAGAGCACGGTGGCCACCACATTGCGCAGTGGCTCCGTCACATGAAGACGGGCATCGGCCACCATCAAAAACAGCGCCAAGGCGCTGTAGAGAATCAATTGCGCCCGAGGCGTTGGTCCCGGGCGCATGAAGGATGGGGCGCTCCGTTCAAGGGTACCGTGCGGCATGGCGCCTCCCTTTCACAGCGACGAACCGCCGTGCGCAGGGCTCATTCACTGGTAAAGATACTTCCTGCACGGTCCATGCGCTCTAAGGCTATACCGCAGCCGCGTACCACACAGGTCAGCGGGTCTTCCGCCACCAGCACCGGCAGGCCGGTTTCTTCGGCCAGCAGGCGGTCCAGGTCGCGCAAGAGCGCGCCACCCCCGGTCAGCATCATGCCGCGCTCGGCAATGTCGGCACCGAGTTCGGGCGGAGTTTGCTCCAGCGCATTCTTCACCGCCGAAACAATCTGGTTGAGGGGTTCGGTCAGGGCTTCCAGCACCTCGTTGCTGGAAATGGTGAAGCTGCGCGGCACACCCTCGCTGAGGTTGCGACCCCGCACTTCCATCTCGCGCACTTCCGAGCCGGGAAAGGCCGAACCGATTTTCTTCTTGATCGCTTCCGCCGTCGGCTCCCCGATGAGCATGCCGTAGTTGCGCCGGATGTAGCTGATGATGGCTTCGTCGAACTTGTCGCCGCCGACGCGCACACTGCCTTTGTAAACCATGCCGCCGAGCGAGATCACGCCCACCTCCGTGGTGCCGCCGCCAATGTCCACCACCATGGAGCCCGAGGCCTCGGACACCGGCAGGCCGGCGCCGATGCCCGCAGCCATGGGCTCTTCAATGAGGTAGACCGACGTGGCACCCGCCGCCTCTGCCGCGTCCTTGATGGCGCGGCGCTCGACCTGCGTGGAGCCACAGGGCACGCAGATGATGATGCGCGGGCTGGGCGTGAGCAAGGTGCGCGGGTGCACCATCTTGATGAACTGCTTGATCATCTGCTCGGTGATGACGAAATCGGCAATCACGCCATCCTTCATCGGACGAATGGCTTCGATGTTGCCGGGCACCTTCCCGAGCATGGCCTTGGCTTCGCGGCCGACCGCCTGAATCACCTTCTTGCCGTGCGGCCCACTTTCATGGCGGATGGCGACGACCGAAGGCTCATCCAGCACGATGCCCTTGTCGCGGGCAAAAATCAGGGTGTTCGCGGTGCCGAGGTCAATCGCGAGGTCGGTAGAAAAATACCGACGAAAAACTCCAAACATTCAAGAATCCTCTCGGGCACGGCACGCGCGTCGGCCTGCCATCGCCGTGTTACATGGGTAAAAATCGTGCCTGAAATGCCGACAAGAAGGTGCCATCCTGACGCCGGAGGAACCCATAAGCAAAAGTTTTAGTGGGACTTTGCGCACAAGTAGCGTCAGTTTCCAGGGCTTTTCGACAAAGGCGGGATAATACCGCATCCCCTGTGAATAACTCTTCCCTGCGCGCCCTTCGCAGGAGCTTTACATCCGGTTTCGAACCCCTCATTCCCATGGCACTCACCCACCAGGAGATCGGCCGCATCGCCCATCTGGCCCGACTTGACCTCAGCGACGATGAAAGTGGGCACATGCTCACCCAATTGAACGGCTTTTTCGACATCGTCGAGCAGATTCGCGCGGTAGACACTTCCGGCATCGCGCCGCTGACCCACCCGGTCGCCGCCGTTGCGCCGGTGGTTCTGCGCTTGCGGGACGACATCGCCAGTGAGCCCGATCAGCGCACCGCCAACCAGCAAAACGCCCCTGCAGTCGAGCGCGGCCTGTTCCTCGTGCCGCGGGTGATCGAATGAGCGCCGCCATGAGTTCCCACGGACTTGCCCTCCACGAGATGCCGCTGTCCACGCTGGCGCAGGCCCTGCGCTCGCGCCGGGTCAGCGCGCTGGAAGCCACCGAGCATTTTCTCGCGCGCATGCGCCAGCACCAGAGCCTGGGCGCGTTTCTCGCCGTGGACGAAGACGCCAGCCGCGCCCAGGCCCGCCTGGCCGACGAGCGGCTGGCCGCAGGCAGCACGGCAGCGTTGGAAGGCGTGCCGCTGGCGCACAAGGATATCTTTGTCACGCGCGATTTCCCAACCACCGCCGGCTCGCGCATGCTGGCCGGCTACCGCTCGCCGTTCGACGCCACCGTGGTGCGCAAGCTCGCTGAAGCCGGCGCTGTCACGCTGGGCAAGCTCAACTGCGACGAATTCGCCATGGGCTCGGCCAACGAGAACTCTGCCACTGTTCCCGTGGGTTTTGACAGCGCGCAGCCAGTGCGCAACCCCTGGGACAGCACGCGCATTCCCGGTGGCTCGTCCGGCGGCAGTGCCGTAGCGGTGGCAGCACGGTTGGTACCAGCCACCACGGGCACCGATACCGGCGGCTCGATCCGCCAGCCGGCAGGGTTTTGCGGCATCACGGGCATCAAACCCACTTATGGCCGGGCATCGCGCTACGGCATGGTGGCCTTTGCCTCCAGCCTGGACCAGGCGGGACCTCTGGCGCGCACGGCAGAAGATTGTGCGCTGCTGCTGTCCGCCATGTGCGGGCCGGACCCGGACCGGGATTCGACCTCGCTCGACCGCCCTGCCGAAGACTTCAGTCGCCAACTGAACGACTCGCTCGACGGCCTGCGCATCGGTATGCCGAAGGAGTTCTTTGCCGACGGCGTTGCGCCAGGCGTGCGCGCCGCCCTCGACGCTGCGCTCAAGGAATACGAGAAACTGGGCGCCCACCTGGTCCCCATCTCGCTGCCGCGCACCGAGCTGGCCATCCCGGTGTACTACATCATTGCCCCGGCTGAGGCGAGCTCCAACCTCAGCCGTTTCGACGGCGTGAAGTTCGGCCACCGCGCCAAGGACTACACCGACCTGATGGACATGTACAAGAAGACGCGCGCCGAGGGCTTTGGCGACGAGGTCAAGCGCCGGATCATGATCGGCACCTACGTGCTCTCGCACGGCTACTACGACGCCTACTATCTGCAGGCGCAAAAGATTCGCCGCATGATTGCCGACGACTTCCAGCAGGCCTTCAAGGCATGCGACGTGATTGCCGGGCCCGTGGCACCCAGCGTCGCCTGGAAGATTGGCGAGCACGGCAGCGACCCGCTGGCCGACTACCTGGCCGACATCTTCACCCTGCCCGCCTCGCTCGCGGGGCTCCCCGGCATGAGCGTGCCGGCTGGGTTTGGCGAGCACGGCATGCCGGTGGGCCTGCAGCTCATTGGCAATTATTTCCAGGAAGCGCAATTGCTGAACGCCGCACACCGTTTGCAGCAAGCCACCGATTTCCACCTGCGCACACCTACAGGCTTCTGACATGAGCGCCCCCTTGATCCACGGCTACGAAGTCGTCATCGGCTTCGAAACGCACACGCAACTGGCCACGCGCAGCAAAATCTTCAGCCGCGCCTCGACCGCCTTCGGCGCCGAACCCAACACACAGGCCTGCGCGGTCGACCTGGCCCTTCCCGGTACGCTGCCGGTGATGAACCGCGAAGCGGTGCAGTGCGCTATTAAATTAGGACTTGCTCTTGGCTCCCACATTGCCCTAGAGAGCATTTTTTCTAGAAAAAACTACTTCTACCCGGACTTGCCCAAGGGCTACCAGATCAGCCAGTTCGAGATTCCCGTTGTGCAGGGCGGCGAGGTGTCCTTCCTGCTTGGCGATGAGCAGAAAACCGTCCGCCTGGTGCGCGCGCACCTGGAAGAAGACGCCGGCAAATCGCTGCACGAAGACTTCATTGGCCAGTCGGGCATCGACCTGAACCGCGCCGGCACGCCGCTCTTGGAGATCGTCACCGAGCCCGATATGCGTTCATCCGCCGAAGCGGTGGCCTATGCGCGCGAGCTGCACAAGCTCGTCACCTGGATCGGCATCTGCGACGGCAACATGCAGGAAGGGTCGTTCCGCTGCGATGCCAACGTGTCCGTGCGCAAGCCCGGTGCGCCCCTGGGTACGCGGCGCGAGATCAAGAATCTCAACAGCTTTCGCAACATGCAGCAGGCGATGGACTATGAGATTCGCTGGCAGATCGAAGAGCTGGAAGACGGCCGCGCCATCGAGCAGGCCACCGTGCTGTTCAATCCTGACACCGGCGAGACGCGCGCCATGCGCAGCAAGGAAGATTCGGCGGACTACCGCTACTTCCCCGACCCCGATCTGCCGCCGCTGGTGATTGCGCCGGAGTGGATAGAGGCCACCCGCGCCACCATGGGCGAGTTGCCGCGGGCCATGGCGGCGCGCTTCGTTGGTGGCTATGGCCTGCCCGAGTACGACGCAGCCATCCTGACGCAAAGCAAGGCCATGGCGGCGTATTTCGAGGAGGCTGCCAAGGCCAGCGAGCAGCCCAAACTTGCCAGCAATTGGATCATGGGCGAGCTGGCCCGGCGCCTCAATGCCCAAGAGCAGGACATCCACCAGTCGCCCGTGAGCGCACAGCAACTGGCGCAACTGATCAAGCGCATCGTCGATGCCACCATCTCCAACAACGCCGCCCGCCAGGTGTTTGAAGCGCTGTGGAGCGGCGCGGGCAGCGAGGTGGACGCGCTCATCGATTCTCTCGGCCTGCGCCAGATGAACGACAGCAGCGCGCTAGAAAAAATCATCGACGACGTCATTGCCGCCAACGCCGACAACGTGGCACAGTTCCGCGCCGGCAAGGACAAGGCCTTCAACGCGCTGGTGGGCCAAGTGATGAAGGCCAGCAAAGGCAAGGCCAACCCGCAGCAGGTCAACGATTTGCTGCGCCAACGCCTCGCCTGAACGCCGCCTGCGGGCGAAACTACTGCGCCGCCGTTCCCGCAGGCACGGACGGCTCGGTGGCCCGAGTCCCCCACAACTGGCGCAGCTGCGCCAGTTCGACGTCAAACCGCTTGTTGACGCGCTGCTTCTCCTGCCCCTGGCTGAGAATGAACCGCTGCTGCTCCTGGATTTCCGCATCGTTGGCGGCCACCTCGCGCTGCAGCTTCATGGGGGCTTTGGCGGGGTCCTTCTTGTAGAACTCCATTTCGGCATCGATTGCCTTGCGGGCCTCTTTCAGCGCTTGAATCCGCTTCACGGCCACTGCCGTGACGGAATCAACGGTTTCAAGCGCCGCGGCCCGCTCTGCATCATGTGCGGCACGGTTCGGGTAGCGCGCCACCAGCACACGTTCGCGGCGCTTCTCATCGGCAACCCGGTTGGCTTCGTCTTGTTGCTTGCGCAACTGCGCGGCCTGGACAGCTTTTTCATGTTCCGTGAGACTGGGGCCAATCACGCGCCGCACGGTGCCGGTCGGCCCCAGTTCGCGCTGCTCACGGTCGATGCAGGCGGCAATGGGCCGATCTGACGTGATGCGTCGGCCGCTGGCATCGACACAGGTGTAGATGCCGCCCGTGGAAGCGTCTTCCGCGTGCGCGCCCGCCTGCACCAGCAAGGCGATTGCGATTCCTGCGCTCCAGACCAATGCGTTCAATGCGTCACCCTTCAGCAACTCCGTACCGCTGGCGGTACGCCAGCACCCGCTCGCGGTGCTGCAACATGTCAGTACCCCGCGTTTCCGAAAGATACAGCAATAAGTCTGCCAGGCAGGCAATGGCACAGACTTCAAGTCCCAGCGCACGGCGTACGTACTGCACCGCGCTGTAGTCCACGTCGCGGCCATCCTCGGTTGCCTTTTCCTGGCGGTCAAGTGCGACCACCATGGCGTGCGGGGTGGCGCCCGCCTTCACGATCAGTTTGATCGACTCGCGCGCCGCGGTGCCTGCGGACATCACATCGTCCACGATCAGCACGCGCCCGGCGAGCGGCGCCCCCACCAGGGTTCCGCCTTCGCCGTGGTCCTTGGCTTCCTTGCGGTTGTAGGCAAAGGGGACGTTGCGCCCGCGCCGCGCCAGCTCGACAGCCAACGTGGCCGCCAAGGGAATGCCCTTGTACGCCGGGCCGAACACCATGTCGAACTCGATACCGCTGGCGATCAGGGCATTTGCATAGAATTGGGCAAGGCGCCCCAGCGTGGCGCCGTCGTTGAACAGGCCGGCGTTGAAAAAATACGGGCTCATGCGGCCCGCCTTGGTCTTGAATTCGCCGAATCCAAGCACGCCGGCCTCGACGGCAAAGCGCACAAATTCTTGCGCCATCGCACCGGCAGGTGCCTGCGCTGCATCCACATCCGACATGGGAAACTCCTTGTTCAAGCTCACCAGCCTCAACCTTAACGGCATCCGCTCAGCCACTACCAAGGGGCTTGAACAGTGGCTGCACACGCTGCGACCGGATTGTATTTGTGTGCAAGAGGTCAAGGCACAACAATCTGACGTGGCCGGCCGCTTCGAGCAACTTGCGGGTCTGGACGGACATTTTCACTTCGCGCAGAAAAAGGGCTACTCCGGCGTCGGCGTCTACACCCGCCACGAACCCAGCGACGTGCGCACCGGCTACGGTTCGGAAGAATTCGACGCCGAGGGGCGCTATGTCGAGCTGCGCTTCGACACCCCTGCGCGCAAGCTCTCCATCATCAGCGCCTACTTTCCCAGCGGATCGTCCGGCGAAGAGCGCCAGCAGGCCAAGTTCCGCTTTCTGGAACAGTTCCACCCGCACCTGGTGCAATGCCGGGGCGAGCGCGAGTTCATTTTGTGCGGCGACATCAACATTGCGCACCAGCAAATCGATCTCAAAAACTGGCGCAGCAACCAGAAGAACAGCGGTTTTCTGCCCGAAGAACGCGCCTGGATGACAAAACTGTTGCACACAACTGACCCAAGCGAAGGCCTGGTGGATGTCTACCGCCTGCTGCACCCCGAAACGACGGACGAGGCCTACACCTGGTGGAGCAATCGCGGTCAGGCCTGGGCCAACAACGTGGGCTGGCGGCTCGACTACCATCTGGCGAGCCCCGCAATGGCCCAGCTGGCACGGTCGGCCAGCATCTACAAAACGCAGCGCTTTTCCGACCACGCACCGCTCACCATCGACTACGCGTTGGCCCTGTAACCGAAGCCGCTGTGATGCGGCCCACTGCCCTGGATGAAAAGCACTGCCATGGATTCTCTGCCTGCCGCGACTCAGCACGAAACGCCGCCGCCCAGCCCGCATTTCGAGCCGCACGATTCCGACGCGCTTTGGCAGCTGATCAATTCCCCGCATCCGGTGGTGGGTACGGCCAAGCATCTGGGCGAGGCTTTGGTCAATGCCGGCATGGTGCGCGCGGCGGCGCTGGCCGAGGCCTTGCAGTTGCAGCGCCAGGAGCGCGCGCAGGGTGTTCACCGCCTGATCGGGCAAATTCTCATCGGCGGCGGCGAACTCACACAAGACCAGTTGCGCCAGGTCATTGCCGCCTGGCTGGGTGACTACGTGGTCAACCCTGGGCAGCTCCATCCCGATACGGCCGCGTTGGCACTGGTGCCGCGCCTGGTAGCTGAACGCGAATCGGTGCTGCCGCTGCTGGCGCGGGACGATGCACTGGTGGTGCTGGTGGTGGACCCGCTGGACCGCGTGCTGCTCGACGAGCTTCGCTTTTTGACGCAGCGCCGCCTGATCGCCCTGCGCGCGGCGCCAGGCACGCTGGCGCCCGCCATTGCCAAGGCGTATGCCATCCACCCAGGAGACAACCCCAAAATCGCGCCGCGCCCCGACAGTGCGGCAGCCAACAACGCCGCCCGCGCCAGCGCACGGGACCTGGCCAGCACCCTGGATAGCGCGACGCCCGACGGCGCAGGCGAAGCGGCCGACGTGGTGAACGAGTCGGACAACACCCTGGTGCGCTTGATCAATTCGCTGATCACCGAGGCCATTGCCCAGCGCGCCTCGGACATCCACATCGAAACCGAAATGCCACCCCGGCCCCTGCGCATACGCCTGCGTGTGGACGGCGAGTTGCGGCCTTATCTCGAACTGCCCGCGCGCTATCGGTTCGCCATGGTGGCGCGCCTCAAGATCATGGCCAGCATGGACATCTCCGAGCACCGGAAGCCGCAGGACGGGAAAATCGATTTCTCGCGCTTTGGCGGCCCACCGGTAGAACTGCGCGTGGTCACCGTGCCAACTTCGCGCGGCCTCGAAGACGTGGTGCTGCGCCTGCTGGCCGGCGCCAAGCCGCTGCCGATCGACGGCATCGGCCTGAGCCCTGCCAACCTGACGGCCCTGCGCCGCATGGTGCAGAAAAGCTATGGTCTGGTGCTGGTGTGCGGCCCCACGGGCTGCGGCAAGACAACGACCTTGCATTCGGTGATCAGCGACATCAACACCGCCGGTCGCAAGATCTGGACCGCCGAAGACCCGATTGAGATCACCCAGAGCGGGCTGCGCCAGGTGCAAATGAACCCGCGCATCGGCTGGACCTTTGCCGCGGCCATGCGCACCTTTCTGCGCGCCGACCCCGACGTCATCATGATTGGCGAAATGCGCGACGAGGAAACCGCGCGCATCGCCGTCGAGGCCTCGCTCACCGGGCACCTGGTGCTCTCCACCCTGCACACCAACTCGGCGCCCGAGAGCATCGCGCGGTTGCTGGAAATCGGGATCGACCCGTTCAATTTTTCCGATTCGCTGCTCGCCATCCTGGCCCAGCGCCTGGTGCGGCGCCTGTGCACCGCCTGTCGCCAGGCCGTACCGGCGGACATGGCGAGGCTGGACGAGCTTGCCGAGCAGTACCTTGCCAGCACCTCCGACAGTGGCCCCGAGGCACGCGCCACGCAAATCGCGCGCTGGCGTTCAGCCCACGGCAAGGTGGACGGCAGCATTTCCCTGTGGCGCTGCGTCGGCTGCGACAAGTGCGAACAGAGTGGTTACCACGGCCGCCTGGGAATTCACGAACTCATGCTGAGCGACGACACCATCCGCCAGCACATTCGCCACCGTGCGTCGGCCAGCGAAATCCGCCATTCGGCGCTGGTCGCCGGCATGCGCACGCTGCGCCAGGACGGCATCGACAAGGTGCTGCAAGGCCTGACCGATATCAGCGAAGTGCTGGCCGCGACCAACCTCTGACACTTGCAAGGTATGGGGCGCGGCGCGCCCCGGCCGTACCGGCAGGGGCAGCTCAGGCCATCAGCGCCAACGCCGCCAGCGCCGCCGTCTCGGCGCGCAGCACGCGCGGGCCAAGACCGACGGGAACGAAGCCCTGCGCCAGCGCAGCCTCTTCTTCAAAGGGGCTTAGCCCGCCTTCCGGACCTGACAGGAACACCGCAGGGCCCGCCTCTGCAAGGCGGGTTTTCAAAGGCACACTGCCTGCGCGCAGCGACAGCAGCAGGCGCTGCGCGGGCGCAGCCCCGGCAGGTCCGGCCAGCCAGTCGCTCAAATCCAGCGCCTGCGCGACCAGCGGCACGCGGTTGCGCCCGCACTGTTCACAGGCGGCGATGGCGATGGCCTGCCAGTGGGCACGCTTTTTGTCGGCGCGCTCGCCCTTGAGCTTGAGCACGCTGCGCTCGGCCAGCAGCGGGGTGATGCTGGCGGCGCCCAGCTCGGCGGCCTTTTCCACCAGCCAGTCCATGCGCTCGTTCGCCGTGATACCGGCCACCAGATGCACCTCCCACGCCGCCTCGCGCTCAATCGCTTGGTGGGCGCCCACTTCGGCGCGCACGCTGCTGCGGCCCATGTGGGTGATGCGCGCCTCGAACTCGCCCCTTGGGCCAGCCGCCTCCAGGCCACCGTGAAACAGCGTGATGGCATCACCCGGCTGCAGGCGCAGCACTTGTACGTGGCGCGCGGCGCCTGCAGGCAGCTCCAGTTCAGCGCCGCTGGCCATGTCGACTGGGCAATAAAAACGGGGCATTGCTTCTAAATAAATAGCTGCTAGCGCTTACTGGATAAGCGCTAGAGGCCTATTTTGTATGAAATCTACATCCGCCCGTAGGCGTAACCGACCGGGGCCGCATCGCCTTCGATCTGGTCCAGCAGCCGCGCCAAAGGCCCCAGCTCCCGGTAGCGGCGGGCCGTGGCACGGAGGTAACCGATGAAGCGCGGCGCATCCGCCAAGTATTTGGGCTTACCGTCGCGCAGGGTCAGGCGGGCAAAGATGCCGGCTACTTTCAGGTGGCGCTGCAGGCCCATCCACTCAACGCTGCGGTAGAACGCGCCAAAATCGTCGCCCCAGCCGCTGGCGCTGGCGCGGCCCAAAAGGCCGGCCTTGCGCGCCAGCTCCCAGTAGCGCACGGTGATGTCGAGCACGAACTCTTCGTCCCAACTGATGAAGGCGTCGCGCAGCAGGCTGGCAATGTCGTAGGTGATGGGGCCATAGACCGCATCCTGAAAGTCGAGCACGCCCAACGGGCCGCCCTCACCCACAGGGGCCATCAGGTTCCGCATCATGAAGTCGCGGTGCACGTACACGCTGGGCACGCTCAGGTTTTCCGCCACGATGCGGTCAAACGCAGTGGACAACACTTGCTGCTGCGCCTCGCTGAGCACCACCTGGCGGTGCTGCGCCACGTACCAATCGGGAAACAGTGCCAGCTCGCGGCGCAGCAAGGCCGCGTCGTAAGGGGGCAGCACGCCAGGGCGCGAAGCCAATTGCCACTGCAGCAGCACGTCCGTTGCCTGGCGGTACCAGGCGTTTGCCGCTTGCGGGTCGGCAGCATCGAGGCGTTCGATGACGGTGTGCTGGCCCAGGTCGGAGAGCAGCAGGAAACCATGTGCTTTGTCCCATTCCAGGATGTCCGGCACGTTCAAGCCGGCGCGCTGCATCAAGCCCTGCACGTGGACGAAGGGCGCGCAGTCTTCCCGATCGGGCGGCGCGTCCATGACAATGCGGCTCTCGCCGGGGACGCAGGTGTCCAGGCGCAGGTAGCGGCGAAAGCTGGCGTCGGCCGAGGCCGGGCGCAGCGTCTCGGGGCGCAGGCCGTGGCGCTCGACCAGCGGGGCGAGCCACTGGGTGAATTGCGCCTGGCGAAGGATGTCAGGCCAGGTAACGGCGCCCGTGCCCGGCGTGTTGGTGGAGTGGCTCATGGATAATCCGATTCTACAAACCCGGCCCGCGCAGCGCGGGCCTTTGCCAGTGCTGGGGCTGCAAGGCAGCCG
>NZ_JBWKZM010000004.1:54598-157784 GCF_059424465.1 Simplicispira sp. GW247-4R2A | reverse complement strand
CCCCCCCCCCCCCCCCCCCCCCCCCCACCCCGATGGACCCAAAGCTTTTGCCGTTCTACCCGCGATTCACCCTCTCCTGCCCGACGCCGCGTTCGCGCCTGCGCGCGACGGCAGCCTGGTCGCGCGTAGTGGCGTTGGCGCTGTATGGCGCGCCGTTGGCCGCCTGGGCACAGGAGGCACCCAGCACACCGGTGCCACTGCGCGCCAGCCCACAACTGAGCGAAACGATTCCGGCCGCGGCACGCGCGCACTTGCCGATCTTCGTTTCTGGCGAGCACATGTGGGGGGAAACGGACAAGCGCACGGTGGTCGAGGGCGCCGCCCAATTGCGCCGTGGCGACACCGTGATCCACGCCGATCGGCTGGAATACACCGCTCCCGACGATCTGGCCCATGCCACGGGCCAGGTACGGATCAACCGCGCAGGCAATGTGTACGAAGGCAGCGAGTTGCAGCTGCACGTGGACGCCTTCGACGGCTTCTTCAACGACGCGCGCTACCAGTTCCTGGCCAACGGCGCACATGGCGAAGCCACGCGCGTGGACTTCCTCGACCGAGACCGCGCGGTGGTGCACGATGCGACCTACACCACGTGCACGCGCGAGGACTTCGCGGGCTGGCAGCCTGACTGGATCATCCGTGCCGAACGCATCGACATCGACCAGGTCGAGGAGGTCGGCACTGCGCACAACGGCGTGCTGGAGTTCAAGGGCGTGCCCATCCTGCCGGTGCCCTACATCAGCTTCCCGCTCTCGGACAAGCGCAAGTCAGGCCTGCTGCCCCCCACCGTTGTGCCATTCGATAGCGTCAACGGTTTCGAGTACTCGCAGCCGTATTACTGGAACATTGCCCCCAACCGCGACGCCACACTGGAGGCGGCGCTGATCGCCAAGCGCGGCGTACGCGCGGGGGGGGAGTTTCGCTACCTGGAGCCGACGTACCGAGGCCGTATCCTGGGCGACGTCCTGCCGTCCGATCGGCTGCGCGATCGCACCCGCTGGAGCTATACGCTGGAGCACAACACGAATTTCGACAGCCCCCTGGGGGGCATCGGTATCGGCCTGAACATCCGCCGCGTCAGCGACGACAACTACTGGCGCGACCTGGGCCGCGGCACGCAAAGCGACACCCAGCGCCTGCTGCCGGCCGATGCCCTGGTCACCTGGGGCAGCGGCGACCAGCATGTAATGCTGCGCACACTCAAGTGGCAGACGCTGCAAGACCCGCTGGCCCCCATCGTGCCGCCCTACGACCGGCTGCCCCAGCTGCAATACCGCTACGTACCGAGCCAGCTGGGTCTGGGGTTGGATGCCAGTATCGAGCTCGATACCACGCACTTTCGCAGCAACAGTGGCCTCACGCTGCAGCCCAACGCCCAGCGCAGCTACGCACTGGCGCAAATCAGCCGCCCCTTCCTGTGGCCCGCGGGTTTCGTCACACCGCGCCTGCAATTGCACGCCACCGACTACCAGTTCGATACCCCCATTGCCAACGGCGCGCGCTCGGCCAGCCGGGCGCTGCCGACTTTCAGCATCGACAGTGGTCTGGTGTTCGAGCGCGACGCCCGCTTCTTCAGCCGCGATTTCGTGCAGACGCTTGAGCCACGTGCCTTCTACACCTATACGCCCTACCGCGATCAGCACCTGCTGCCGGTGTACGACACGGCGGCGAACGACTTTAATTTCGCAACCATCTACACCGAGAACGCCTACGGCGGCCAGGACCGCATCGCCGACAACAACCTGCTGACGCTGGGCCTGACGACACGTCTTCTCGACCCTGATACCGGCGCCGAGGCAGCGCGTTTTGGCGTGGCGCAGCGGGTGCGCTTTTCCAACCAGGACGTGACGCTTCCGGGCGAACCTGTGGTGCAGGACCGCCTGTCAGACCTGATGGTGGGCGCCGCGCTGAACTGGACGCCGCAGTGGGGGTTCAATTCCACGGTGCAGTTCAATCCCAAGACGCGCCGCTCCATCCGCTCTACGGTAGGCGCGCGCTACCAGCCTGCCCCCTTCCACGTCGTCAGTGCCGCGTACCGGTTCCAGCGCGACAGCAGCGAGCAGGTGGACGTCGGCTGGCAATGGCCGCTCGCTGACCTGTGGGGCCTGGCAGCGCCGACGCAACCGCCATCAGAGACCCACGCGGGGGCGTCACGTGAAGGACGCTGGTATGGTGTGGGCCGACTCAACTACAGCCTGCACGACCGCAAGCTGGTCGATACGGTGGTCGGCTTGGAGTACGACAGCTGCTGCTGGATCGGTCGTGTGGTGCTTGAACGCCTGCAAAACAGCCTGGTCACGTCCAACACCCGCTTGCTGTTCCAGATAGAGTTCGTCGGCTTCTCGCGCCTGAGCCTGGGCTCCAACCCACTCACCAGTCTGCGCCAAAATATCCCCGGCTACCGCACCTTGGGCGATACCCCGACGGTGCCCAGCCGCTTCAGCAATTACGACTAAGCCCGTGTTTAAGGCCCGCCCCATGCATCCTCGTGTCCTCGTTGCCGGTCTGGCCCTCCTTGCCACCGCGCTCGCCGTACCCGCCATCGCCCAGGGCGTGCGCATTCCCAAGCCGCAAGCAGCCACGACAGCGCCTCCCGCCAACCGCCAGGCCAATGAGCCGCAGGCGGCAGACTACATCGTGGCCGTGGTCAATTCCGAACCGATCACCCGCAACGAGCTCGCCAATCGCACCGAACGCCTGCGCAAGCAGCTGATCAGCGAAGGCGCATCTGTGCCAGCAGCCGGTGTCATGAACCGTGAAGTGCTCGAACGCCTGATCTTCGAGAAAGTGCAACTGCAACTGGCACGCGAGGCGGGCATTACGGTGGACGATCTCGCCGTCAACCAGGCCGAAGCCAGCGTGGCACGGCAAAACGATGTCTCCAAAGATGCCATGTACCGCCAGCTCGCTGGCGACGGCATTTCACCGGCACAGTTTCGCAGCGAACTGCGCACCCAGCTGGTGCTGCAGCGCCTGCGCGAGCGTGAGGTGAATTCAGGCATCAAGGTAAGTGAATTCGACATCGACCAGTACCTGCGCGAGCAGCAGCCCAAGAATGGGACCGCCGGGCTGGAGCTCAACCTCGCCAACATCCTGATCGCCGTCCCCGAGGGGGCCAGCTCCGCCGTGGTGAGCGAGCGCGAAGAGCGTGCCCGCAGCGTGGCCGAACGCGCACGCAAGGGGGACGATTTTGCCGCTCTCGCCAAAGAGTTCTCCGACGCCCCGGAAGCGGCGCAAGGCGGGCAAATGGGCCTGCGCCCTGCCGAGCGCTACCCCGAACTGTTCCTGAAAGCCGCAGCAGCACTTCCTGTCGGCGGCATTGCAGGCCCGGTGCGCTCAGGCGCCGGATTTCACATCCTCAAGGTGATCGAGAAGACCCGTGCCAGCGCCACAGCCACTGTGGTGCAAAGCCACGCACGCCATATCCTGTTGCGTACCGGCCCGCAACTCAGTGAAGCGGCAGCCGCGGCACAGCTGGCGGATTACCGCAAGCGCATCGTCGCTGGCCTCGCCACCTTCGAGTCGCTGGCACGCGAGCATTCGCAGGATGGCAGTGCGCAGCAGGGCGGCGACCTTGGCTGGTCCACCCCTGGGCGCTATGTGCCCGAGTTTGAAGCCGCGCTCGACGCCCTTAAGCCAGGCGAAATCAGCCAGCCGGTGGTCTCGCGCTTTGGCGTGCACCTGATTGAGCTGGTCGAGCGCCGCGAAGAACGGCTGACACCGCGCGAACAGCGCGAAGCGGCACGCGAGGCGGTGCGCCAAAAGAAGATGGAAGAGGCCTATGCGACCTGGGCGCGCGAGCAACGTGCACGCGCCTACGTTGAATACCGCGACGTGCCACAGTGAAGCACCTCCCCCGCAAACGCTTTGGCCAGCACTTTCTGACCGACGGCGGAATCATCGACGCCATCGTCGCGGCCATCGCCCCACATCCAGGCGACCCGATGGTCGAGATCGGGCCAGGCCTGGCGGCCTTGACGCAGCCGCTGGTCGAGCGCCTCGGGCGGCTCACTGTCATCGAACTGGACCGCGACCTGGCGGCGCGGCTGCGCCAGCACGGCCAGTTGCAGGTCATTGAATCTGATGTATTAAAAGTAGATTTCTCGCAGGTGGCGAAAGCGCTTAACGCTACGAAATTGAGAGTAGTCGGCAACCTGCCCTACAACATTTCTACGCCCATTTTGTTCCACCTGCTCAAGTACGTGGACGTCATTGCCGACCAGCACTTCATGCTGCAAAAAGAGGTCATCGACCGCATGGTGGCGGCACCGGCCACCAGTGCCTATGGCCGCCTGTCGGTGGTGCTGCAATGGCGTTACGCCATGGAGGATGTGCTGTTCGTTCCGCCGGAGAGCTTTGATCCGCCACCGCGCGTCAACAGCGCCGTGGTGCGCATGCTGCCTCGGCAGGACGTGGCAGCGCTCTCTCTGGAGGTGTTCGAAGAATGCGTGCAGGTTGCGTTCAGCCAGCGGCGCAAACTGCTGCGCCACACCTTGGGCCGCTGGCTCGATGCACGCGGCTTTTCCGGCAGCTTTGACGTGCAGCGCCGGGCCGAAGAAGTCCCTGTTCAGGAATACGTCGCTCTGGTGCAGCAAGTCTGAGACGTGTTCATGAGTTCAGACACCTGGCACCGCACGAAGCGCCAGGGCCGCCAGCGGCGCCACTCAGGCCGCTTGCAATGCAGTCGCCATGCCTGGCGTGCGCCAGACCGAGCCGTCGTGGCGCATGATCAGGGCCTGCACCAACGGACGCTGCTGAATCAAGGTCTGCGCACGTTCGCCGCCCAGCACCATCATGGCAGCGCCCAGGCCGTTGACGCTGGCGACATCGCGCGCCAGAAGGCTGATGCCATGGGGCCCGTGGGTAGGCCGCCCGGTTGCCGGGTCGAGAATGTGGTGCTGGCGTTCGCCCTGGGCCATGAAGAAGCGTTCGTAGTCACCCGAGGATGCGACGATGGTTTGGCCTTGCAGCGCCAGCACGCCCAGCATGCGTTCGGGCGCGAGCGGATCACGCAAGCCGACACGCCAGGGTTTGCCATGGTGCGTGCCCGCAAGCAGTACGTCACCGCCCCCATTGATCAGCGCGTTGTCCACGCCGTGCGCGTGCAGCACTTGCATGCCGGCGGAAAGAATGGGCAGTTTGGCAATGCCTCCCAGATCGAGCGCCATGCCAGCGCGCGCCAGCTGCGCGGTACCAGCCCTGGCGTCCAGGCTCAGGCCCCGGTATCCGACCAACCGGCGCTCGGCTTCGATAAGCGCAGGATCAGGCAACTGTGCCTGCTCACCAAACGTCCAGGCGCGCAAGGCGCCCACGGTGATGTCGAAGGCGCCGTGCGTATCAACCGACAGCGCCTGCGCATCGCGCAATATCGCCATCATTTCGGGCGGTACCGCAACCGCATGCTTGCCCGCCGCGCGGGTAATGGCGCTCACCACACTGGTCTCGTCGTAGCGCGTCATCATGCGCGACAGACGCTCCATTTCAACCCAGGCGGCGTCCATGGCGTGGTCGATATCCTGCGAACCTGCGCCCGCAGATGCCACCGCCATGTCCACGCGTGTGCCCATCAGGGCACGTGCGCTGCGCTGCAGCGCCGGTGCAGCAGTCGGGAGCACGCCGGCTCCCGCCAGTTGTGCGGCGCCAAGCAAAGGCAAGGCCATCACGACGCGCCGCCGCGTCATGGTCACGGGTTTGCGCACGTCGTGCATGGCCAGCAGCCTCAGACCGACTGGTCGGCCATGTAATTGACGGCAGCCTTGATTTCGTCGTCCGTCAGCTTGGGATTGCCACCGCGCGGAGGCATCGTGCCCTTGGCGCCGGTAAAGCCTTCCATAGCGTGTTTGTAGAGCGTGTCCTTGCCTTGGGCAACGCGTGGGCCCCATTCATCCTTTTTGCCAGGGATGGGCGCGCCACCGGCACCTGAAGCATGGCACAGGGAGCAAGTCTTGTTGAAAACACTCTTGCCCAGAGCCGCATCGGCCACGGGAGCGGCGGCGGCGTCAGGTGCAGCGGCGGCGGCGGCGGCAGGCGCCGGTGCTGCGGCGGGTGCAGGTTCTGCCGCGGGAGCGGGAGCAGGAGCCGGTGCCGCCGCAGGGGCTGGCTCGGCGGCCGGGGCTTCAGGCTTCTTGTCGCCGCACGCGGCCAGGAAAACGGATATGAGGGCGACGGCGGCAAAGCGGGAGGCGGGATTCATGGGGGTCCTTGTGTGAAAACGACGGAGGCTTCTTTTAAGCCATTTCGGAATCCCCGGTTGTAATACACGGGATGCCGTTCGCGTCCGGCGTTGTGCGCCGCGAAGCTCTCCAAGAGCCCCGACTTTAACGCTCTCAAGAGATGGTGGACCAGAGCACCCCGCCATTCTCTTGATATCAATCAATAGATGCCTAGGGTAAACGCCTAAACTTTTTACCCATGAAAACATTAAGGGCTCTGACTTGGCTGCGCCAGGTTCTGCTCGCCAGCTTCCTCTGCGCCCTGGGCGTAGCTGCGGCCTCCCCGCTCATTCATCCCACCCGCACGCAACTGGTGTGCGCTGGCACTGGCGGAGTCACGTTGCTGGTGCTTGACGACGATGGCCTGCCCGTTACGACGGCGTCACTCCACTGCCCTTTGTGCCTGCCCGCCGCAGGCCCCGCTCCCGCATCCATCGCCTCGCTACCGACGCCCCTGCTGGTAGGTGAACAGCCAGCCGCGCCGCACCCGAGAAGCGCGATCACCCAATCCGCCGCCCCACCACCCGGTCGCGGCCCTCCTTTTTTTACCGAGGCAACCTGAAAGAAAGCTGAATCATGACCGACAAAAAAGTGACCCAACCAGAAATTGCAGGCATCGGCCGGCGCAAGTTTCTCAATACAGCCGCTCTGGCCGGCTTAACAGCAGGCGTAGCCGCCTGCAACGACAAGCCTGCCACCGGTGCTGCAGCACCAGCAGCCCCAACCGCGGCACCTGCGGCACCTGCCGCACACGCTGCGTCCGAGGTGGGCAAGTACGAAGTGGCCCCCGGCCAGCTTGATGAGTACTACTCTTTTTCCTCTGGCGGTCACTCGGGTGAGTGCCGCATCTACGGCTTGCCGTCCGGCCGCCTGTTCAAGCGCATTCCCGTCTTCAACGTCGATTGCCTGGTGGGCTGGGGCATCACCAATGAGTCGAAGAAAATCATCGGCACCAAGCCCGATGGCAGCCTGAAGTACCACACGGGCGACACGCACCACGTGCACCCCTCGTACAAGGATGGCACCTACGACGGCAAGTACCTCTTCGTCAACGACAAGATTCACGGCCGCCTGGCGCGCATCCGCATGGATACGATGGAAACCGACAAGATCACCGAGCTGCCGCTGGTGCAGGGTTTCCACGGCACCTTCCCCGACAAGCGCGACCCGGTCGACGCAGCCATCAACCACACGACGCGTGTGTTCTGTGGCGGCGAATTCGGCATTCCCCTGGAGAACAACGGCAAGCACATGGATGCCATCGACACCTACCGCTCGGTTTTCACCTGCGTGGATTCCGAATCCATGGAAGTGCGCTGGCAAGTGGTGGTCGACGGCAACTGCGACCTCGTGGCCACGTCCTACGACGGCAAGCTGGCCTGCACGAACCAGTACAACACTGAGAACGGCGTGCACTACGAAGACATGATGTCCGCCGAAATGGATGCGTGCCTCTTTTTCAACATTGCCCGCATCGAAGCTGCCATCAAGGCCGGCAAGTTCAAGACCTACGGCGGCTCCAAGGTGCCGGTGGTCGATGGCAGCAAGGCCAGCAATGCCGACCCCAAGACGGCGCTGACCTGCTATGTGCCCGTGCCCAAGAACCCGCACGGCGTGAACGCCAGCCCCGACGGCAAGTACTACGCCTGCTCAGGCAAGCTCTCGCCCACCGCCACGCTGATCGAGCACGAGCGTGTGCTCAAGTGGTTCGATGGCGAACTCAAGACCGAGCGCGAGACCGTGGTGGCCGAGCCTGAAATCGGCCTGGGCCCACTGCACACCGGCTTTGACGGTCGCGGCAATGCCTACACCACGCTGTTCCTGGACAGCCAGATCGTCAAGTGGAATGTGGAGGCCGCCATCAAATCCTACGCTGGCGACAAGTCGGCCAAACCGGTGGTCGATCGCCTGGACGTGCAGTACCAGCCTGGCCACGGTTTCACCTCCATGGGGGAAACCAAGGACGCCGACGGCAAGTACTTCCTGTCGGACAACAAGTTCTCCAAGGACCGCTTCCTGCCCGTGGGCCCGCTGCACCCCGAGACGGCGCAATTGATCGATATCAGTGGCGACAAGATGAAGCTGGTGGCCGACCACTCGGTGTATTCCGAGCCGCACGACTCCATCATCATCCCGCGCAACCTGATCCGCACGCGCCAGGTGTATGACATCAACGAGTTCCCGAACGCCACCAAGGATGCGAAGGACTGCCGCGTGGAACGCAAGGGCAAGAAGGTCACCGTGTACCTGACGTCCCAGGCACCCACCTTCGGTCTGCGCGAGTGGACCGTCAAGCGCGGCGATGAGGTGACCATCATCCTGACCAACCTCGACAAGGTGGAAGATCTGACGCACGGTTTCGCTATTCCGAAGTACGACATCAACTTCATCGTCAATCCGCAAGAGACCAAATCGGTCACCTTCATTGCGGACAAGCCAGGCGTGTACTGGTGCTATTGCACCAACTTCTGCCACGCACTGCACCTCGAAATGCGTTCGCGCATGATGGTTGAGGCCTGACCGGCCCCGTAGGGGGCAGCGCGGTCCCTGGAATGCGCTGCCCCTTTTTTTTCTCTGGACTCCTGATGCTTCTGCCCAAACCCCGTTTCATGGCGACCCTTTGGCTCGCGCTGGCCCTGCTGCTGAGTGCATTTGCACCAGGCGCGCGGGCGGCATCAGGGACCTACGAGGCCGAATTGCCCGCTGGACTTGCCACCGCGAAGGATATGTGCGCCCTGCTGCCTTGCAAGGACGTATTCCCGGGCGCCACCTATTTTTCTGAGCGCAAGGGCCAGCCGCCCTATGTCGAGGCCTACGACAAGGCCGGCAAAGACGGGAAGCTGCTCGGCTATGTGATGCTCTCGACCGACATCACCGACACACCCGCCTATTCAGGCAAGCCCGTGGTCACGCTGATCGGGATGGACAAGATAGGCCACTTCGTTGGTGTGAAGGTGCTCAAGCACTCAGAGCCCATCTTGTTGCTGGGCATTCCAGAATCTGCCCTGATCAATTTCAACAACCAGTACATCGGCAAATCGGTTGCCGAAAAACTTGAAATCGGCCAGTCCCGCCCCGACGAAGGCGTCGTGGGCCTGGACGCCATTTCTGGCGCCACGGTGACGGTGATCGCGCAAAACCAGGTCATGATGACCTCGGGGTCGACCGTGGCGCGCGAGGTCGGCATCATTGCGCCAACGGTACGCGAGCCGGCACATTACAAAGTGACGGGCGAGGCCCTCACCTGGGACGAGCTGGTGGGGCGCGGTGCGGTTCAGCATCTGCGTGTCATGCCCGAGCAACTGGGCCTGGACCGCAGCGCCGACCCTTTCATCGAACTGTGGTTTGGCGATCTGAGCCAGCCCGATATCGGCAAGAGCGTGCTGGGCGCCACCAGTTGGGACAGCTTAAAACTCCAGCTCAAGGAAGGCGAGCACGCCATCTTCATCATCCGCACTGCGGGGCGCGAATCGTTCAAAGGCTCGGGTTTCGTGCGCGGCGGGCTGTACGACCGCGTGCAGGTCAAGCAGGACGCCGATTCGTTTACCTTCCGCGACCTCGATTACCTCAACCTGTATGGTGTGGAAGCCGCGGGCGCACCCCGGTTCAACGAATCGGCCATTTTCATCATCCGCTCGAAGGCGTTTTCGGATGCCTATCCCTGGAAGCTGAGCCTTCTGGGCAACCGCGTTGATCGTGCTACCGGTGCCAAGAGCTTCACCAGCTTCGACTCGCCCTACTGGCTGCCCGCCTCCATGCTCGAAGGCGGCCGCCCCAAGGTGGATGTGCCTCAGGCGCCTTGGGTGCGCATCTGGAAGGCACGTGGCGTTGAAATCATTCTTTTTGTCGTGCTGCTGGTGGCCGTGACCGTGGTCTATGCGCTGCGCGAGCGGCTGACACGCCTGTCCACGCACAAAAACAAGTGGCCGGTGAATGCCTTCAAATACACGGCATGGGCACTGTCCATTGGTTTCGTCGGATTTGGCGCCATGGCGCAACCCTCCATTACCCAGGTGCTGACCTGGTTCCATGCGCTGCTGTTCCAGTGGACTTGGTCGCTGTTCCTCTCCGACCCGTTCATTTTCCTGTTCTGGATCTTCATCATCGCCACCGTGTTCCTGTTTGGACGCGGCCTGTTCTGCGGTTGGATGTGTCCGTTTGGCTCGCTGCAAGAGGCTATCTACAAGATCGCCCGTTTCGTCGGCCTGGGACGCTTTCAGACCAAGCTGCCGCAAAAATGGCACGACCGCCTGAAGTGGCTCAAGTACGCCATCTTCTTCTTCCTGCTCACCGTGTCCATGTTCTCCATGGGCCTGGCGGAAAAACTCTCTGAGGTCGAGCCTTTCAAAACCACTTTTCTGGTCGGCGTGATGAACCGCGCCTGGCCCTACGGCCTGTTTGTGGCGGCTATTCTGGGCGTATCCATTTTCATTGAGCGGCCGTACTGCAAGTACATCTGCCCACTGGGCGCGTCGCTCGCCATGCCCAGCACCTTCCGCTGGTTCGGCCTCAAGCGCAAGCAGGACTGCAACAGTTGCAAAGCCTGCGCCGTGGGCTGCGGCGCGCAGGCGATTGACGCCGATGGCCGCATCGACCACCGTGAGTGCCTGCACTGCCTCGATTGCATGATTCTCTACACCGACACCAAGGGCTGTCCACCGCTGGCCAAAGAGCGCAAGCGCCGGGAGAAGGACGGTCTGGAAATGACCCCGATTGGCGACAATGGCTACTTCTTCCCGATCTACCCGGCCACCAGTTTCACTGAGCAGATCAGCGCCAAGGCGGTAGGCGGTCCCGACCCGCGTATGCCGACCGATCCGGCACTGCCCGCCCACAAGGTGAACATCGGCAAGCTCGAATGGCTGTGGCTGGAACTGCGCGACCACCTCTGGCCCTGGAGCAGCGAAGGCTGGCACAGCCAGCGCGCGCTGCAAGTGGCAGGCTTCTCGCTGGCCGTTGCAGCCACCGTCGCCTGGATCATGACGGCCATGGGCACCTTGTCGTCAGGCGCCATCATTGGCTGGTGGTTTGGCTGGAGCGTGTACGAAGTGCTGATCCGCCTCTCGGGCCGGCGCTACGTCAAGGACGGCCCATGGTGGCGCGACCACTACCGCGTGGCGGGCGTCATGGACATGCTGAGCTACGTGGGCTTCAAGAACCTGCTGATCGGCGCGGCGCTCTTCCTGGCGCTCAAGTCCTTCGGTTTGCTGATCCCATGAACCTGCGTCTGCTTCCCGCCCTGTGCACGGCGCTGCTGCTGGCGGGGGCCGCGCATGCGGCCACCCTGCAGGTGCGGCCGGGCCAGGACCTGGCCGCCGCTGTGCGCGCTGCTGCACCGGGCGACACCGTGGAAGTGGCGCGCGGCCAGTACCGCGCCAACCTGCTGATCGACAAGCCTTTGGTCCTGCGCGGCATCGACCGCCCCACCATCAGCGGCGGCAACCAGGGCGACACCATCCGCGTCACCGCAACCGATGTCACGATCGAAGGCCTGATAGTGCGCGACTCGGGCAGCAGCCTGCAAGGCCAGAACGCCGGCATCTACCTCTACCCCGGCGCGGACCGTGCCGTGGTGCAACACTGCGACCTCACCTACAACCTGTTCGGGTTGTGGATCGAGAAGGCGAACGACGTTCGCATCGAAGGCAACACCATCACTGGCAAACGCGACTACGACTCGGGGCGGCGCGGCAACGGTATCGAGCTCTACAATTCCCAGCGCGCCCAGATCATCGGCAACAACATCAGTTTTGTGCGCGATGCGCTGTATGTCGATGTCTCGCACCACGCGGTATTCCGGGGCAACAAGCTGCACCACAGCCGCTACGGCGCGCACTACATGTCGTCCTACTACAACCTGTGGGAAGACAACGATAGCTACTACAACCGTGGCGGCCTGGCGCTGATGGAGGTGCACAATCAAACCGTGCGCGGCAACCGCGCGTGGGGCAATGCCGACCACGGCATCATGCTGCGCTCGGTACAGGACTCGGTGGTTGAGAACAACATCGTCGCCGGCAACCAGCGGGGCTTTTTCATCTACGACGTCGAGTACGTGACCCTGCGCCACAACCTCATCGTCGACAACTTCGTCGGCGCCCATCTCTCAGCCGGCGTGAAGAACAACGTCGTTGAGCAAAACGACTTCATCGACAACCGTCAGCAGATCCGCTACATCGGCACCAAGGACGAACCCTGGGGCGGCAAAGTAGGCAACTACTGGAGCAACTACATCGGCTGGGACCGCGACGGCGATGGCCTTGGCGACGTCCCCTACACGGCCAACGACATGGTGGACCGCCTGACCTGGCGCTACCCCGGCATGAAACTGCTGCTGGCCAGCCCCGCGGTGCAGGCGTTGCGGCTTGTCGGCCAACAGTTTCCTGTGCTGCGCGTCCCCTCAATCGTCGACGCGCACCCGCGCATGCACCCTGAACACACGAACTGGAGCCTCTGGCGTGGCAAGTACTTCCCCGGTTGACGCACAAGCAGCGGTTTCGCTGCGCGGCGTCACCAAATATTACGGTGCGGTGCACGCGGTCGATGGTGTAGACCTCGACATCGCGCGCGGCGAGATTTTTGGCCTCATCGGCCACAACGGCGCGGGCAAGAGCACCCTGTTCAAAATGATGCTCGGGCTGGAAGCGGCAAGCAGCGGCGACATCGTCCTCGGCGGCGCGCCGGTGCGCGGCCGGGGCTTTCGCGCCGCGCGCCGGCACATCGGCTACCTGCCCGAAAACGTCGTGCTCTACGACAACCTGAGCGGGCTGGAAACACTGCACTTCTTCGCCCGCCTCAAGCACGCGCCGCAGGACCAATGCCCCGGCCTGCTGGAACGCGTAGGCCTGGCACATGCGCTCAAACGGCCGGTGCGCGAGTATTCCAAGGGCATGCGCCAGCGCCTGGGCTTTGCGCAGGCCTTGCTGGGTGCGCCGCAGGTGCTGTTCCTCGACGAGCCAACCAATGGCCTGGACCCCCAGGCCATTCGCGACTTCTATGCCACGCTGCGCACGCTGCAGGCGGGCGGCGTGACCGTCGTCATCACCTCGCACATCCTGGCCGAGTTGCAGGAGCGCGTGGACCGGCTCGCCATCATGGCCAATGGCCGCATTCAGGCGCTGGGCAGCGTGCAAGCGCTGCGCGACCAGGCACAAATGCCGCTGGTGTTCGACCTGGCGCTCGAACCCGGCTGTACGGAGGCGGTGGGCCAAGCCTTGCACGGCGCAACAGGCGCTGCCGCCGAACCCATCACGGGCGGGCTGCGCCTGGCCTGCCCACGCGAGCACAAAATGGCCGTGCTGGCGGCTCTCGCCCCTTTCGGCACCCAGGTGCGCGACCTGGCACTGCGCGAACCTTCGCTCGAAGACCTGTTCTTCGGCTTTTCCGACTAGGGTCCCCATGGAACTGACGCAAATCTTCACCCTGGCCGCGAAGGAATTTCGCGACCGCATGCGCAACCGCTGGGTCTTGGCCGTGGCGCTCGTGTTCACGGTGTTCTCGCTGGTCATTGCCTATTTCGGCGGTGCACAGCAGGGTGCTGTGGGCTTTCGCTCCATCGAAGTCACGATTGCCAGCCTGGTCAGCCTGGTCATTTATTTGATCCCGCTGATCGCGCTGCTGCTCGGGTTTGACGCCATCGTCGGTGAGCGCGAGCGCGGCTCGCTCGATCTGCTGCTGGCGCTGCCCATCACGCGGCTGGAACTCTTGCTGGGCAAGTACCTGGGCCTGGCCGCGGCCCTGACGCTCTCGACATTGGCGGGCTTTGGCCTGGTGGCGGTGCTGCTCTACCAACAGCTGAGCTGGGCCGGGCTGTACCACTACTTCGGCTTCATGATCAGCTCCGTGCTGCTGGGGCTGGCGTTCCTGAGCCTGGCCGTGCTGCTGTCGGTGGTGGCGCGCGAACGCACGCGCGCATCGGGCATGGCGATTGCCTTGTGGTTCTTCTTCGTGCTGGTGTTTGACCTGCTGCTGCTCGGCGTGCTGGTGGCCACGGGGGGGCACTTTGGCGGTGACGTCTTTGCCTGGTTGCTGCTGCTCAACCCGGCCGACGTGTTTCGCATCCTGAATGTGTTTTCACTCGACGACGTGCGCACGCTCTATGGCCTCTCGACCATCGTGCCGGCCTCGCTGGGCAGCCAGGGGCTGCTCGGCGGCGTCATGCTGGTATGGATTGTTCTGCCGCTTCTGGTGGCACGCTGGAGATTTCGATGAACCTCAAACCCGACTTTGCTTTTTCCCTTCGCTCGATGGTCGCCCTGGCCGTGCTGGGCGCCACGCTCGGCCTGACCGGCTGCCACAAGGCCAGCGACACCGCGAGCATTGTGCCGGTCGAGATTGACCGCACCACGAGTTGCGATCTCGATGGCATGCTGCTGTCCGACTACCCCGGCCCCAAGGCGCAGATCTTCTATGCCGACCAGGAAAAGCCCGCCTTCTTCTGCGACTCCATGGAGGTGCTGAGCACCCTGCTCGCAGGTGAGCAGGTGCGGGCGATCCGCGCGGTCTTCATACAAGACATGGCCAAGGCCGATTGGGACCACCCAGAGGGCCACTGGATCGACGCACGCAGCGCCTTCTATGTGTTTGGCAGCAAGCGCACGGGCTCCATGGGGCCCACGGTAGGAAGTTTTGCGCTGGAGGCCGACGCGCAGCGCTTTGCTGCTGAAAACGGCGGCAAAGTGCTGCCGTTCGCCGCCATCAAGCCGGACATGGTGGACCTGAGCGGCGGCGCGCAACGCGACTCCCGCATGTAGGCACCACAGCCATGCACGCCTCCCACATCTTGCAGTTGGCACGCCCGACGCGGCGCGCCCTGGCCGCTATGTTGCTGGCAGGGCCAGTACTGGCTTTCTTGCCGGGCGCCAGCCGCTGGATGGCCGGCAAGGCCGTGCCCGTGCCGGAGAGCGATGTCTGTCTGGTGGCGCCGCCCACGCCTTATGACCCAGCCTCGGGTTTGCCCCTGGCTGCCGCCCGCCCGGTGCCCGCAGGCGTGCGCTGCCCGGTCTGCGGCATGTACCCTGCCCGCGCGCCCAAATGGGCGGCGCAGATCATCTTTGCCAACGGCGATGCGCAGTTTTTTGATTCGCCTCTGAGCCTGTTCATGTACCTGAACAACGTTGGCCGCTACACCCCTGGACGCAGCGCGGACGACATCGTGGCGCGCTACGTGACCGATTTTGGCAGCCTGCAGATGCTCAACGCCGCCAACGCGTTCTACGTCGTCGGCTCCTCTGCCCACGGGCCGATGCGCGCGGGCAACCTGCCCGCGTTTGCCTCCGAGCAGGCGGCGCGCCAATTCGCCGCGCAGCGCGGCGGCGAGGTACGGGCCTTTGCTGGCATCGACGCGGCGCTGGTGCAGCGCCTGGGCGGCCGGGCCACGCACACACACTGACACTATTAATAAAGAAGCAGCTTACGCTTATGCAGCAAGCGCTAGAGGCCTATTTCATCCTTATTTTTTGGGCACTCAGGCCGGCTATGCAGGGGTTCAGATGCCCCTGCCAACGCCGTGGCTGAGCCGGTCTGGCTACCCATTCTGGCCTCTGCGGATGGCTGCCGGCAGTAAGGCCGCCATGCGCCATGCAAGGGCCCGCAGCGCAGAGCGCTCCGCCGGGCTGCCAGGCTGCACGAGCGCCGCTTCCAGCACAGCCTGGCGCGCGCTGCGCAAGGCCCTCCGGTCGCGCGCCTGAAGGGCGGCAAGCAACTGGTCGTGCAGGCGCTGCACGCGCTGCGCCTCAACAGGGGGCAGTTGCCTCTGCTCGGCCACCACCGGGGCTATCAGGTGCTGGGCCCAGGCGCTCACAGGCGCCGGGAACCTGTCTTGCGCGCTCATGGCGTGTCCGGCCCGGGCGACAGCGGTGGCAGGGCGCGGCTCGATGTCAGGCCGTACCAGTTCACCCGGCGCGTCAACACCATCACCAGGGCGAGCACGGCGAACAGCGCTGCCGAGCCCACGACCAGCGCCGTTTGTTCCAGTTGCAGCAGCACGTACAGCAGGGCGTAGAGCAGCGCCATGCCTGCCCCAAACGGCAGGCCCCGGCGCACGCTCTCCAGCATGTGGCAGGCGTAGTAGCCGAGCAGCAGCACGCAGGCACTGGCCGCCAGCGCGTAGGCGGCGCCAAAGGGCAGGTGCTCCGACAGGCTGAGCAGCAGCAGGAAGAAGCTGCACAGCGCGCAGCCCACCAGCAGGTACTGCACCGGGTGCACGCGCAGGGTTTTCATCGCCTGGCCGCCCCAAGATGGAAAAGCGGCCCCCTCGGGGGGCAGCGCCCCGCTCCGCGGTGGAGCTTGGGGGGTATTCCCCATCAGTTCGAACAAGCCCACGGCGACAAAAGTGAGGGCGATGAACAGCAGCCCGTACTTGGTGGCGCGGTCGGCAAGCGAATACGGGTTCACCGGGTCGATGAAGGCCACGCTGAAGCTGTCGGCACAGCCTTTGCTGCCTGCGGGGACCACTTGCGGCCCCTCGCCGTCGGCGGCGGCCGTGCACACCGGCTTGCCCGCCGCGACGTCCTGCTGCGCCGTGGTGGCGAGCGACGACAAGCGCCAGCGCGCGCCAAAGCCATCGCTGCGCACTTCACGCTCGGACGGCAGAAAGCGGCCGCCAAACGACGGGTGCGGCCAGCCGCTGTCCAGCATCACCTCGGTGTGGTTGCCCAGCGGAACGATGGACAGGCGCTCGGTGCCCACGAGTTCCAGGTCCAGCGCGGCGGAAAGGCCCGCCGTCTGACCCAGCACTGCAGCCGGCAGCGGCGCATGCAATCCCCGGCTGTAGACGGGATGGAAGGTGCCCGGCTTGAGTGCCAGCGCCGCGCCGCCGTCCAGCGTGAGCTGCGCGGTGCGGATGCCGCGCGCGTCCCCCACGCCCAGCATCAAGATGGGCGCGCCGCACTGCATGCGCGAGCCGCGCACCGTCGTCTGCGGCTGCAAGCTGGCCAGCGAGGCCCAGTGCGCCTGCAGGTGCGTCTTGAGCGTATAGGCATTGACCTTGTGCAGGCCGCGCGCACGCTCTTGCATGGCCGCGCCCGACCGCAAATCGAGCTGGTCGGGCATGGCGGTCAGCAGGAACTCGCGGCGCCGCTCTTCGCTGTGGCGCGCGTCACCTGCACCAGTTTCGATGTCCCAGCTTTCCACACAGGCGCTGTGGATGAAGGGGCCTACCAAGGTCTGCGGTCCGGCCAGGCTGCTGGCCACGCCTTGCGCGGCCGCGCTGCGGTAGTGCTGGCGGCCCTGCACCACGTCTTCAATCTGGCCCAGGCCGAAAAGCAGCAACAGAACCACGGCGGCCAATGTGGCCAGTTTGGTGAACCAGGGGTGTTTCAAGGGAGTCCTTCACAGTCAATGTGAAGGCAGTCTGAAACGCCGCCGTGAGGGCAGGATGAAGTGTGTGAGGGCGGTGTGAAGTCCGCCCGCAAAGCGCAAAGCGCAAGGGTCAAGCGGGCAAGATCAACTCCACCCGCAGGCCGGACGCGGTATTGCGCACCACCATGCGCCCACCATGGAGCGCCACCACCCGCTGCACGATGGCCAGCCCCAGGCCCGAGCCGCTGCGCTCGCCGTTGGGGCGGGCGGTGGTGAAGAAGCGCTCACCGAGGCGGTGCAAGGCGTAGTCGGGCACGCCGGGGCCGCTGTCTTGCACGGCGATGGTGCTGCCCTGCAGTTCCACCGCAACGGTGCTGCCGGCCGGCGAAAAATCGATGGCGTTGTCCAGCAGGTTGCCGATGGCCAGCGCGATGAGCTCGGCCTCCCACGGACCGCTCGCGCCATCGCCTGTGAGCGTGAGCGCCACACCGCGCTGGCCAGCACGCGCCTGGGTGTGGGCGATGGCGGCGCGCGCACAGTCGTGCAGCGCCACCCAGCCTTGCGCGTCTACCTGCTGGCGCTGCTCCAATTTGCTCAGCTCCAGCAGCCGGTCGATAAGGCGCTGCAGGCGCTCGCTCTGCTGCACCACCTGGCCGGCAAATGCCGCGCGGTCGCTGGCCGGCAGGTCCTCCTGCAGCAACTCGCCTGCGCCGCGAATGGCCGCCACCGGGCTTTTGAGCTCGTGCGTCAGCGCACGTACGTACGCTTCGATATAGCCATGCCCCTCCAGCCGCAGGCGCATGCGCTCCATGGCGCGCGCGAGATCACCCAACTCCCCCGGCACTTGCGGCACCGCCAGCGCCGGGGTGGCCGCAGTGGCAGGCGCGCCAGCCTCGGGGCCCTGCACGCTCAGGGCATAGTCGCGCAGGCGCCGCACGTTCCATACCATCCACAGCGTCACGGCCACGCCGACGGCGGCCGACAGCGCCAGCAACAGCAGGCCGCCCATCAGCACTTTGTGCTCGGCCCGGTCGATGAAGCGCTGCACGGTGCGCGTGGGCTTGGCCACGGTGAGCACCCCGGCGATGCGGCCGTCCACGAAGATAGGCGCAGACACGTGCATCACGCCGCTGGTGGCGTCGCCCGGGGTGTCACGGCTCATGCGGGCGCCGTACTCGCCGCGCAGGGTGAGCGCCACGTCGCGCCACTGCGAGAAATCCTGACCAACCGCCTCCGATTGCGAGTCAAACAGCACCCGGCCGGTGGCACCCGTGACGTACACGCGGTAATCCAGCGACTGCTTGGAAAAGCCCCAGATGGCGGCATCAACCGGCCGGCTGGCGTAGTGCTGCACGTGCCGGGCGAAGGCGCTGTCCCCGGCCTGCAGGCGCCCAGCAGCCAGGTCGTCGCTGGCCAGCTCGGCCAGGATGTGGGCCGTGTCCACCATCGTGTCCTCCATCACCTCGCGCACGCTGGGCTTGATTTCGGCCACAAAGACGCGCAGCACGAAGAACGCAGCAATGCCGTTGATGAGGAAGAAGGCAAACAGCAGGCGGATGCCTAAGCGCATGGGTCAGCGGCGTGGGACAAAAACTATTAAAAATATAGTTGCAAGCGCTTTATTCATATGCCCTAGAGGCCTATTTTCTTCAAAAAACTAGAGATCAAGACTGTAGCCCATGCCCCGGTGCGTGCTGATGTATTCGCGCCCTGGGTCGGCCTCGCGCAGCTTGGCGCGCAGCGTCTTGATGTGGGTGTCCACCGTGCGGTCAGTGCTCTCGCTGTCGTCGCCCCAGGCGGCGTTGAGCAGCGCCGCGCGGCTGTGGATACGGCCTGCGCCTGCCAGCAGGCAAGACAGCAATCGGTACTCGCGCCGCGTGAGCGCCAGCGGTTGGCCATGCAGCTGCACGCGCTGGCCCTGGGCGTCGTCGCGCAAGGGCGCGCTTGGCGCAGGAGGCTGGGACGCCGAGAACGGCGCGGCAGGGGGCGCGGCCGCTCGGCGCAGCAAGGCGCGGGCGCGCGCTGCGAGTTCGCGCGGGCTGAAGGGTTTGGCCAGGTAGTCGTCGGCACCCAACTCCAGCCCGAGCACGCGGTCGAGCTCCTCGCCCTGCGCGCTCAGCATCAGCACCGGGGTATGGCCGGCGGCGCGCACTTCGCGGCACAGGTCCAGGCCGCTGCCGTCGGGCAGGCCGACGTCGAGCACCAGCAAGTCAAAGCCGCCAGCGCTCCACAGGCTGCGCGCGTCGTGCACCAACAGGCTGTGCGTCACTTGCAGGCCGGCCCGCTCCAGCGCGTAGGCGACGGTCCTGGCAATGGCCGGATCGTCTTCCAGCAGCAGTACGCGCGCCACCATAGGAATCAGTGGCCCAGCAGCACCGGGAAAATCTTCGCCAAACCGCCAGCCATCACCTCGACGGCCAGCGCCGCCAATATCAGCCCCATCAGCCGCGTCATGACGTTGATGCCGGTTTTACCCAGCACACGCGCAATGGGGTCCGCCAGCGAAAAGCAAACCCAGGTGGCAAGACCGATCACCAGGCCGTACCCCACCAGCGCCACTTGCTGCCAGAACGTCTGCGCGTTGTTGGCATAAATCACCACCGTAGACATGGAGGCCGGCCCGGTGAGCAGCGGAATGGTCAGCGGAACCACGGCGATGCTGGCGCCCGCGGCCGCCTTCTCGGCGCCCTCTTCCAGCTCATTGGTCGCCGGCTTGGCCTCGGCCGGCTGGGCGTTGAGCATGTTCATGGAGCTGATGAGCAGCAGCATGCCGCCGCCGACCTGAAAGCTTGGCAGCGAGATGTTGAAGAACTCCAGAATCTGCAAGCCCAGCAGGGCACAGGCGGCAATCACGCAAAAGGCGCTAAACGCCGCAGTGCGGATGGTGCGTTTGCGCTGGGCCTCGGAAAAGCCCTGCGTGTAGTGAATGAAGAAGGGCACGATGGCCAGCGGGTTCACAATGGCCAGCAGCGTGACCAGCGGTTTCAGATCCATGCCACGCTCCCTGCAGTGCTTGCGGTAGTTGTTTTCACGAATCGGCTCCTGCAAGAATTCGGTCTGGCATGAGTGTGCCGCATTTCCCCGCCAGTCCCTACAGCGCCAGGCCGCGCGCGGCCCGACAAAGGACAACAGGCCCGAATCTTCCCGTTCCCCGCTTTCTGCGGATGGCTTTGCCTTTGGCGCCTGGCGCTGTTTGCACGCTGCGTGGGCTGACGCATGACTGAGGGTGCGCTTTACAGGCATGTGAAGGTATGTAACTATGGAGTAGTTCGCATTCAGCCGCCATGTCCACTCCCACTCCCTCAGAAATGTCCGAGCTGCGAGCACTCACCGAACGCCTGGGTGACGTGCTGCGATCGGCACGGCTCGGGGCATGGATGGTGGATTTC
Organism: Simplicispira sp. GW247-4R2A; assembly: GCF_059424465.1. NCBI lineage: Bacteria > Pseudomonadati > Pseudomonadota > Betaproteobacteria > Burkholderiales > Comamonadaceae > Simplicispira > Simplicispira sp. GW247-4R2A. The sequence continues at coordinate 136,882 of NZ_JBWKZM010000004.1, read as the reverse complement.
GAGCGCGGCGAGGTCCTGTTCGACCGCCTGTTTCTGGAGCTCCTCGGCGCCAGCCAGGATGACAGCCTCTGCCTGCCGGTGTCCGGCTGGCAGGCGCTGGTGCACCCAGACGACGCAACCCGCCAACACGACCTGTGGGACCAATGCCTGCGCGGCGGGCGTGAGCGCTATGCAATCGAGCACCGCCTGCAGCGGCGCGATGGCAGTTGGCTCGAGTGCGCCTTTCGCGCCACAGTGCAGGGACGCTCCCCCCAAGGTCTGGCGCAGCGGCTGGTGGGTTCGTACCAGGAATGCTGCTCAAGCCTGCACCGTCGCGAAAATTTGCAGGTGGCGGCCACCGTGTTCACGCATGCGCGCGAGGGCATCAGCATCACCGACCCCAAGGGCACGATCATTGACGTGAACCACGCGTTCACCCGCATTACGGGCTACCCGCGCGAAGAGATCATCGGCCAGAACCCGCGCATCCTTCAGTCAGGCCGGCAATCGCCCGAGTTTTACGCCGCCATGTGGAAAGCCATCACCCAGCAAGGCCACTGGTCAGGGGAGATGTGGAACCGGCGCAAGGACGGTTCGCTGTTCCTGGAGGTCGTGACCATCAGTGCCGTGCGCGATGACAACAAACGGCTGCAGCATTACGTCGCCGTGTTCAGCGATGTCACGCAGGCACGCGAGACCGAGCAGCGGCTCGAAGGCCTTGCCCATTTTGACGTCCTCACGGAGCTGCCCAACCGCGTGCTCATGTTTGACCGCCTGCGCCAATGCATGGCGCGGTGCCAGCGCCGCTCGTCGTACCTGGCCGTGGCGCTTCTCGATCTCGACGGCTTCAAGGCCATCAACGACCGGTATGGCCATGCAACCGGCGACCAGCTGCTCATCGCCCTGGCCCGCCGCATGGCGGAAGCCCTGCGCGAAGGCGATACCCTGGCGCGCATTGGCGGCGACGAATTCGTCGTGGTGATGGCCGATCTCGAGCAGCCGCAAGATTTCGGCCCGGTGGTGGAGCGCCTGCTGCACGCCGCCAGCGAGCCCGTGCCGCTGGGCCGCGACACCTTGCAGGTCTCGGCCAGCATTGGCGTCACGCTGTACCCACGCGATGCGGTGGACGCCGAACAGCTGCTGCGCCACGCCGACCACGCCATGTACCAGGCGAAACAGGCGGGCAAGAACCGTCTGGCCATTTTTGATGTGGCCCACGATGCCGCCCAGGCAAGCCAGCGCCAGAACCTGCAGGACATTCGCACCGCCCTGGAACGCAGCGAATTCGAGCTGCATTACCAGCCGAAGGTCAACCTGCGTACGGGTGAGGTGGTTGGCGCCGAGGCGCTGATACGCTGGCAACACCCGGAGCGCGGTCTTCTTGCTCCCGCGCTTTTTCTGCCCGCTATTGAAAACCACATACTGGACACCTTCGTGGGCGAATGGGTGATTGCGACGGCCCTGGCGCAAATGTCACGCTGGCATGCAGAGGGATTGAGGCTCAAGGTGAGCGTCAACGTCGGCGCCTACCAGTTGCTGGGAGATGGCTTCGCAGAACGGCTGGAGCAATTGCTGCACACCCAGCCCGACGTGGCGCCCGAGTGCCTGGAGCTTGAAATCCTGGAAAGCAGCGCCCTGGCCGATATAGCGAAAATATCCCACTTGATGCGCCGCTGCCAGGCCATGGGTGTGCGCTTTGCGCTCGACGACTTCGGCACCGGGTTTTCCTCGCTCACCTACATGCGCCGCCTGCCCGCGCAGGTCATCAAGATCGACCAGAGCTTCGTGCGCGGCATCCTGGGAGATGCTGACGACATCTACATCGTGCAAGGCGTCATCGGTCTGGCCAAAGCCTTCCGCCGTGAGGTGATCGCCGAGGGCGTGGAAACCATGGAGCACGGCGACGTGCTGCTGTCGCTGGGTTGCGAACTGGCCCAGGGCTATGGCATTGCCCGGCCCATGCCTGCCTCTGCCGTGCCCGAGTGGACCCGCACCTGGCGCGCAGCACACCCGGTATAGCGGTTTAGAACGTGTTCACAAACTTAGGACGGGAAATCGGACCGCCTCACGCGGCCACAGGCCTGCGCGCCGAGCGCGCCGCCACCCCCACCCCCACCATGCCCGCAGACGACACGCCCAGCACCAGCGCGAGCGCCGCGCCATAGAACACAGCGCTGGTCATGCCCCGGTCGAGCAACGCACCGAAGACCGGCGCCGCCACGGAAAAACCCAAATCCAGGCCGGAGTACACCGTGCCGTAGACACGCCCCGTGGCACCCGGCGGCGCAGCGCGCTTGATCAACATGTCGCGCGACGGCCCGGCAACGCCCGTGCCGGCGCCCGCGATGGCGGCCACCCACAGCGCCGCCACGCCCGGCAACCAGCCCGTGCCCACCAGCGCCAGCAGCACCGCACCGGCGCACATGGCGACGGCAATGGTGCGCTCCAGACGCTCGACGCGCGAGACCAGGAAGCCCCCCACCACCATCCCGGCCGCCCCAAACAGCATGTAGCCGGTAATGACCAGGGCCGTCAGATCGAGCGGCAGGCCATACATCCTCCCAAGCGCAGGGCTGGCGAAGCTCTGCATGGCGGCGAGCGCGCAGGTGCTGAAGAAAAAGAACGAAAAACACAGCCATACCGAGGGCAGGCGCAAAAACGCCATCGGGTGCTCGGGTTTGGCCTGCGCACCGCCCGCTGGCGTTGCATGGGCCCATTCGCCCTGGCTGTCGTCCACGGCATCGCGGTTCCACCACAGCACGGCGAGCACGAGAAGCGCCACACCGCAGGCGGCAAAGCACGCCATGCGCCAGGAGCCGCTGGCCGTGGCAATACCCGCCATGAACACCGGCGCAGCCGCCCAGCCGAGGTTGCCGGTAATGCCGTGCACCGCGAACGCGTGGCCCAGGCGCGCCTGCGAGACCCGTTTGTTCATGATGGTGAAATCCACCGGGTGGAACGAGGCATTGCCCAGGCCTGCGAGCGCCGCCGCCACGGCCAGGCCCAGATAGCCTGGCGCCAACGCAGCGGTAAGCGCGGCGGCGGCAAAACAGCCCACGGCGAAAAACAGCACCGGCCGTGCGCCCACCCGGTCCACCAGGAAACCCGCCGAGGCTTGCCCAACGGCCGAGATGACGAAAAACACCGTCACCAGCAGCCCAAGCTCGGAATAGTTGAGCGAAAAATCACTGATGAACCACGGGAACAGCGGCGGCAGCAGCATGTGAAAGAAATGCGAGGTCGCGTGCGCCATCCCGATCAGGCCAATGGTTTTGGCGTCCTGGTGCAGGGGCACGGCGGCCTGCGCGCGCGAAGTGGCGGTAGTCATGCGGCGATGGTAGGCTGGTGCAGAACGTCCGAATGGCGATAGTCTGCCAATTTCTGTTGCGATCATGCCAAGCACGCCCCTCCTCGCTGCCGCGGCCTCCCGACCGGTGGTCAGCTCCATCACGCCGCATTTGTTCGTACCGACAGCCGCACGGCCGGTCCGTGCCAAAGTGCGCCATCTGGCAGCGAACACCCAGGTTGCACCGCACAGCCACCCCTGGGCACAGGTCGCCATGGCCGACCGCGGCGTGATCCGGCTCGGTGTCGATGGCGGCAGCTACCTGGTGCCACCCTCGCATGCGCTGTGGATACCGCCTGGCATGGTGCACGCCGTCACTCTGGTGGACGACGCCGACCTGCGCACGCTTTACCTGTATGTGCCGCGCAGCCGCTGCGGGCCCGACGCCGCGCCGCTGGCACAGGCCGACGCCTGGCGCGGCGCGCGCATGCTCGAAGTCTCGCCCCTGCTGCGTGCGCTGGTCCGCGAGATGCCGACCGATGCAGACGACCAGCCGACGTTCACGGGGGCGTCAGGTCGTCGGCGTGAACGGCATCTCAGCGCCCTGATTCGCCAGGAGCTGGCACAAGCCCCCACGCGCCGCCTGGGCGTGGACCTGCCGCGCGACAAGCGCCTGCGCCAATTGTGCGAAGCCGTGCTCGCCGACCCGGCGCGCCATGACACGCTGGCCGCCTGGGCGCGGGACACTGGCGCCAGCCCGCGCACCGTGGCAAGGTTATTCCGGCAGGAACTGGCCACCAGCTTCACCCAGTGGCGCCAGCAGGTGGTCCTGGCGCAGGCCGTCTCGCTCGCCGCCCGCGAACTGTCGATCGCACAGATTGCCGCCGAGCTCGGCTACAGCCCGAGCGCCTTCAGCGCCATGGTGCGGCGCAGCGTGGGGCAGACGGCAGGACGATTTCTGGGCAAGGCGATGCGTGCTACGCAGGGCACAGAACCCTGAGTTCTTGCGGCCTCAGCACGCTGCCTTGCGTTGCGTCAACACCCAAACGTCCCACACTTCCAAAATATCCCTAAATAAATTGTGTATTTAACGGAGGACATGTTCATGAAGGCGCTCACCGATCTTTTTTCCACCGACTATGGCCTGATGAGCATCGTGGGGATCGCCATCATGGTGGTGGGCATCACCGGTTTTGCCTTGGTGGTGCGCCACAAAATGAACGAACCGCCACGCGACAAGCAGGCCTGATCCGGCCGCCCTGGCGCTCGACATCGCGTGAACACGCGAGCCTGCAACTTGACATTCATCAGGTCAAATTGGGCCACCACGCCCACGCTTTGTGCAAATAATGCGCTTTCACACGATTCGTATCGAATTGTGAGGGGCACCATGCAAAAGCTGATCGACAACCTGCGCCTGTCGCGCAAATTCCTGCTGGTGGGCGTGCTGGGACTCATCGCCCTTGCCCTGCCGATGTGGCTGGTGCTCTCGGGCGGCTTGACCGACATCGCGCGTTCTGAAAAAGCCCTCTCGGGCGTGGCGCCTGCGATTGCCGTCGTCCACACCGTGCAGTTGATGCAGCAGCACCGGGGCCAATCCGCCAATTTTCTCTCCGGCAGCGAGGAGGCACGCGCGCCACGTGAAGCACTGCTGGCGAGTTCTACCAAGGCACTGCAAGAGCAACTCAGCACGCTGCAGCGCTTTGGCGACGCAGCGTTGACGGCGCGGGCCGAGGCGGTGCAAAAGCGCTGGCTCGAGTTAGGAAAGGCGGTTGGCGAGCGCAGCCTGACCGTACCGGAGAGCTTTCGCCAACAATCCGCCGTGATTGACGAGCAGTTGGAAATTGTTTTGGCTCTGGTCGACCGCTCTGGCCTTACGCTGCATGTCCCCGCCAGCGCCTACTACCTGACGATGGCCGCCCTCGAACACCTGCCTCGTCTCACGGAGAGCCTGGGCCAGGCACGCGCCGTCGGCGCGGCGTTTCTGAATGCAAAGCAGGCCAACCCCAGCAGTCAGGCGCAGGCCGCCGCGCTGGTACAGGGCGCGCGCGTGGCCGCGCGGCAGGCGCAAGAAGCCCTGGCGCTGGCCATGGCGAACGACCCTCTGGCGCGGCGCACCTTGGCCGAACCCGCTGCAGGTGCACAAAAGGCCGCCGACGCGGCCCTGGCGCTGGTTACCCAGAAAATCGTCGAAGCCTCGTCCTTCGACACGCCGAGCAAAGACTACATCGCCACCCTCACGGGGTACATCGACGCCCAGGCCAATTTGCTCGACCAAGCCATGCAGGTCATGTCGGCGCAAGTCTCCAGCCGGGCTTCCGACACGCGCCGCCTATTGCTGGAGGTCTTGCTGATTTCATTGGCCACTGCGGTACTGGCGGGCATGGTGCTGTGGCTGGTGCGCCGCAGCACAACGCGCTCGGTCGAGCGGGCCTTGGCACTGGCCCAGCGTATCGCGGCAGGTGACTTGGCTTCCGACGCAACCCCTGCGAGCCAGGATGAAATGGGCCAGTTGCTGGCGGCACTCAACAGCATGAACGCCAGCCTGCGCGGCATCGTCTCCGCCGTGCGCACCAGCAGCGACAGCATTGCCACGGGCGCCAGCCAGGTCGCCGCCGGGAGCCTCGACCTGTCGCAACGTACCGAAGAGCAGGCCGCCAACCTGGAAGAGACTGCTGCCTCCATGGAGCAGTTGACCAGCACCGTGCAAAGCAATGCCGACGTGGCCCACCAAGCCGCCCAACTGGCGCAGACGGCGAGCGAAGTGGCGGCGCGCGGCGGTGAGGTCGTGGGCGACGTGGTCACGACCATGGACGAGATCAATACGGCGTCGCGCCGCATCGGTGACATCATTGGCGTGATCGACGGGATCGCCTTCCAGACCAATATTTTGGCGCTCAACGCTGCCGTCGAAGCCGCCCGCGCGGGCGAGCAAGGGCGCGGTTTTGCCGTGGTGGCAAGCGAGGTGCGCAGCCTCGCCGGCCGCAGCGCCGAAGCGGCACGCGAAATCAAGGCCTTGATCGCCGACAGCGTGAGCAAAGTCGACGCCGGCGGCAAACTGGTACACCAGGCGGGCAGCACCATCCAGGACATCGTCACCCAAGTGAAGCAGGTCAGCGAGCTGATCAGCAGCATCAGCCTGGCAACGGCGGAGCAGACACAAGGCATCGCACAGATGAGCGCGGCCGTCGATCAACTCGACCAGGTGACACAGCAGAACGCCGCCTTGGTGGAAGAATCGTCTGCCGCCGCCGACAACCTCAACCACCACGCGCAAGAACTGGTGACGGCCGTCGGCGTATTCCGGCTGGGAAGCATGGCACCCGCAGCCGCTCGGACCTTGTCCGCTGCCGCTCCCGCGAAGCCCCTCGCGCGGCAGGCACTGGCGCACAACCCGTAATTTCAAGGTTTTTAGCCCTCTAGCGCTTATGCAGAAAGCGCTAGAAGCTATTATTCTGGAAGCGCTTTTGCCTCCTGCCCAAGCGGGCCACGGGCCAACCCGCTATCGTGATGGCGCATGAACGCAGCGCAGGACCGCCCCAGGCAAGCCGCGCACCGCGGTGCGCAGCACGGAGGTTACCCAGTGAGCCCCACGACGCCCAACACCCATTTCTACGAACCGCGCCTCGGCCACGGCCTGCCGCACGACCCGTTCAATGCCATCGTCGGGCCGCGCCCGATTGGCTGGATATCGAGCTGCGCGCCAGACGGCACCGCCAACCTCGCGCCCTACAGCTTCTTCAACGCCTTCAACTACACCCCGCCCATCATCGGCTTTGCCAGCATTGAGGCGAAAGACACGCTGCGCAACGTGCGCGCCAGCGGTGAATTCGTCTGGAACCTGGCCACCCGGCCGCTGGCCGAGGCGATGAACGCGAGCAGCGCATCGGTCCCGCCCGAGGTGGACGAATTCGCCCTCGCCGGGCTCGATCGCCTGCCCTCGCGGCTGGTGCGCCCGCCGCGCGTGGCACGCTCGCCGGTGCATTTCGAATGCCGCGTGAGCCAGATCGTGCAACTGCAATCGGCCCAGGGCGTTGCCGTGGACACCTGGCTGGTGCTGGGCGAAGTGGTGGCCGTGCACATCGACCGCGCGCTGCTGCCGGGCGGCGTGTACGACACCGCCGCCGCCCAGCCCATCCTGCGCGGCGGCGGCGCGGCGGATTATTTTTCGATTGGCAAAGAGCAGCTCTTTCGCATGAAGCGCCCCCGGTGAAGGCAGCCCTCAGCGCAGGCGCTACGGAAATGGCCGCTCACTCTGGCGCTGCCACACCCGCGCACAGCCCCTTGCCTGGCGCACGCGCCCACTGCTCCAGCCAGGCCCACACCTGCTGCACGCCGTCGTGCCCAGGACGTTGCAAGCCATGGTCGGCACCGGGCAGTGTGCGGGCGCAGTAAGGGGCAGCACGCCCCCGTGCCAGTGCACGAAAGCGCTGGTACGCCGCCTGCGGCAGCAGGGCATCTTGCGCTCCCCACACCTGCAGCAGCGGCCAGGGAGCGGCGAGCAAAGGCTGCTCCAGCGGCCATTGCCAGAGTTCGCGCCAATAGCGCAGGCTGCGGCCCTCGCGCACGGCCGCGCCCGCAAGCGGGCCGGCTTGGGCACGCTCCAGTACCTGCAGCCGAGCGGTGGCACCTTGCCGCTGCGCTTGCAGCGCCAAGGCTGCCCTGGGGTCGAGGCCGCTGGAGCCGATCAGCACAAGGCCCGCCAGGTGGGGCACCTCGGGCGCCAGCGCGGGCAAAAGTTCTGCGCCTTCCGAAATGCCGATCAGCAGCTGCGGCAGGGGCGACTCACCCACCCGGGTCCGCGCGTCTGCGCGCAGTGCGGCGATGGCATGGGCGCGCCAGGCCCCCAGGCCATCCGCCTGTACGAAGGCGGCAGAACACCGATCGGCAGGCGTGCTGGCGTCCGGATCGACCCAGGGCTTGTGCAGCACCAGCACCTGGGCATGCAGCAGGCCGGCAAAGTAGCGGTCAGCGAGTGGCGCCATGCCGGCGCAGCCGGAACCGGGCACCACGATGACGCGGTAGCGCACCGGCATGGCGCGCGCAGGGCGCTCCAGGGCCATGAGCGTGAGGCCATCGGCTGCGGGCAGTTGCCGGGTATGAAATGCGCTGGCGGTAGCGGGTTCCACGGCAGCGGGCGGGGTGCCATTCCCGCGCTCCGATGCTGGCACCGTGCACCCGCACAGGGCGGCACTGGCCAAAGCAAGCGCCGCCCGACCGCCACGCACAAAGGCCCGCACGGGGCGGGCCTGGAGCGCTGCGGGCGACGGGCCCATGCCGTCTCTTTCAGACGCCCAATCGCCGTTCACTTCAGGATGATGACCTGCTCCGGCGGGGCTTCCCGCATCGGCTCACCGCCCTGCTGCATGGGCATGGGCTGGCCCCGGCGCACGCCGCGCGAAAGCTTGGCGTCGGTGTAGCCCAACTGCCCAGCCAGTTGCTGGTACACGTCCTGGGCCAGGCTGAGCGAGGTCTCTTTCATGACCTTGGAGCGGTTCGGCGGCGCGATGTCGCCCCGGTTCGACAGGATCTTGGTGTCGTTGCCCTCGCCCTGGGCCGAGAACGCCGCCTTGATCTCGTAGGTCTTGGTGTCGATCAGCGAGAAGTCGGCCAGCAATTGCAGGCCATACTGGCGCGTGGCGCTGCTGGTGCCCTGCAGGGGCGAGAGCGCGTCGGTGAAGTCGATGCTGGAGACCACGCCAAACAGCACGTAGTCGGCGCCCTTGAACTCGCCCTTCTTGAGGCGGGCGATGACGTTGGTCACGTCGTTCTGGCGCACGGGCTTGGCCATCTTGCCGCCCTGCACCTGGTTGAGCACCTGCTCGGCTTTCGAGTTTTGCGGCGCACCAGCGTCAAAACCCCGGCCTTGCACCAGCTTGAAATAGGTGCCCTGCAGGATGGCGCCCTTGATGTCGTTGGTGTAGCCGCCGAGCTCGCGCATTTCGATGTAGCTGTAGCGCCCGGCCACGTAGGTGCCGCTGGCCTGCTCGGAAGCTTGCATGGACTGCTGGCCCGAGTACGAGCCCGAACCGCCGTAGGGCCCGTGGCTGTAGCCACCGCCCTGGCTGCCCTGCGCGCTCATCTGGCTGCTGCGCTGGTACTGGCCGGCCATGAAGTATTCGGATACTTGCTGGGCGTAGGCCAGATCGGTGACCGCAATGCGCGGCGCCGCGTTCTGCGCGTGGGCGCTAGCGCCCCAGGCCAGCGCGGTGGCGGCCAGCACGGACAGCGCTGCGTTCAGAGTGGTTCTGCGTTGCATGGTAGGGCTCCTTGTGAGCTGACTGGACTTCTTGGGTGGATCAGGCGATGCAAGCGATTTCGGCCGCATCGCACAAAACTGGCGCGGCGCACACCAGCGGCCGCCGCGCAAGGGCCGCCCCGCCGCGCTGGCGGCGTCCCCCCTCCAGGGGGGGGGGAAGGCGCGAAGCGACGCAGGGGGTTACCTCTGACTTGTTTTGCGAATTTCTTTTTCGTCTTCCCATTCGATGGTGCCCTCTTCCACGTCGAAGAGCTTGAGCGTGAACTTGTAGTACACGTCCTTGGTCGAGGCGCTCTGCTTGACGATGCTGGTCAGCTCGCCTTCCAGGCTGTATTTGGCCGCGGTCATGTTGCCGATCTTGGCCGTGCTGCTTTGCTTGTACAGGCCGCTCTGGTTCTGGCGCTGCAGCTCATCCACGCCAGACTGCATCTCACGGATAGAGCGCACGAAGCGCACCTTGCCGGACTTGACCAGCGCGGTCTGGATGGAGCTCATCACGTTGGTGGTGTCGATGTACTCGCTGGTCTTGTTCTTCACCGTGGAGATGGTCACCGTGGGGCGGCCCTGGAAGATGCCGGTTTCCAGCAGGCTGCCGGTCATCTTCTCGGCGATCATCTGCAGGTCGGACGAACCAAACTCGTTGGTCACCAGTTCCACGCCCTTGGCGTCGCCATAGTTGACCTGGCGGTCAAAGCGGATCACGGGGGACGAGAGGTTCTGGCAACCAGCCAGCAGCAACGTGGCGGTGGCCAGGCCCAGGGCAAGGTGGCGGCTGAAAAATGCGGTCATGGTGTTTCTCCTGCAAGGCGCTGCGTTCAGCGCGTTTCTACGTTCATTTCGATGCGGAAATCCTGCGCGGCACTGGTCGGGGCCACGCTTTTCACGGTCTGCTGGCCCAGACCCAGCACGGCCATTTGCTTCCACGATTCGCCGTCACCCACCTGATTGCCGACGTTGTCGAGCCAGCGGAAGCGGTAAAACACGGTGCGGTCGCTGCGGCCCATGTTGGCCATGTCGGCCTGCACGACGAGCACATCGTTCTTGCGCACGATGCGGATCTCGCGCACGGCGATGTTGTTGGCTTCACCCCGCAGCGCAACTTTGGCGGCCACGGCAATCGGTGTGGCCGGGTCGTGCATCTGCGCCAGGGCGGCGCCTGAGAGCGCCAGGAAAGCGGCGCTGGCGGCGAGAAGGGTGCGTGTGTTCATGCGCGGGCTCCTTGGGTTGGCTTGAGAGTGGCGTTGCCCGTTACTGCGCGGCGCTGGCGGCTGCGGGTTTGCTGGTGCGGCGTTTTTTCGCCTTCTGCGGTTTGGCGGGCGTGTCGGGCGCAGGCGCTGCGGCGGCGGGTGTGGGCGGCGCGGCGGACACAGCGGCCAGGCTGCCGATGGTGGCCACCTTGCCCATCAGCACGGTGTTGTGGTACAGGCGCATGGGCACCAGCGCGTACTGGCCGTCGATCTGTACCGGCTCGGGCAGGGGGCGGCCATTGACGCTCAGTTGGTGCGTGCCCGGTGGCAAGTAGCCGCGCGCCACGTAGACCCGGCCGGGCAGCATGCGCCACATGCGGTCATCGGCCTGCTCGGTGGTCACCGAGGCCACGGCGCCGATAAGCCCGCCCAGCAGGCCTCCGTTCTTTTGCAGCTGGTCCTGCAGCACGCCCTTGGCCACCGCGCGGGTGACCCCGCGCAGCACCATGCCGGGCATTTCGTCCTTCAAGGCGCGGCGTGCCATGACGTTCACGTCGACAATCTTTTCCAGCTTGAAGTCGTAGCCGGCGGCGGAGATCTGGCCAAGAGGCGCATCGGTGGAAGGCTCGATGACCGGGTAGGAAATACTCACCGTGACCATGCCGCGCCCGGTCGGCACGGGCAGCGTGAACGCCTTGGGCTTGCGCGCTGGCGCGTCGCCCGCCTCGACCAGGAACAGCACGTCGGTCATGCGCTGGCGGCGCTTCCAGGTGAAGCTGGTGCGGCTGTCCAGGCCGCGCAGGCCTTCTTCGAGCACCGCCGTTTCGGGCTTGAGCTCAATGGCCTTGCGGTAGCCCGGCGCGGCCAGGCCCGATTCGCCCAGCACCTCGTACAGAAAACCTGCGAGGTAGTGCGAGAGGGCGTTCGAATACCCGTTCTTGAGCGCCAGCACTTCGGGGTCGTTGAGCGTTTCCACCGGGTAGCCGTTCAGTTCCTTGCCGCCAGACTGCGCGCCCTTGGCCTTGGCTTCTTCTTCTGCGGCCAGCGTCTCCTTGGCGCGGAACTCGGCAATCACCGCTTCGCGCTCGTGCGTGCGCTTGATGTCGACACGCGCGTTGTCCAGGTCGCCCACGGCGACGCGATTGAGCGCCAGCGTGGTGGTGAGCCAGACCTTTTCATAGTCCTGGCCTTCGTAGACTTTGAGGCGCTCGCTGACCAGGGCCGCGCCCACCGTGCCCATCAGCTTTTGCGGGTCGGTCTTGGCGGCTTCTTCCCAGGCCTTGACACGGTTGTCGGCCAGCAGAAAGGCGTTGGTGCTGTCGTCGTAGCGCTGGTCCATGCGCAGCAATTCGCCGCGTTCGAGGTTGTAGAGCAGCTCGGTTCGCTCGGCTTCGGTGGTGGCGGAAGCCTCCAGGCGCGAGAGCGCCGCGGGGATGCCGCCGTTGTTGCCGGCGGTCTGCATTTCGGTCGCCAGCTTGTCGTGGCTTTGCATGTTGGCGCAGCCGGCCAGCGCCAGGGCGAGCGCCAACGGGGCCAGGGCGCGGGCGCGCGAGGGTCGTGAAAAAGCCATGGGTTCCTCCGATTTTGTTGTCTATCCAGAGGTGATCCACGGCTGCGCAACGGGCACTGCCTTCCTCCTCCTTCTTCTTCTTGGGGCGCGCTTGCTTGCACGCTCTCCGCCTTTTTGCTGCCCCCAGTACGCCGCTGCGGGACCAGCCGCGAGAATGTAGCAAATACCGGGGCTACCGTCCGAAGTATCCGCGTGCGCGGTGGCTTGAAATTTGTTCCCGCGCACGATCTGGCGCCGCAGCGTGCGATTTTTCACGCTGCGCGATGCAATAAAGCCACACCGTGCGGTCGCCAGGGAGTTGCAGCGTGGCGTCGGGCACCACCTCGGGCACGGCAAACTCCAGGCTGACGAGCCACGTCCCAACTTCCATCTCGGCCTGGGCCTTGACGAGGGCGCGCGCCATGCTCTCGGGCCGCTGGAACAGGTAGACAAGCGCGTAGCTGGCCCAGTCCGCCGCCCAGAGATCGCCCCGGCGCACATAGGCCCAGGGGCAGCGCCAGGCGCACAGCATCTGCAGCAGGCGGCTGCGCTCGATGCCCTCCAGGTGCGCCTTTGGATAGGCTTGGCGCAGGGCGATAAGCCCATCACCCAGCCCGCAGCCAGCGTCGAACAGGCGCGCGCCCTCGTGCAATGGCACGGTCGTGCCCAGATCGGACAGTGCACCATGCGGCGTGGGGAACAGGGGCGCGTCGCGCCAGGCGCCCAGTGGATAAACGAGCAGCAAGAGCGCCAGCGGTGCCAGCCAGACCCAGGGCGCCACGCTGGCGGTACCCGAGAGCAGCAGCGCCAGCGGAAAACCCGCCGCCAAGAGAGTGCGGCGCCACCAACTGCCCGCCAGCGGGCTGGCCACCACCGGCAGCACGCACGCCAGCAGCAGCGCCCAGCCGGACGGCAGGACGCGCGCCAGCAACCCATAGGCCAGCCACGCCGCCCCCCAGACCAGCAGGGCCGGCAGCGGCCAGGGAAAGCGCGGCATGGCGTCGCCGGGATGGGGAATCAGTCCCCGCGCAAACGCTCGATCAGGCCGTTGAGCGCGTCGAGCGAGCCAAAGGAGATCGCCAGCTCACCCATTTCCTCTACCCGGCCGGCGCGCTTGACGCGCTTTTTGACGCGCACCTCCACCTCGGCCGTCAGCAGGTCGGACAACTCATCTTCCACGCGCTTGATGTCGCGCGATTTCTCTTTTTTGGGCTTTTGTGGCACCAGGTTGAAATCGGCGCCGATGCGCCGCACCAGCGATTCGGCCTCGCGCACCGAGAGCTTCTTGGCCGTGATCTGGTTGCCGGCCGTGATTTGCGCCGTGCGGTCGAGCGAGAGCAGCGCCCTGGCATGGCCCATGTCGATGTCGCCGGCCATCAGCATGGTCTGCACCGGCTCGGCCAGGTTCAAGAGGCGCAGCAGGTTGGACGCGGCCGAGCGCGAGCGCCCTACCGCCTGCGCCGCCTGCTCATGCGTCAGGCCAAACTCCTTGACCAGGCGCGAGAGGCCTTGCGCCTCTTCCAGCGGGTTCAGGTCTTCGCGCTGGATGTTCTCGATCAGCGCCATGGCCGCGGCGGCCTCGTCGGGGACGTCCCGCACCAGCACGGGAATGCTGTCCAGGCCCGCGAGGTGGGCGGCGCGGAAACGCCGCTCGCCGGCGATGATTTCGTACTGGCCGGCGTTCTCACCCGCACTCAGGCGCCGCACCAGCACCGGCTGCATGATGCCCTGCGCCTTGATGGATTCGGCCAGCTCGTACAGCGCGCCCTCATCCATCCGGGTGCGCGGCTGGTACATGCCGGGCACCAGAGCCGATAGCGGCAGGCTGCTGGGTGCGCCTTCGGCCGGCTCGGTGTTGACGCGTTCTGCCACTTTCGGTCCGAGCAGCGCTTCGAGGCCGCGGCCCAGGCCTTTGGGTTTCTTGGTGACCATGGTGGTGTTCAATCTTTCATCAATGCATGCAGCAGCGACAGGCCTTCAGGCCACGCGCCGAGGCCGGATTCCGCGTTGAGGTGGCCGCGCTCGCCCAGATCGACAAACCGCGCCCCCCAAGCCTGCGCCAATGCCTGGGCACGTTCAAAGCGGCAGTACGGGTCGTTGCGGCTACCCACGAGCACGGCAGGAAACGGCAGCGGCTGGCGGGCAATGGGCGCCCAGCCGGGCAGTTGCGCGGCAACATCGGGCTGTTCGACGTCGCCTGGCGCCACCAGCAGCACGCCACGCACCTGCTGCGTGTGCTGCGAATGCGCCGCCCACCAGGCGGTCAGGATGCAGCCCAGGCTGTGTGCCACCAGCACCACCGGCCCGTCGGTGTCCACCACCACCTCATCAAGCCGCGCGCTCCAGTCGCCGCGCAGCGGGTGCATCCAATCGTGCTGCTCAACCCGCCGGTAGCCGTGCGCCGCCTCCCACAGGGTCTGCCAATGGCCGGCGCCGGAGCCTTGCCAGCCCGGAAGAATGAGAACGTGATCGGGCGACATACGCTTCTATTTAGATAGCTGCCTGCGCTTATGGACAAAGCGCTAGAGGCCTATTTGGCTGCTATTTTTTCCTTGGTGGCCGGCGCCAGGCGCTGTACGCGCTCGACCATCTCCCGGGCGAACTCCACGAAGGCCAGGCTGCCCTTGGCGGCAGGGTCGAACACCACGCCGGGCAAGCCGTAGCTGGGCGCCTCGGCAAGGCGCACATTGCGCGGGATCACGGTGTCGAACACCTTGTCGCCAAAGTGGCCGCGCAATTGCTCGCTCACCTGGCTTTGCAGCGTGATGCGCGGATCGAACATGACGCGCAGCAGACCAATGATCTGCAGGTCCGGGTTGAGGTTGGCGTGCACCTGTTTGATGGTGTTGACCAGATCTGTCAGGCCTTCGAGTGCGAAGTATTCGCATTGCATGGGCACGATGACGCCATGCGCGCTGCACAGGCCGTTGAGGGTGAGCATGGAGAGCGAGGGCGGGCAATCGATGAGCACGAAATCGTAGTCGGCATCAATTTCGGCCAACGCTGTCTTGAGGCGTTTTTCGCGCCGCTCAACGTCCACCAGCTCGACTTCAGCGCCCGCCAGCTCACGGTTGGCGCCCAACACCTGGTAGCCGCATTTCTCCGCCAGTACCGCTGCCTCGCTCACCGAGGCGGATTCCAGCAGCACGTCGTACACCGTGAGCGCCAGCTTGCGCTTGTCCACACCCGAACCCATGGTGGCATTGCCCTGCGGGTCCAGGTCCACCAGCAGCACACGCTGGCCGATGCGCGCCAGGCCTGCGGCCAGGTTGACCGAGGTGGTGGTTTTGCCAACCCCGCCCTTCTGGTTGGCGATGCAGAAAATGCGGGCCATCAGCGAACTCCTGCGGGTAACGCAGAGATGACTTGAAAATTCACAACAGCCGACATGGCATCTCCGCAGCAGGCAAAGAGGTTGAGTTTACGCGAGCGCCGCTGCTGCGGCCCCATTCGGATGGCTGTGCGGACGCATCCAGACAATGCAGCGCTCTGCGTCCAGCCCCGGAACGACAAGAGGTTCCACGTGAAACACCTCCACGCCCGCAGGCAGCGCCGCCAGTTCATCTTGCGGGAGCTTGCCTTTCATGGCCAGCCAGACGCCCTGGGGCGCGAGTGCCGCATGCGACCACTGCGTGAAATCCTTGAGCGAGGCAAAGGCCCGACTGCTGACCACATCAAACGGCCCGGCGAGCGATTCGACCCGAGCATGAATGCCGTGCAGGCCCGGCAGCCGCAAAGCCGCCGCCGCCTGCTGAATGAACGCGGCCTTCTTGGCCACGGTGTCCACGCAGTAGACCGCAAGCTGCGGCAAACAGATGGCGAACACCACGCCTGGCAAGCCGCCGCCCGAACCCACATCCAGAAGACGTGGCGCTTCTCTTCCCTGCCCCGCAAGCTCGCGCTGGAGCGCCGGCACAGCCGCCAGACTGTCGAGCAAGTGGTGCGTCAACATCTCACCAGGCTCGCGCACCGCCGTCAGGTTGTAAACCCGGTTCCACTTTTGCAGCAGCGCCTGAAACGCCAACAATTGGTCAATTTGAGGCTCGGTCAACGACAGGCCGAGCGCCCGCACACCCGCCTCCAGGCCTTGGCGCAACGCGCCGGTCACGCAGAGGCTCCGGCATCCACAGCGATGTACTCCTTGAGGCCGCCCTTTTTCAAATGCACCAGCAGCAGCGAAATGCTGGCCGGTGTAATGCCGGGAATGCGCGATGCCTGCCCCAGGGTTTCCGGGCGGTGCGCGTTCAGCTTTTGCCGCGCCTCGATGCTCAGCGCCGTCACCTGTAGGTAGTCGATGGCATCCGGCAGGCGCAGCTGCTCGAAATGGGAAGCGCGCTCCACATCGCCCTTTTGCCGATCGATGTAGCCCGAATACTTGGCCGCAATCTCCACCTGCTCGCGCACGGGGTCAAACAGATCGCCCAAGGTTTCACGTGAAACATCGGCGCTGACGAAGCGCCCACCATCCATGCCGGTCAAGTCCTGGTGCGACACCCCCGGCCGGCGCAGCAGCTCAAACAAGTTGTACTCATGCTCGATGGCCTTGCCCAGCACCCGCTCCGATTCGCCGGCAGCCAGGTTGCGCGGATTGACCCAGGTGTCCTTTAGGCGCTGGGTTTCGCGCACCACCGCTTCGCGTTTGCGGCTGAAGGACTCCCAGCGTGCGTCGTCCACCAAACCCATCTGGCGCCCCACTTCGGTGAGCCGCATGTCGGCATTGTCTTCGCGCAGCTGCAGGCGGAACTCGGCGCGGCTGGTGAACATGCGGTAGGGCTCGGTCACACCTTGCGTGATGAGGTCGTCCACCAGCACACCCAGGTAAGCCACATCGCGCCCAGGCAGCCAGGGCGCTTCACCCCGGCACGCCAGGGCGGCGTTGATCCCAGCGAACAGCCCTTGCGCGGCGGCCTCTTCGTAGCCGGTCGTGCCGTTGATCTGGCCGGCAAAGTACAGGCCGGCAATCTGCCGCGTCTCGAAGCTGCTCTTGAGAGAGCGCGGGTCGAAGTAGTCGTATTCGATCGCATAGCCGGGCCGCAGGATGTGCGCGTTTTCCAGGCCCTCCATGCTGCGCACCAAGGCCAGTTGAATGTCAAAAGGCAGCGAAGTCGAAATGCCGTTGGGGTAGAACTCGTGCGTGCTCAAACCTTCGGGTTCGAGAAAAATCTGGTGGCTGTCCTTGCCCGCAAAACGGTTGATCTTGTCTTCCACACTGGGGCAATAGCGCGGGCCAACGCCCTCGATCTTGCCGGTGAACATGGGGCTGCGGTCGAACCCCGAGCGGATGATCTCGTGCGTGCGCAGGTTGGTGTGCGTGATCCAGCACGGCATCTGGCGCGGGTGCATGGCAGCGCCCCCATGGGCATGGGCCATGAAACTGAACACCGGCACGGCGCCCTCGTTCACCCCTCCCGGCATGCCGTCGCCCGGCTGCTCCTCGCAGCGGGAAAAGTCGATGCTGCGCCCGTCAATGCGCGGTGGCGTACCGGTCTTCAAACGCGCCTGCGGCAGTTGCAGCTCCTTGAGCCGGCTTGAGAGGCTGGTGGCCGGCGGGTCGCCCGCGCGCCCGGCGGCATAGCTGTTCAGGCCCACATGGATCTTGCCATCCAGAAAGGTGCCTGCCGTCAGCACCACCGTGCGGCCGCGAAACTTCACGCCTACCTGTGTCACGGCGCCCACTACGCGGTCGCCCTCCACCATCAAATCGTCCACCGCCTGCTGGAACAGCCAGAGATTGGGCTGGTTCTCGATCATGCGGCGAATCGCCGCCTTGTAGAGCACACGGTCGGCCTGTGCGCGGGTGGCGCGCACGGCAGGGCCTTTGCTGGAGTTGAGAATGCGAAACTGAATGCCGGACTCGTCCGTGGCCAGCGCCATGGCGCCGCCCAGCGCATCGACCTCTTTCACCAGGTGGCCCTTGCCGATGCCGCCGATGGAGGGGTTGCAGCTCATCTGCCCCAGCGTCTCGATGTTGTGTGTGAGCAGCAGCGTGCGCGCGCCCATGCGCGCGGCGGCAAGCGCGGCCTCGGTTCCGGCGTGGCCGCCGCCGACCACAATGACATCAAATTCCTGGGGGTACAACATGGAAACGCTCCGGGGCTCTGGTGCCCCTGGGTCAAAAAACAGCACGTGCGGTGCGGATGCCGGTACGGGCTAACCCGCAATTTTCCCACTTTGCCGCGTCGGACGTGCGCTGCAGGTGATCAGACCCATCCCGGCGACGCTGTTCCACGTGAAACACCCAACGCGCCGGCACGGGAATCCGTTCCAAACCACGGTGCATTCAAGAACCATCGCGCCTTGCCGCTGTGCCTATGCTCCAATCGCGGCCATGAAAACTCTCGTCTTCGCGGGCAGCACCCGCCAACAATCGTTCAACCGCCGTCTGGCCCGCGAAGCCGCCGCCATGGCCAAGGCCGCAGGCAGTGAGGTGACGCTGCTGGAACTGGCCGAGCTCGACATCCCCATGTACAACGCCGACCTCGAAGCGCGCGGCACACCTGCCGATGTGCTGCGGCTCAAGCGCCTGCTGTGGGAGCACCCGGCGTGGATCGTCTGCTCGCCCGAGTACAACGGAAGCTACACCGCCCTGTTGAAGAACACCATCGACTGGGCTTCCAGCCCGGTGGTCGGCGACCCCGAATGGACCGACGGCGTGAAACCCTTTCGCGGCAAGGTGGTCGGCATCCTCAGTGCGTCCAATGGCCGCTTGGGTGGGCTGCGCTCACAAAGCCACCTGGCGCCGCTGTTGCTCAATCTCGAATGCTGGCTGGCCCCGCGCGCCTACGCCCTTGCCGGCGCCGCCAGCGCCTTTGACGACCAAGGCACGCTCACCGATGCGGCGCACCAAAGCGGCGTGCGGGGCGTGGTCGAGCAGGTGCTGTGGGCGGCCAAGCGCCTGCACGGCGAGCCCGCGGTGTGAAGCAGAAAAATATTGCGAAAAACGCTCTTGGCGCATAACAGGCAAGCGCTACCAGCTATGCCTGCGATAGCAGATGCAAGCTGCCGGCCTGGCTGCGGAGCGTGCTGCACGGCGCCGTCCATCTCCAGCGCCATCCCCGGAATGCCGCTGGGAAAGCCAGCGGGCGTGCCTTGCGTGCAACTGGACGCCGATCTGCGCTGCCGTCTCTTTGGCCGGCCCGACCGCCCCGCCGTCTGCGCCAGCCTGCGGCCAGAGCCGGCCATGTGCGGCAGCGACCGCAGCCAGGCGATGGTGTTTCTCACCCGGCTCGAAGCCCTGACAGCCCCATTCCTCAACCCAGCAGCAGCGGCACCCAGTGGTTGATCAGCGCCCCGCCCGCCAGCAACCAGGCAAACAGGATCAGCGCCAACAGCAGCGGCTTGGCGCCCGCCTTGCGGATCGCGCTGAAGTGCGTTGAAAGGCCGAGCGCCGCCATCGCCATGGCGAGCAAACCGGTGTCGATGCCCGTAGCCGCCGCCGTGGCGCTTGCCGGCAGCCATTGCAGGGAGTTCAGCAGCACCACGGCCACAAAGCCAAAGGCAAACCAGGGCACGGTGATCTTGGCCTTGGCACCCTTGCCCGGTGCGCGTGGCCCCGCAGGACGCTCCGCATCACGCGCCAGCCAGCCCGAGAGCAGCAGCAGGAAGGGCGCCAGCATCATCACCCGCACCATCTTGGCGATAACCGCCGTATCGGCCGCCTCGGGGCTGATGGAGCGCGCCGCCGCCACCACCTGCGCCACTTCGTGAATGGTCGAGCCGGCATACAGGCCAAAGCCCCGGGCACCGCCACCGATCACACCCCAATGCTGGTTCAAATCGAACAGCACCGGGTACAGAAAGATGGAGAGCGTGCCAAACACCACCACGGTCGCCACCGCCACCGTCACCTGCTCGGCGCGCGCCTTGACGACCGGCTCGGCCGCCATCACCGCCGCCGCACCGCAGATCGCACTGCCGGCGCCAATCATCATGGCGCTCTGGCGGTCCAGGCCCAGCCAGCGCGTGCCCACCCAGCAGGCCAGCAGAAAGGTCGAGCCCAATACCAGCGCATCCACCACCACCCCGGCAAGCCCCACATGGCCGATGTCCTGCACCGTCAGCCGCAGGCCATACAGAATGATGCCCAGGCGCAGCAGGTTCTGTTTGGACACAGTCACGCCCGGGCCGCTGGCGGCAGCAAAGCGGGGGTACACCGTGTTGCCCACCAGCATGCCCAGCACGATGGCCAGCGTCAGCGCGCTCAGGCCGTGTGCCGCCAGCCACTCGATGCGGCCCAGCGCCATGCCGGCGCCGGCCAGCGCGGCGCTCAGCACCAGCCCAGGAAGCAGCCGGCGCCAGTCCGGTACGTGAGGAAGCCGCAAAGCCCCCTGGAGAGCGGCAGACGGAGCGTCCGCACGCACGGTCAGATCGGTAGAAGAAGCCATGCCGCGCAGTGTGCGTAGCGGCATACTTCCTGTCCAACGGGTTATTTACATATGATCTAGCTGTTATACCGATAGAACGCCGCACCCCATGGATGTCCTTCGCCTGACGCTGCGCCAGTTGCAGATCTTTGTCGCCGTCGCGCAGACCGGCAGCACCACCGCCGCCAGCCACGCGGCAGCGCTCTCGCAGTCGGCCACCAGCGCAGCCGTGAATGAGCTGGAGCGCCTGCTTTCCCTGCAGCTCTTTGACCGCACCGGCAGGCGCCTGCTCCTCAACGACAACGGCCGCGCGCTGCTGCCGCGCGCGCTGCACATGCTCGAAAACGCGTCCGAAATCGAGCGCATGGCACGCGATGCGGACCAGCAATTGCAGTCGCTGCGCATCGGCGCCAGCACCACCTTGGGCAACCATGTGCTGCCCGCCCTGCTGGCCCGATTCTTCGGCAGCAGCCCGGCCGCGGCGCCGCACTGGGAATCCAGCGTGGCCATTGGCAATACCGAAGACATCTGCGCGCAAGTCGCGGCCTTTTCCCTGGATGTTGGCCTCGTCGAAGGCCATTGCCACCACCCCCAGCTTGACGCGCGCCCCTGGCTGCACGACGAACTGGTGCTCGTCGCCGCGCCCAGCGGTGCCCAAGGGCTGGACCCGTGCGACCCCACCAGCCTGGAGCAATTGCGCGCAGCCGTCTGGCTGCTGCGCGAGAGCGGCTCGGGCACGCGCGAAACCGGCGACCTCGCCATCCTGCCCCAACTGCACGCCTACCGCCGCGTGATCGAACTGGGCAGCTCGGAAGCCATCCGGCAAGCCGCCGCCGCAGGCCTGGGCATTGCCTGCCTCTCGCGCTGGGTGGTGCACGACGCTCTGCGCGAGGGGCGGCTGGTGGAGCTGATGACCCCGCTACCTCCTATTCAGCGCCAGTGCTTTTGCGTGCTGAGGCGGGGGAAGCCGTTCACGCCAGCATTGGCGCAATTTCTGACGCTGCTGGGATTGGAGGACGAACATGCGGCTCAGCCACCGGCGCCTCAGACTCCCTCCAGCACCCGCGCCAACGCTGCGCCACCCTCCCCGTGAAGGCATCGATGCAGAAGAGATGCAGCCACCCGTTCTCCACCAATTCGCGTACGGTGGCATGCTCGGACAGCACCGACTCGATGGCTGCGCGCGGCGCTTCGATGTACACGCTCAGCCGCAGCGGTGTGTGGCGCAGCTGCTGACCGTCGTGCAACGACTGCAGCGGCAGTCCAATGCGCAAGTCTCCGCCGTTGCCCTCAAACACGCCAATGTGGCCACCCACCACGTTGTGCAGAAGCTTGTTGCCGCACCCGTAGCGCGTGTTGTCCACGGTCGAGGCGTGGTACTGGAGGTTGATCCAGTTAGTGACCACCATGGGCGCAGTCATGATGAGCGTGAGCACCTTGTTCTCGGGATCCAGCGCATGGTCGTAGTCGTGCAAAAAGCTCCTACCAGCCAGATTCATATTCCGGCTGCGCGCGCGCGGTGCCACGATAAATGAGGCGTTGTTGGCCAGGCCCCATTCCGGGCGCACCTGAGACCAGTCGTTGGCGCGCTCACGTACCGCCTGGTGCAGCGCTGCTGGTCGTGTGACCAGCTTGCCCAGACCCAGACTCTCTGCACGCTCGCCCCGAGCGCTCACGCCAGCTTGGTCCAACGCCGACTTCAGCGCCACGAGCGAGCCCGCCAACGGCGCCGGGACGTCCTGCGTGTCGAACAGCACCAGGTCGTCGGTCGTCGTGTTGTGGACTCCAGGCACAAAGTGGGTGTCTGCCGGTATCGCAATACCGCGCACCGCAAGCTCCGCGCGCAGCGCGGGCCGGTTGAGCAAGTCGGCCAGCACCCGGGCGTTCACTTCGCCGCTTTGCCCTCCGCAGGCCCCGCAATCCAGGCCTGAAGCATGGGCATTGTTGGCGCTTTGACTGCCGTGGCCGGCGACAAGCACCAGCGGCGCAAAGTTTTTCACCAAGCCCATGGCGGTCAGAATGCCCTGCGCGAGCGCTGCCGCAGCCTGAATCCCGTCATCCCCCTCCGCCAGGCTCGGCCGCAAGTGTTTCGCCGCACCGCCGGGCAAGCCGGTGTCTTCCCAACGCGCTGCCGGCGCGTCGGACGCCAAACTGCTGCTCAGCAGCTTGCCGCCATACAGCAAACCCAAACTCTCGACAAAGCTAAAAGCCGACGACGGTGCTGCGCGGAATGCGGCCCAGCGATCGCTCCAGTGCAGCGCCTCTTTGCGCTTGGCTGCCAGCACTTGGGCCAAGTGGGGACCTTGCGCCGTGCCACTCGCTGCCGCCAAGCCGCTGGCTTTGACCGACTCCGTCACTTGCAGCGTGGGCGAAAGCAACCCGGGAAGCTGGGGCCGTGTAAGCGCGCTG
The DNA here is from genome assembly GCF_059424465.1 of Simplicispira sp. GW247-4R2A. NCBI lineage: Bacteria > Pseudomonadati > Pseudomonadota > Betaproteobacteria > Burkholderiales > Comamonadaceae > Simplicispira > Simplicispira sp. GW247-4R2A. Next base: position 113,850 of record NZ_JBWKZM010000004.1, on the reverse strand, counting down.
CCCAGTGGCTGGTACGCCATCGGCAGGCCGAAGAACCCGGCGAACCCCAGCGTCTGGGCGCCGGGCTCGGCCGCCTCCAGCGCTCGCCGAAACACTTCCGAGCGCACGTCGATGCAGAACACGGCCTGAAATTTTGGCGTTTTGGCGCCGTCAAATGCGCTCGCAGGCGTTGGCCGAGTCAAGCCGGCGATGGTTTCCTGCTGCTGGGCAATTTCAAGCGCGTGCTGCAGCAGCCAGTCGATGCGCTGGGCGGCCGCCAGCGCCTCGGCAGCAGCATCGGCCTGCGCCCATGCAGCCGTCCAATAGGCTGGGCGTGTCTCAAGCTCTGCATCGCTGTGCAGCAGCCATTCCCATGCAAGACGGATCGCCAACAAATGCTCAATTTGCTCGTCGTCGCCTCCGGCCAGGCGGGCTTGCCAACGCTGGTAAGCGCACCATGCCGCCCAGCCGCCAAGAGACAGCAGCACCGCGGTGAGATAAGCCTGCTGGCCCTGCGGCGCAATGCCCAGCCCTTCCAGCGAATTGGCGATGCTGGCGCGCGGCTCGCTGGGCAGCTGTGCAAGGCGCGCATGCAGAGCGCTGCGTCCTTGACGCCAAGGCAAACCATGGTCGTGCGCCAGTTGCTCGCGCCAACTGCCGTACAGCCCCTGGCTCCGGTCCAAGCCCCAGGCAGAACCCTGGTCGTCAAAGTAAGCCGCGCAGTGCTGGCTGACCTGATGGGTGATCAGCGCATTCCACGAAAGGCCAGGCCTCGGCGCGCCGGCTGCGTCGCGCAGATCGCTGATCAACGGCAAGCGGGCCAGATTTTTCGGATTCGGCTCGGCCCGCTCCAAGGCTTGCACCAAGTCGTTCACAAGCGCCGCTACTTGGACGCTTCGCTTGACGCCTGCTTCCCCGTCGTCCGCGCTTTCGCTGCCCAGCGCAGACACAGCGCAATCCGCTGCATGCTTCAGATGCCGATGCGTCAGCCGGCCCGCGGCCCACTCAGCTTGAAACCAGCTCCGGGACATCGTCAGTCGCGTTCCGGCCAGTGTGCCGAGGGTGCCCGCTGCGACTTCAATCGGCTGCCCTACCCAGCCCCAGTAGGGATTGACGGCGATAAACCGGTCCAGGGGCCAGGTGGGCGCCACCCTTGCGCATGCCGCTGCGATGTGCTGTTCCAGTGCGTCGGACACGGGGTTAGAAAGCTTAGCGGCGGTCATGTCTGCACTCCGGAAATGGTGGAAAGAGCGTTCGCAACAGGCAAGCCTTGCGCGTTGGGGCGCATCGGCCTTTTCGCCGGTGGCCACACACGAAAGGTCATGGCATTGAACGTCTCGTCAAGAAAAAAGCCGCCGTACAGCCACGGGTAAAGGCGCTGTGCCAATGGCGAGTGCGGCGCAATCCGAATCAGCGACTGCAGCCAGAAGAGCGCAGCAAAGGCCAAGGCGCCAAAGACGCACAGCCCCACCAGCGGCATCTGCACCGGCAAGCGCAACCAGGCGCCAGACAGCAGGTGCAAGCTGAAATAGCCCAGCGCCACGGCGAACGCCGCGAGCGCCAATACGGGCATCCGCCAGCCTTTGAGCGCGAGCGCGCTGCCATTGACGAGTGGCACCAGCGCCAGCGCCACGATGCCCGCCAGCACCCAAAGCGCAGGCGAGGCCAGCGCGCCCGGAACCCATGCGGTCACGATCGCCCCTGCCAGCAGCACCATGACGGCACCCAAGGCCATGCCCAACAGATTGCTTCCCCAGGTCTCCCGCTGGGCAGGCGCCATCTTGGTCACCATGGTCCGCTGCACCACCCCGTTGGCCGAGAGGAAGGCGTGGGCCTTGTAGAGCGAATGCGCAAGCAAATGCACCAGCGCCACGTCCCAGGCGCCCAGGCCGCACTGCATCAACATGAAGCCCATTTGAGCGCAGGTGGACCATGCCAGCATCACCTTGACACTGATACGCGTTGTCATCACCAGCGCGGCGAGCACTGCCGTGGTCGCGCCCACCAACACCAGCAGCGCCTGCGCCAGCGGAACCTGCTCCACCAGCGGCGCGAAGCGAATCAGCACGAAGCCACCCAGGTTGACGATGCCCGCATGCAGCAGTGCCGAGACCGGCGTGGGCGCTTCCATCACTTGAATGAGCCAACCGTGAAAGGGCAGTTGCGCACATTTCACAACTGCGGCCAGAGCCAGCAGCAGCATTGCCGCATGCGCAGCCAACGGCCACTGGGGCTGCATTGCGGCCAGCTTCAGCAACTCGTCGATGTGCAGCGTGCCAAAGGCCGCATACAGCAGCACCACCACGCCCGCCATGCACACATCGGCCAGCCGGGCGACGATGAACTTCTTGTGCGCGGCCACCAACGCTGCCGGCCGCTCATGGAAGAACACCAGCAAATGGTGCAGCGTCAGACTGGTGGCCATCCACGCCAGTGCCAGCACCAGCACATGGTTGGTGGCAATGACCACGCAGACGGTGGCCAGCGTGGCAAGCAACCAGCGCAGGTACTGCAACTCCCGTGGCTCGCCTTGCATGTAACGCCGCGAATAGCGCACGATGACCCAGCCCACAAAGGCCACCAACAGCAGCACCACCGCGCCCGGCGGGTCCGCGCGCTGGCCATAACCTGCACCCTGGTGTCCCAAAGCCACCATCACCAAGGCGCCCGACGCCAAAACCACCGCGGCGACAGCGCTGGCCCCCGCCATGCGCCAGGCAATGGCGGTGCGGCGGCCCACCAGCGCGGCCGCCAAACCCAACACCAGCGCGGGCGCCAGAACGAGTGCGGCCTGCCACAAGGGCAAGGCATGGGATGGCAATACGGCGGGCTCCATGGCGTTCTCCAGTCAAAGGTCAAGGGGGATGCATGGACTTTGCCGGCTTGCTTTCATTCTGTAAAATTCATTTTTTGATATATTTCGTTCTATTAAAAAGAACTATTTACCCCCGCCAGCCCTGCAGCAGCCGCCATGTCCCGCCTGAACTTTCACCATCTGCACTACTTCTGGGCCGTGGCGCGCGAGGGCAATCTCACGCGCGCTGCGACGCGCCTGCATGTGTCGCAATCGGCCTTGTCGGCGCAAATTCGCCAACTCGAAGACCAGCTCGGCCAAACCTTGTTTGCCCGCGTTGGGCGCGGCCTGCAACTGACCGAAGCCGGCCAAATGGCGCTGGGCTATGCCGACTCCATCTTTGCGGCAGGCAACGAGCTGATGGCGGTGATGCGCGAAGGCCACCGGGACGAGCGCCAAGTGCTGCGCATCGGCGCCGCGGCCACCCTGTCGCGCAACTTTCAAGAGAACTTTTTGCGACCGCTGCTGGTACGCGACGACGTGGAGCTGGTGCTGCAATCGGGCAACCTTCTGGAACTGCTCGGGCGCCTACGGGTGCATACGCTGGACCTCATCCTGTCGAACCAGCGCGTGCACGCCAGCAGCGACAACCCCTGGCGCTGCCAACGCGTGGCGCGCCAGCCCGTCAGCCTGGTGGGCCGCGCACGGCCGGTCGACAAACCCTTTCGGTTCCCGCAAGACCTGGTCGAAGCGCCCATGCTCCTGCCCGGCCGCGACAACGACATCCGCGCTGCCTTTGACCTGCTGTGCGAACAGCGCGGCATCCGCTACAAACTGCGCGCCGAGGTCGACGACATGGCCTTGATGCGGCTGCTGGCGCGCGACTCCGACAGCGTGGCGCTGCTGCCCAGCGTGGTGGTGCAGGACGAGCTGCGCAGCGGCAGTTTGGTCGAATACGCTGTACTGCCCGATCTGCACGAAAACTTCTATGCCATTACGGTGCAGCGCCAGTTCGAACCTCCGCTCCTGAAAGCGCTGCGCAAACAACCGCAAGCCACGGTGTTGGGGGTACTGCCCACATCGGTGCCAGCACATTGAGGGCAGCGCCAGCAAAGAATTCGCGCGCCGCATAGCATGCGGGTGTCACATCCAAGGAATTTTTCGATGAAGCTGTATTACTCCCCCGGCGCCTGCTCGATGTCGCCCCATATCGTCCTGCACGAAGCCGGCCTGGCACACGAGGCCATTGCCGCGCCGACGAAAACGCACAAGCTGCCCGATGGCACCGACTACTACACCATCAACCCCCTGGGCTACGTGCCCTTTCTGGTGCTCGACGATGGCCGCACGCTGCGCGAAGGCCCGGCCATCGTGCAGTACCTGGCCGACCAAGTGCCGGACAAACACCTGGCGCCCCCGGCCGGCAGCTTTGAGCGCTACCAATTGCAGGAATGGCTGACCTTCATCGGCACCGAGCTGCACAAGAGTTTTGGCCCCTTCTTTGGCGGCCCCGCGAACGACGAATACAAGGCGGTGGTCAAGGAGCGTTTGATGTCGCGCCTGGCTTTCGTGGACGCACAGCTCGCCGGCAAGGACTACCTCATGGGCGCGCAGTTCACCGTGGCCGACGCCTACCTGTTCACCGTCAGCGGCTGGGCCCCGCACGTGGGCTTTGACCTCTCGCACCTGAAGCACCTGATGGCCTACCGCGCACGCGTGGCAGCCCGCCCGGCGGTGATTGCCGCCATGAAGGCCGAAGGTCTCATCAAATAAGGGCCTGCGCGCTGGCCATCACAGCGGCTTCTGCCGCCAGGCCAGCACCGCGCCCATCCACAGCGCCACGGCCGAGAACACCAGGCCGCGCGCCAGGCCTCCGGCCGCATCGGCAATGGCGCCCACCACGGTGGGCCCGACGATCTGGCCAGCCGCGAACACGATGGTGAAGGCGCTGATGCCGGCCGCCCATTGCGACGGCGGCAGGTTGTGGCGCACCAGCGCCGTGGTGGAGGCCACCAGCGACAGGAACACCCCGCCAAACAGCAGACCCGAGGCCAGCACCACCGGCCAGGCCGAGGTGAGCGCCGGCAGCACCGTGGCCACGCCCAGCAGGGCGTTGAGCAGCGCCAGCGCGCCGCCGCCCTTGCTGCGCTCCAAGAGCCCCGCCCAAACGCGCGCCGACGCCACCACCGCCAGACCCAGCAGCGTGTAAAACCAGGTGATGCCGGTGGTGCCCAGGCCCTGCTCCTTCAACAGCGCAATCACGAAGGTCATGTAGCCGATGTAGCCCACGCCAAACAAGGTGTAGCCCGCCAGCGCTGGCGCCAGCGCGCGCAGCGGCACCCGCACATGCGTGGGCGCCGCGCCGTCCGCCGTGGTCGCCGTGGTCACCGCTCCCTGCGCATCCAACTGGCGCAATACCCGCGCCGGCCAGGCCAGCGCTGCCGTGCAGGCGGCGCACAGCAGGGCCAGCAGCCACCAGGCCCACACCCAGGTGTGCGGCTCGGGCGCGTGCGCCAGCACCACCGGCACCAGCAAGCTTGACGCTGCAATGCCCCAGCCCACACCGCCGTAGTACACGCCCAGCAAAAGCCCGCTGCGGCGGCCGTCCAGCGCGCCCAGGCGGGCCGCCATCAAGCCGCCCGCCACAAACACGGCCGCGCTGGCCACGCCCGCCAGCAGGCGCTGCGCCAACAAAGCGGGTGAGTCCAGCAGAAAACCGCACACCGCCATCAGCACCGTCGCCAGCGCCGCTCCACCCAGCAAGATGCTGCCCGGCGCGTGGCGGCGCAGCAGCAGCGGCGTCACCAGCGCACCCACCAGGTAACCGATGGCGTTGGCCGTGTTCATGCCTCCGGCCAGCAGGTAGCTCCAGCCCAGGTCGCCCCGCATGGGCGGCAGCAGCAGCGCGTAGGAAAAACGGGTCAGGCCCAGCGAGATGGCAGCGCCAAGCGAGAGCGCGAAGGCCAGCGCCAGGGCGGGCAGCGGCCGGGGCGCTGCGGCAGCGGAAGAAGCGGTCATAAGCGCCCCATTGTGCCGCTCAGCCGTTGCAGTGCTTGCCATCGGTCGCGCCCACGGTCGCCCAGGTTACTCCTGTTTTAATAGCTACTTGCGATTAACCCATAAGCTCTAGAGGCCATTTTTACCAAAACTTCCGGGTTGGTTAAGCGCTGCATGCGGCGAATTCCTTCAGCGCAGGCCGCGCCAGCACGCTACGCTGTGCAGTACAGGCCCCACGCCACCCACCTTTGCCACTCCCTTTTCGGAAAGCACCGCCATGACCTCTTTGTTCGAACCCCTCACCGCCGGCGCCCTGCACCTGGCCAACCGCATCGCCATGGCGCCGCTGACGCGCAACCGCGCTCCCGGCGCCGTACCTACGCCCCTGATGGCCGAGTACTACACCCAGCGCGCCAGCGCCGGCCTCATCATCACCGAGGCCACCGCCATCAGCCCGCAGGGCCAGGGCTATGCCGACGTGCCCGGTCTCTACGGCACGGATCAGCTCGACGGCTGGCGCCGCGTGACCGATGCCGTGCACAAGGCGGGCGGGCGCATCGTGGTGCAGCTGTGGCACGTGGGCCGCGTCTCGCACGTCGATCTGCAGCCGGACCACGGCAAGCCCGTGGCCCCTTCGGCCATCACCGCCAAGACCAAGACCGTCCTCATCCGGGACGGCCAGCCGGTGTTTGTCGACACCTCGGAGCCACGCGCGCTCGACGTCTCCGAGCTGCCAGGCATCGTGCAGGACTACCGGCGCGCCGCGCGCAACGCCATCGCCTGCGGCTTTGACGGCGTGGAAATCCACGGGGCCAATGGCTACCTGCTCGACCAGTTCCTGAAAACCGGCGCCAACCACCGCGAAGACGACTACGGCGGCAACGTGAAGAACCGCGCCCGGCTGATGCTCGAAGTGGTGCGCGGCATCGTCGACGAAATTGGCGGCGGGCGCACCGGCATCCGCCTCTCCCCCGTGACGCCCGCCAACGACATCGTGGACGAACACCCCCAGCAGACGTTCGACTACCTGCTGCACCAGCTCGCGCCCCTGGGCCTGGCCTACATCCACCTGATCGTCGGCGCCACCGGCGGCCCGCGCGAAGTGGAAGGCCGGCCATTCAACTACGAATCGCTGCACGCGCTCTACCGCAAGCATGGCGGCCAGGGCGCCTGGATGCTGAACAACGGATTCGCCGACAAGGCAGGCGCCCAGGCCGCGCTCGATGCGGGGGCGGACATCGTGGCCTTTGGTCGGCCCTACATCGCCAACCCCGACCTGGTCACCCGCTTGCGCCAGGACGCACCGCTCAACACCCCCAACCGCGCCACCTTCTACGGTGGCGGCGCCGAGGGCTATACCGACTACCCGGCGCTGGCACACAGTTAAGCACCGACGCGCCAGCGGCGCTTCCCATGATCTATCCGGGGCTCGCGCCGCCTGGCATGGAACGCCAGATACGCGTGTACAGCGCGTCAAACGCCGGATCGCGCGGCACCCCGGGCGTGAGCAGCAGATCGTTGGTGGCAAAGGCCTGGTCGATGGCGTGCCAGTCGTCGGCCCCAAGTTCGGCCAGCGCGGCAGGGAGCACGACCGCCTCTTCCAGGCGCATGTGGGCCAGATAAAAATCGTTGTAGCGCACCAGCGCGCCAGCGAAGGTCGCACGGCGCGACTCGCCCAGCAGTTCCCAGGCCAGCAGCAGGTGCTGGAGCTCACGCACCGCCGCCTCGCCACCCTCGTGGTCGCGGTCGAGCTGCTCAATGGCGCTGGCCGCCTCGGCCGAACGCGCGGCCACCCGTGGAAACAGCCACTGGGACTCCTTGGGATGGTGCTGGCGCTCGGGAAACTCGTCGATGTAGAACAGCATCGCCCGCATGGCGCCAAAGAACGCCTGCGGCGCATCGCCAGGGCCTTGCTGCGTCCGCTGGTGCAAGGCCTTGAGCATGGCGGCCAGCGCAGCGTGCTCTTCGTTGATGATTCTGAGACTCGTAGGGATCATGGCGCGACGCTCCAGATGCGGCAGGCAGCCGGCCAGGCATCATCCCCCAGATCGGCGGCCTTTGCCCAAGGCTCATGCCGGCAAGCGGGTCAGCCCCTTTGGCCCCTGCACACCGCCCGCTTCGCCCAGGCGGAACTGCTGCACCACCTGCGACAGGCGCGCCGCCTGCTCGCGCAGGGAGGCGGCGGCGGCAGCAGATTCCTCCACCAGCGCAGCGTTCTGCTGCGTCATGCGGTCGATCTCGCCGACCGACTGGTTGGCGTCGCCAATGCCCACCGCCTGCTCCTTGGCCGCGGCCGAGATTTCGCCAATGATGTCGCCCACGCGCTGCACGCTGGCGACGATCTCCTGCATGGCTGCACCGGCATCTTCCACATGGCGCACGCCGCCATCGACCGCCTGCACACTGCTGCCGATCAGCGTCTTGATTTCGCTCGCCGCCGCGGCCGAGCGTTGCGCCAGGCTGCGCACTTCGCTGGCCACCACGGCAAAGCCGCGCCCCTGCTCACCCGCCCGCGCGGCCTCGACGGCGGCGTTCAGCGCCAGGATATTGGTCTGGAAAGCAATCGAATCAATCAGGCCAATGATGTCGTTGATCTTGCGGCTGGAGGCCGCTATTTCCTGCATGCTGGCCACCGCCTGCTGCACCACCGAGCCGCCGCGCGTGGCCGTGGCCGAAGCCGAGCTGGCGAGCTGGTTGGCGGTCTGCGACGAGCCCGCCGTCTGCTGCACCGTGGCGGTGAGCGTGGCCAGCGTTCCCACCGCATCCTGCGCGTGCCCGGCGGTCTGCTCGGTGCGGGACGACAGATCCTGGTTCCCGTTGGCAATCTCGTGGCTGGCAATGGCCAGGCTGCCGCTGGCATCGCGCACCTGTGCCACCAGGGCGCCCAGACCGTTTTGCATGTCGTGCAGGGCGCGCTGCAGATCGGCCACCTCATCGTTGCCGGACACGCGGATGGTCTGCGACAGGTCGCCCCCGGCAATCGCACGCGCCAGCTTCTGCGCATATTCCAACGGCCGGCAGATGGAGATCATGTTGAGCAGCGTGAGCGGCACCACCACCAGGATGGTGATGGCGACCAGCAGCGCAAACAGCCACAGGGTCTGTTCCAGCGCCTTGGCCTGTCCTGCCACAGCCTGCGTCACCTCGCGCTGCAGGCGCTCATCGAGCGCCGACATGCCTTGCTGCAGCGCTGTCCAGGCAGCATCCGCCTCAGGCCCCGGCACAGCGGCAAGCTGGGCGCGGAACGCGGCAATCCGCTCGCGCACGGCCAGCGCCTGTTGGTGGTCTGCGGCATCGGGCGTAGCCAAAAACCGCGTCACCGCCTGCTCGGCCGCCTCCAGTGCCGCCAGAGCGCGCGTGCGCGCCGCCGCCAGGGCGTCGGGGGTGGCCTGTTGCAGCAGCATCTCCTTTTGCTCGCTGCGGGCCGTGCCCAACTGGGTGAGCAGGCTGGCAATCTGCGTCTGCTGAGAGAACTCGCGCGCCACAAAAGCTTCGCTCATGGCGTGGATGCGAAACATCCCGAACATGCCGGCTCCGCCCAGCAGGCCAAGCAGGATAAGCACCACGGCAATCGCACTCTGCATGCGAAAACGGATCGTGAACTGGCGCATCAAACTGAAAACCGACATGAAATTCCCCTGTCAAAAGCCCGTGCGGCACCGCAACAACTTGTTGCAAGTGTGCCAGAAACCACCCTGAATACATGGATTTAGAGTTGACTGGCGTGCGCTGCAAGCGTCTGCAGCCCCTGCCATTCGGGCAGACACTGACGCCGATCAAATGCGCGGACCTCCCCGGCCCTTGGGGCGCAGGGGGTTTACGCTCTGGCAGCGCTACGCAGCCGGGCTCTGCTCGCTCAGGCGCACATAGGTCGCCAGCAACGCGCTTTTGGCCACCACCCCCAGCAGCACCGGGTTGGCGGCGCTTTCCACCACCGGCAGGCGCTCACCACGGTGCTCCAGAAAATACTGCAGCGCCTGGCCAAGCTCCATCTCGGCGGGCAGGGGCTCGATTTCGCGGCTCAGCAGGTCGGCGGCGCACTGGTGGGCCAGCTCGCGCGGCGCTGGCATTGCGGCGGTCGCTCCGGCAGCCGTGTTGGAAGGCGCTTGCGCAGCGGCTTGGCGACGCTTTTCTTCCTCCACCGCCGTGCTCAAGGCCTTGAGTGGCACCACGCCCAGAAAACGCTCGCCGGCATCGGCCACGTAGAGGTATTTCACCGGGTGCTGCAGGAACAAACGGCTCATGGCGACCAGATCGGCGTCAGGCCGCACCACCGTCAGCGCCGGCTGCACCAGCTCGCGCATCTGCAAGCCGCGCAGCCGGATGCGTGCGTCTTGCGCCTGGCGGCGCTGCACGGTGATCTGGTACATCGAGCCGCCCTGAATCGAGCGCGCCACAAAGTAGGCCACCACGCTCGCCGCCATCAGCGGCAGCATGACTTCGTAGCTCAGCGTCATCTCGAAAATCATCAGCACCGCCATCAAGGGCGCCTGCGTGGCCGCCGCCAGAAACGCGCCCATGCCCACCATGGCGTAGGCCGACGGCGCCGAGGTGGCCGCCGGCCACAGCGCCTGCACGCCATGCCCGAACAGGCTGCCGACCAGGCAGCCGACAAACAGCGCTGGCGTGAACACCCCGCCGACCGCACCAGAACCGGCCGTGGCGAACGTCGCGACCAGCTTGGCCACCAGCAGCAACAGCAAAATCCACCACGGGCCAGGGTCATGCAGCACGCCGTTGACCACGCTGTAGCCATTGCCCCAGACCTCGGGCACCGCCACCGAAATCAGCCCCACCACCAGCCCGCCCAGCGCCATGCGCGGCGGCAGCGCCCAGGGCAGGCGCGCGAACAAGCGCTTGCCGCCGGCCAGCCCGCGCAGAAACAGCGCCGCCGCCGCGCCCAGCAGCACGCCCATCAGGGCAAACAGCAGCACCTCGGGGCCATAGATATCGGCAAACACCGGCATTTCGTACGGCGGGCGGTAGCCGGGAAAGGCGCGCATGGCGATGTTGGCCACCACCGAGGCGACCATGATCGGCCCCACGCTTTCCATGGCGATGGTGCCGAGCACGATTTCGGCGACGAAAAACGCGCCGGCAATGGGCGCGTTGTAGGCCGAGGTAATGCCCGCCGCCGCCCCGCAGGCCACCAGCAGGCGCAGCCGCTCCACGGGAAAATGCAAAAAGCGCCCCAGCAGTGACGCCGCCAGCGCCGAGAGCTGCACCATGGAACCTTCGCGCCCGATGGAGCCCCCGCTGGCAATGCTCAGCAGCGACGAGCCGCTGCGGATCAGCGCCTGCGCCACGGGAATGCGCCCGTCGCCCACCACAATCGCTTCCATGTAGTCCGACGTGGCTTTCTGCTCCGCCCGGCGGCGCGCCAGCACCAGCAGGCCACCCGCCGCCAGCCCGCCCAGCGCCGGCACGGCAAGGCGCAGGAACCAGGGGAGCTTGCGCGCCAGGTCCACCATGCCGGTGTGCGCCCCGAACACCAGCGTGTCGAGCGACTCCAGCAGCAGCCGGAAGCCCTCGGTCGCCACCGCCCCCAGCAGGCCCGCCACCACCGACCACAACAGCGTGATCTGCCAGTCGGAGATACGGAACACCCGCAGCAGCGCATTGCGGGCGGTCAGCAGGCGGGAGGCAAAGCGGGGAGACATGGAAGGGCATTTTCACCCGAGGAATCGATTGGCGGTCGTCGCCACCCCAGCAGCGCCCACCCACACCACCTCAGCCGCACGGGCCGCGCCAACGTTTGAGCAGCAAGGCATTCGTCATCACGCTGACCGAGCTGAGCGCCATCGCCGCGCCCGCCACCACCGGGCTCAGGTAACCGAGCGCCGCCAGCGGAATGCCGGCCACGTTGTACGCAAAGGCCCAGAACAGGTTCTGCCGAATCTTCATCACCGTGCGGCGCGAAATGTCGAGCGCCGCCGCCACCAGCAGCGGGTCGCCACGCATCAGCGTGATGCCGGCGGCGTGCATGGCCACATCGGTGCCGTTGCCCATGGCCATGCCCACGTCGGCCGCGGCCAGCGCCGGCGCATCGTTCACGCCATCGCCCACCATGACCACGGTGTGCGTCTGCCCATCCGGCGTGTGCTGCAGCGCCCGCACCGCCGCCGCCTTGTCGCCTGGCAGCACCTCGGCCATCACCTCGCCAGCGTCCGGGTCCAGCCCCAGGCGCCGCGCCATGGCCTCGGCGGCGCCGCGGTTGTCGCCCGAAATCATCACCGTGCGCAGACCCTTGGCGCGCAACTGGGCCAGCGCTTCCAGCGCACCCGGCTTGGGCTCGTCGGCAAAGGCCAGCAGGGCGCGCGCCTCCAGGCCGCGCCCCGTGCGCTGCACCAGCGCCGACACCGTGGCCCCTTCGGCCTGCAAAGCAGCGGCACGGCCGGCCAGCGGGCCGAGGTCGAGCTTGAGCTCGCCCATCCAGCGCAGGCTGCCCAGCAGATAGCTTTGTCCATCCACCTCGCCTTCGCTGCCGCGCCCCGCCACCGCGCGCAGCGCGTCCGGGGCGGCCAACGCCAGGCTTTCGGCCTGCGCCGCCTGCACCACGGCGCGGGCCAGCGGGTGCTCGCTGCCGCTTTGCAGGCTGGCGGCGGCCTGCAGCAGCGCCTTGCGATCCTGCCCCGCAGCGGGCTCCAAGGCCGTCAGGCGCGGCTGGCCCACGGTCAGCGTGCCGGTCTTGTCAAAGGCCACGGTGTCGGCGCGGTGCGCCAGCTCCAGCGCCTGGGCGTCCTTGATCAAGATGCCGTGCTCGGCCGCCACGCCCGTGCCAGCCATGATGGCGGCCGGCGTCGCCAGGCCCAGCGCGCAGGGGCAGGCAATCACCAGCACCGCCACCGCGCGGATCAGCGCCACTTCGCCGCTGGCGCCCGCCAGCATCCAGCCCGCCAGGGTGATGAGGGCAATCACCAGCACCACCGGCACGAACACATTGGCCACCTGGTCCACCAGCCGCTGGATCGGCGCCTTGGCGGCCTGGGCGTCTTCCACCAGGCGGATGATTTTGGACAGCACCGTCTCGCTGCCCACCGCACGCACCGTGAGCACGATGCGGCCTTCGCCGTTGATCGAGCCGCCGGTCAGCAGCGCGCCCGCGTCCTTGACCACGGGCAGGGGCTCGCCGGTGAGCATGGATTCGTCCACCTGGGTCTCGCCGCTCTGCAGCACGCCGTCCACCGGCAGGCGCTCGCCCGGCCGCACCACCAACTCGTCGCCCACCATCACCTCGCCTACGGGCACGTCCTGCTCCTGCCCCTTGACCAGCAGATGGGCCACATCGGGCCGCAGGCCGTGCAGCGCGCGGATCGCCGCCGTGGTCTGCTGCTTGGCGCGGGCCTCCAGCCATTTGCCCAGCAGCACCAGCGTGACCACCACCGCCGAGGCCTCGAAGTACAGATGCGGTATGTGCCCGGCCGGCGCCGCCAGCCACAGCCACATCGACAGCCCCCAGCCCGCGCTGGTGCCAATGGCGACCAGCAGATCCATGTTGCCGGTGAACGCGCGCGCGGCGTGCCAGCCGGCCTTGTAAAAGCGCGCCCCCAGAATGAACTGCACCGGCGTGGCCAGTGCAAACTGCACCCAGGCGGGCAGCATCCAGTGCTGGCCAAACAGCGCACCGAACATGGGCAGCACCAGCGGCGCCGACAAGGCCAGGCCCATGGCGACGCGGTCAAACCCCGCCCAGGGCGAAGCGTCCTCGTGCGCGGCCACGGCCTCGGCGGTGCGCGGCTCATAACCGGCGGTGCGCACAGCGCGGCGCAGGCGGGCCTCGGTGGCTGCGGCGTCCTCGCCGGGCGCAACTGCCACGGCGATACGGGCAGACTCGGTGGCCAGGTTCACCGCCGCCATCTGCACCCCCGGCACCTTGCGCAGCGCGCGCTCCACGCGGCCGACGCAACTGGCGCAGGTCATGCCACCAATGCCGATGTCGATCTCCAGCGGCGGTGCCGAAGCATCAGGTGCGGCGCCGGGGGCAGCGGCGAAGGCGGGGACAGGCAGGGTGGATTCGGGTGTCATGGCGCAAAGGTACACCCTGCCACGGTGGCAGGGTCAAGCGCGAAAGTCCGGGCTGGGTGGGGAATGCCTAAAATTAGTAGCCAAATAGGCCTCCAGCGCTCATCTGTATTGCGCTGACAGCTATCTATTCTGTAGTTCATCCCCGCTCCACAGATCGACACGAACCGCTTGACTCTGCCACCATGTCAAGCTGCAAGCTACCGCTGTCAGCCCTTTTCCCCCATTCCAGGAGTTTCCCCATGAGCACAGCCTACCAATTCACCGTCACCGGCATGACCTGCGGCCACTGCGAGCGCGCCGTCACCCAGGCGGTGCAAGCGCTGGACCCGGCCGCCGAGGTGCGCATCGACCGCGCGGCCAACCGCGTCGACGTCGCCAGCACCCAGCCGCGCGACGCCCTGGCGGCGGCCATTGCCGAAGAAGGCTACGAGGTGGCGCCCGCGTGACCAGCGAAAACGCAGCGCAGGTCCCCATCGGCACGGCGGCCCAGCGCGCGGGCGTCTCGCCGCGCATGGTGCGGCACTACGAATCGCTGGGCCTTCTGGCCCCCGTGGCGCGCACCGACTCGGGCTACCGCCAGTATTCGGAGGCCGACATCCACGCGCTGCGCTTCATCCGCCGCGCCCGCGACCTCGGCTTTTCGATGCCCGAGATCGCCACCCTGCTCGGCCTGTGGCAAGACAAGCAGCGCGCCAGCGCCAGCGTCAAGCAGATTGCACAGGCGCACATCGACGACCTCACAAAACGCATCGCCGCCATGCAGGCCATGCAGCGCACGCTGCAGCAACTCGTAGGCTGCTGCGCGGGCGACGCGCGGCCCGAGTGCCCGATCTTGGACGACCTGGCGGCCGAGGGCGAAGGCGCTGCGCCGGTTGCCACGGGGCGAAGGAAACTATCAAAAAAGTAGCTGCCAGCGCTTATCTACCAAGCGCTGGAGGCCAAAAACACCTAAAAACCTGGCTCGCGCAGTGCGGCGCCGCATGGCAGACTCTCAGGCTCCCCCACAGCCCCTACAGACTGCCCCCATGCTCACCGGTGACCTGCGCAACAAAGTCGATCAAGTCTGGAACGCCTTCTGGTCCGGCGGCATCGCCAACCCCATCGAAGTCATCGAGCAGATCACCTACCTGCTCTTTCTGCGCGCCCTCGACAGCGACCAGACCCGCGAAGACAACAAGGCCCTGCGCCTCAAAACCCAGCCCGTGCACCTCATCCCCGCAGGCGTGGATGCGCAAGGCTGCGCACACGACGACATGCGCTGGTCGCGCTTCAAGAACATGGCCCCGGCCGACATGTTTGACGTGCTCAGCAACCAGGTCTTCCCCTTCCTGCGCGGCCTGCAAACCTCGGGCGGCCCGGCGGCTGAATCGGCCTTTGCCCGCCACATGCAGGGCGCCCGCTTCACCATCCCCACGCCCGGCCTGCTGGCCAAGGTGGTGGACTTGCTCGACACCATTCCGCTGGATGACCGCGACACCAAGGGCGACCTCTACGAATACATGCTCGGCAAGATCGCCTCTGCCGGGCAAAACGGCCAGTTCCGCACCCCGCGCCACATCATCGATTTGATGGTGGCCCTGACGGCCCCCACGCCGCAAGACACCATCTGCGACCCGGCCTCGGGCACCTGCGGCTTTTTAGTGGCCGCAGGCGAATACCTGCGCCGCACCTACCCCGACATGCTGCGCGTGCCCGCGCAAAACGCGCACTTCCACAACGGCATGTTCCACGGGTACGACTTTGACAACACCATGCTGCGCATCGGCAGCATGAACATGGTGCTGCACGGCGTGGAGCACCCCGCCATTGAATACCGCGACTCGCTGGCCGAAGGCGCGGCTGGCGACGCCGGGGCCTACAGCCTCATCCTGGCCAACCCGCCCTTTGCGGGCAGCCTCGACTACGAAAACACCGCCAAGGACTTGCAGCAAACCGTCAAAACCAAAAAGACCGAGCTGCTCTTTCTGGCCCTCTTCCTGCGCCTGCTCAAAACCGGCGGGCGGGCGGCCGTCATCGTGCCCGACGGCGTGCTCTTTGGTAGCAGCAAGGCCCACAAAGAACTTCGCCGCAAGCTGGTGGAAGAGCAAAAGCTCGACGCCGTCATCAGCCTGCCCGGCGGCGTGTTCAAGCCGTACGCGGGCGTCAGCACCGCCATCCTGCTCTTCACCAAAACCATGAGCGGCGGCACGGACAATGTGTGGTTCTACGACATGCAGGCCGACGGCTGGAGCCTGGACGACAAGCGCCAGCCGTTGCTGGATTCAAGCCTTTTGGGCCTGCAGCGCTTTGTGGACGGGCGCAACCAGCTATCAGAATCAGAGCACGCCAAAAACAACCTGCCTGACGTGCTGGAGCGCTGGGGCCAGCGCAGCGCCTCCGAACGCAGCCGCCCCCGCACCGCCCAGAGCTTCTGCGTGCCCAAGGCCTACATCGAGGCCAATGGCTATGACCTGAGCATCAACCGGTACAAGGAAGTGGTGCATGAACAGGTGCAGCACCGGGCGCCGGGGGAGATATTGGCGGAGCTGCGGGCGTTGGAAGACGAGATTGCGCGGGGGATGGGGGTGTTGGAGGGGATGTTGAAGTGACTCGCAACATGACCTCTCTCGGTGAAGTTGCTCTGTTCATCAATGGTGCTGCGTTTAAACCCGAAGACTGGGGCGATAGCGGCTTTCCAATCATTCGCATTCAAAACCTCACGGATGAGTCGAAGCCGTTTAACCGGACCACACGGACGGTTGCTGAAAAGCTGCAGGTACACCCAGGCGATTTGCTCGTTTCGTGGTCCGCAACCTTGGGTGTTTTCACTTGGAATAGGTCGGAAATCGGTTTGCTGAATCAGCACATTTTTCGCGTCATTCCTGACGAATCGAAAGTTGACAAAGCGTATTTGCGACTGGCGCTAAGCGGCGCCTTGTCTGCAATGCAAAAGCATCTGCATGGCGCCACCATGCAACACGTCAACCGTGGCGAATTCTTGGGTACGCCGCTGTATCTTCCCCCGCTGGAAGAACAACGCCGCATCGCCGCCATCCTCGACCAAGCCGAAACCCTCCGAACCCAACGCCGCACCGCCCTGGCCCTGCTCGACAGCCTCACCCAGTCCCTCTTTCTCGATATGTTTGGGGATCCGGTGGCGAATCCGAAGGGGTGGAAGAAAACACCGTTTGGAAATGTGTGCCCAACACGGTTAGGAAAGATGCTTGATGCAAAACAGCAAACTGGCCAAAACACTCGACGCTATTTGCGGAATGCGAATGTTCAGTGGTTCCACATTGACGTTACCGACCTACTTGAAATGGACTTCGATGCAGATGCACGCGAAACATTTCGACTTCAGGCTGGCGATTTGCTAATTTGCGAAGGTGGAGAACCAGGCAGAGCGGCAATATGGAACAGTGAACTTGAAGACGTTTACTACCAAAAAGCACTACACAGAGGTCGTCCAAATCCGACACTGGCAAAGGCTGAATTTTTGGTTTGGCTACTGTGGTTCTTAGCTAAAAAAGGTGGACTTGGAGATCACGTCACTGCGGCAACGATCGCCCATCTGACAGGAGAAAAGTTGAAGGCTATGGAGATACCACTCCCCCCCCTCCCCCTCCAACAAACCTTCGCCACCCGCATCGCCTCCATCGAAGCCCTCAAAGCCACCCACCGCCGCGCTCTCGCGGCACTGGATGCGCTGTTTGCCTCGCTGCAGCAGCTGGCCTTCAGTGGTGAGTTGGCTCTGGCTGCCCCACGCGCTTCAGCCCAAAGCCTTGAGCAATTGCAGCAACTGGAAGCGTCCATCGGCCAAGAGGCATTGATCTTCGTTGCCAAGCGCATGCCTGATGACGATCTCTACAACTCCCTCAAGGCCATCTACTTTGCGGACAGGCACCATCTGGAGCACCACGGGCGCCAGATCTACAACGAGACCTACAGCGCACTAGACCATGGCCCGGTGCCGCAGGCGGCGTATGACGCTACGAAAGTGCTGATCGGGAAGCTGATGTTCAGCAGCTTTGATGACGACGCTATGCGCGCTGCACTGCGCCGCAACGGCGGTACGCTCACCGCGCTGCGGGACGCTGATTTCAGCAAGCTCAGCCGGGCCGTGATTGAAAGTCTGGAATGGGGCATCCGCTACTGCCGCGACATGAAGTTCGGGCAGACCAAGACGGCATCCCATGACGGCGCCTACGAGCGCACACCCAAGAACGAGGCGATCCCGCTGCAATACATCATCGACACGTTGCCGCCCGAAGCCCGTCAGCGCCACTGGAATCTCTAAGCTCCACCGTCCCGCCCAACACCATGCCCACCTCCGTCGCCCAGCTTCAACAATGGCTGCTTGAACCCGAAGGCCAGCGCCTGGAGTTCAAGGAGGCCAAGCAGCGCTACGACTTTGAAAAGCTGCTCAAGTACTGCGTGGCCCTGGCCAATGAGGGCGGCGGCACCATGGTGCTGGGCGTGACGGACAAGCGACCCCGGCGCATTGTGGGCACCCAGGCGTTTGAAGACCCGGGCCGCACCGAGGCAGGCTTGCACCAGCGGCTGGGGCACCGCATTCCGGTGGAAGAGCTGTTGCTGCCCGAAGGGCGCGTGGTGATCGTTCACGTTCCGCCACGGCTGCCGGGCACCGCGTGGGAGATTGATGGCCGCTACTTCAAGCGTGCGGGCGACGACCTCGCAGCCCTCAGCGGCCAGGAGCTGCGGGATATGTTTGCCGAAACAGGCCCCGACTTTTCGGCGCAGCCTTGCCCCGGTGCCACGCTGGTCGACCTGGAGCCCGAGTCCATCGCCCTGTTCCGCGACCGCTGGGCACGCAAGAGTGGCGACGCGCGCAGGCGCGAGCTGAGCGACCTGCAAACGCTGCGCGATGCCGAACTGCTGGTGGAGGGCGACCAGGTGAGCTACGCGGCGCTCATCCTGTTTGGCACGCGTGCGGGCCTCACGCGGTGGCTGGCGCAGGCCGAGCTGGTGTTTGAATACCGCTCGTCCGAAGCCGCAGGCCCGGCGGCCGACCGCGAGGAATACCGCGCAGGCTTTTTTGCCTGGCAAGACGCGCTGTGGAAAAAGATCAACCTGCGCAACGACCGGCAGAGCTACCAGGACGACTTCTTCCGCATGGACCTGCCCACCTTTGACGAGGTGCCCGTGCGCGAGGCCATCCTGAACGCGGTGGCCCACCGGGACTACCGGCTGGGCGGCTCCATCTTTGTGCGGCAGTTTGCCAAGCGGCTGGAGGTGGTGAGCCCCGGCGGACTGCCGCCCGGCATCACGCCCGAGAACATCATTGACCAGCAATACCCGCGCAACCGCCGCCTGGCCGAAGTCCTGGGGCGCTGCGGGCTGATCGAGCGATCCGGCCAGGGCCTGAACCTGATGATGGAAAGCGCCGTGCGCCAGGGCAAGCCCCTGCCCAGCTTTGCGGGCACCGCCGCGCACGAGGTGCGGCTGACGCTGGAGGGCGGCGTGCGCAACCCGGCGTTTGTGCGGTTCATGGAGCGGCTGGGGGAAGAGACGCTGCGAAGCTTTTCCACGCTGGACTATCTCGCCCTGGAGCGGCTGGAGCAGAGCAAAGCACTCAGCGCCGAGTTGCTGGAGCGCTTGCCCAGCTTGATTGCGGCGGGAGCCGTGGAAGCCATTGGGCGCGGAAAAGGTGTGCGCTACATACTGTCCGAAGCCCTGTACGCCACCTTGGGGGCCAAGGGCACGTACACCCGCCAACGTGGATTGGATCGCAACACCAACAAAGCGCTTTTGGTCGCCCATCTGACCCAACAGAGTCCTCAGGGCGCCCCCCTGGCTGAGCTGCGGCAGGTGCTTCCCACACTTCCGGAAAGTGCCGTCCAAGATTTGTTACGGGAATTGCGGACCGAGGGCAAGCTGGTGCTGAGAGGTGAACGCCGATGGGCGCGCTGGTTTATAGCCACCAACAGCCCCTTTAGCAACGTTTGACGGTTGATAGAAGTTTATAAACTCATTCAAAAACAATGGCTTATAAAGTTTATTCTAAAGCACCCACTGCGCTTTTCAAGCTTTAGAAAGTCTTTAGACACACCCGCGCCTGCCAGATCAATGAGGGAGCCTTGTGAGCAACTCAGAATCCAACTTCTGCTTTCTGCAACCCGACTGGCCCGACCTGCTGGCCGAAGCCCGCCGTGCCGAGGCCGCTGCCCACGCCGACCCGCGCACCGCCTGCTTCTACGCCCGCCGCACGCTGGAATTGGCCGTGGCCTGGCTCTACCAGGCCGAAGGGGGCCGGGGTGGCTGCCTGCGCATGCCGTACAAGGCCGATCTATCAGCCTTTTTGTTCGAGCCCAGTTTTCAGCAACTGGTGGGCAGCGCGGTGCACGCCAAGATGGATGTGATCCGCCGTCTGGGCAACAAGGCGGTGCACGATGTGCGCCCCGTGGCCGCGCAAGACGCGCAGAGCGCGCTGCGCGAGCTGTTCCATGTGGCCTTTTGGCTGGCGCAGCACTACGCACGCCGGGTATCTGATCGGCCCGCCGCCGCACTGCAGTTCCGCGCCGACCTGCTGCCGCGCCCTGCCGCTACCAACGCTTCCCAAGAACAAGCAGCCAGCCGCGCGGCCCAGGTTGCTGCGCAAGAGGCACTGACCCAGCAGGCCCAAGCCCTGGCCGAGCGCGATGCCGCGCTACGCGAAGCGGCAGCACGCCATGCCGAGCTGGACGCCGAACTGGCCCACTACCGCGCCGAGATTGCTGCCGCCAAAGCCGCCAACGCCGCGCAACCCGCGCAAGCCCACGACTACAACGAGGCCGCGACGCGCGACCTGTTCATCGACCTGCTGCTGAAAGAAGCCGGCTGGGCACTGGACCAGCCGCGCGACCGCGAGGTTGAAGTGCAGGGCATGCCCAACAACGAGGGCAAGGGCTTTGTGGACTATGTGCTGTGGAGCGGCGAAATCCCCCTGGCCCTTGTGGAAGCCAAGCGCACTCGCCGCAGCGCCCAAGAGGGCCAGCAGCAGGCCCGCCTGTATGCCGACTGCCTGGAGCAAAGCACCGGCCACCGCCCTGTGATCTACGGCACCAACGGCTACGAGCACTGGATGTGGGACGACACCACCAGCCCGCCGCGCCCGGTGCAAGGCTTTCATACCAAGGACGAGCTGGAGCTGATGCAGCAACGCCGCAGCACGCGCAAGCCGCTGGCCAGCCTGCCCATTGCGGCCGGCATTGTGGAGCGCCACTACCAGCAGCGCGCCATCCGCCGCATTGCCGAAACCTTTGAGCGCGACCAGCACCGCAAGGCGCTGGTGGTGATGGCCACGGGCGCAGGAAAAACGCGCACGGTGATTGCGCTGGTGGATTTGCTCATGCGTGCGGGCTGGGCCAAGCGCGTGCTGTTTCTGGCCGACCGCGTGGCGCTGGTGAACCAGGCCGTGAACGCCTTCAAGGCCCATCTGCCCGATGCCGCACCCGTGAACCTGGTGACCGACCGCACCACCGAGGGGCGGGTGTATGTGTCTACTTACCCAACGATGATGGGGCTCATCAACGAGAGCGTGGGCGGCGGGCAGCGCCGCTTTGGCGTGGGGCACTTTGACCTGATCGTGGTGGACGAAGCGCACCGCTCCATCTACCAAAAGTACCGCGCCATCTTCAGTTACTTTGATGCGCTGCTGGTGGGCCTGACGGCCACGCCCAAGGACGAGATCGACCGCAACACCTACAGCCTGTTTGGCCTGGAAAGCGGCGTGCCCACCGATGCCTACGGGCTGGACGACGCGATTGCCGAGGGCTACCTGGCGCCGCCCCGGGCGGTGTCGGTGCCGCTGAAGTTCCAGCGCCAGGGCATTCGCTACGACGAGCTGAGCGACGACGAAAAGGAACAGTGGGACGCGCTGGAATGGGACGAGGACGGCGGCGAGGCCCCCGACGAGGTGAGCGCCGAGGCGGTGAACCAGTGGCTCTTCAACACCGACACCGTGGACAAAATGCTGGCCCTGCTGATGGAGCGCGGCCACAAGGTGGCGGGCGGCGACCGGCTGGGCAAGACCATCATCTTTGCCAAGAACCAGCGGCACGCCGAGTTCATCCAGGAGCGCTTTGATGCGAACTACCCCGAATACCGAGGCGAGTTTGCACGCACCATCACCTTCAAGACCGAATACGCGCAGTCGCTCATCGACGCCTTTGGGCAAAAGGACCGCGCGCCGCACATTGCCATCTCGGTGGACATGCTGGACACCGGCATCGACGTGCCCGAGGTGGTGAACCTGGTGTTCTTCAAGATCGTGCGCTCCAAGGCCAAGTTCTGGCAGATGGTGGGGCGCGGCACGCGGCTGTGCAAAGACCTGTATGGACCGGGGCAGGACAAGAAGGACTTTTTCATCTTCGACTTCTGCCAGAACCTGGAATTCTTCAGCCAGGAGCTGGAGGGCAGCGAGGGTGCGCTCGCGCAGCCGCTGTCGCAGCGGCTGTTCAATGCCCGGCTGGAACTGATCGGCCTGCTGGACCAGCGCCTGGCTGGCAACGGCGTGGCCGAAGCGCCGGCCACATCGTTTGCCCTGACCGAAGCCGCCATCCGCGAAGACACCGCCGCGCTGCTGCACGGCATGGTGGTGGGCATGTCGCTAGACAACTTCGTGGTGCGCCCGCAGCGCCGCTGGGTCGAAGCCTGGGCGCAGCCGGATGCGTGGAAGCGCCCCACCACCGAGCAGCTCGCCGAAGTGGCCGCGCACCTGTCGGGTCTGCCCACGGCGGTGCGCGACGAGGACGAGGATGCCAAGCGCTTCGACGCGCTCATGCTAGGCACCCAACTGGCCCTGCTGCGCAGCGAACCCGCGCTGGCCCACCTGCAAACCAAGGTGCAGCAACTGGCCAGCAGCCTGCTGGAACTGGCCAACGTGCCCAGCGTGCGCGAACACCTGCTGCTGATCGAGGCCCTGGCGGGCGACGAGTGGTGGCAGGACGTGACCCTCAGCATGCTGGAGCAGGCGCGGCGCAAGCTGCGCGCGCTCATCAAGCTCATTGAAAAGAGCAGCCGCAAGGTGGTCTACACCGACTTTGAAGATGCCATCGGTGAGACGGCCGAAGTGAACTTGCCCTTGGTGGCCAACGCGGTGGACTTCGAGCGTTTTCGGGCCAAGGCCAAGGCGTTCCTGCGCGCCCACGAGGACCGGTTGGCGCTGCACAAACTGCGCCGCAACCAGCCGCTGACAATCGCTGACCTGCAAGAACTGGAAGCCCTGCTGCACGAGGCGGGCGGCAGCGACAGCGACATTGCCCGTGCGCGCACGCTGCACACCAGCCTGCCGGTGTTCATTCGCTCGCTGGTGGGCCTGGACCGTGCGGCAGCCAGTGCCGCTTTTGCTGACCTGGTTGCTATGGGCACCGCCAGCGCCAGTCAGTTGCAGTTCATCGACGAGATCGTGCAGCACCTGACGGAGTACGGCGCCATGCCCGCTGGCCGACTCTACGAATCGCCCTTCACGGATATCCACGCCCAGGGGCCCGATGGGCTGTTTGATGCCGCCCATGTCGAGCACCTGTTCAAGGCCCTCGAAGGGTTCGAACTGCAGCAAGCTGTCGGCTAAACCCACCCCCGCCCGCTACGTCGCACCAGCCAACACAGGCGCGCGACAGCATCGGCACGCAGCGTCCGAGCGAATAGCCAGCCACCCACACTTATCTGAAATCTCAAGTCAAATAGGACCTAATCTCAACATAGACAAGCGTTAAAAGCTATTGATTAAGGAGCAACCATGAGCACCACCAGCACCCCGCTGGAAGTCACCCGCGAAGGCGCTGTTGCCACGCTGCGGTTTTCGCGCCCCGAGGCCATGAACGCCATCGACGTGCCCATGGCGCAGGCACTGCTCGCCGCCGTGCAGGACCTGGCCGCCGACGCCGGCGTGCGCGCGGTGGTGCTGTGCGGGGCCGGCAAAGCCTTCATGGCGGGCGGCGACCTGGCTACCTTGCGCGCCGACCCGGTGCAGGGCGCCGCCGACCTGCTCGGGCCGCTCAACGCCGCCGTACAGGTGCTCGCCGGCATGAACACCCCCGTCATCGCCAAGGTGCATGGCGCCGCAGCCGGTGCCGGCCTCTCGCTGATGCTGCAGGCCGACTTTGTGATGGCTGCCGAGAGCACGCGCTTCAACCTCGCCTACATCAACCTGGGCACCAGTTGCGACGTAGGCGCCTCGTGGGCCTTGCCGCGCCTGGTGGGCCTGCGCCACGCGCTCGAGATCGCGCTGCTCGGCGACACGCTCAGCGCCGCCGACGCGCTGCGCCTGGGCCTGGTCAACCGCGTGGTGCCAGCGGGGCAATTGGACGAAGCCGCCGCCACTCTCGCCCACCGCCTGGCCCACGGCCCCACGCTGGCCTACGGCGCCATGAAGCGGTTGATGCGCGCATCGTTCGACCGCGACCTGGAGGCGCAGCTGATCGCCGAGACTGCAGCCTTTGCCGGCTGCGCCGCCACGCAGGACATGCGTGCAGGGATCGAGGCGTTTTTTGCGAAAAAACCTGCCAGCTTTGAGGGGCGTTGAGCGCTGTCTTTCTGATGCATGCAAACCGCCAACGGTCGCTTCCAGAGGCAGGGGCTTCCCGCTACATTTGGGCTCGCAGCCCGCGGCAAGGACTGGCACGTTGACAGGGCGACAAAGCAGCGCAACCGGCAGTACAAAAAAGGCAGCACGCACATGCAATCGACCACCTCCCACAGCTGGTTCTTCTGGGCCGCGCTGTCCGCCGTCTTCGCCGCCCTCACCGCCATCTTTGCCAAGGTGGGCATCCAGGGCGTGGATTCCGACCTGGCCACGCTGGTGCGCACCGTCATCATTGTTTTCGTACTGACGGCGTTCGTCTGGGCCACAGGCAAGTGGAGCAACCCACTGCAGTTGCCGGGCAAGACCTGGATCTTTCTGGCGCTGTCGGCCCTGGCAACCGGGGCATCGTGGGTCTGCTACTTCCGCGCGCTGCAACTGGGCGAGGCGTCGCAGGTGGCTCCGGTCGACAAATTCAGCCTGGTGCTGGTGGCGGTGTTTGCCTTTGTGTTCCTGGGCGAGCGCCCGTCGGGCACGGGTTGGCTGGGCATTGCGCTGGTGGCGGCCGGGGTGGTGGTGTTGGCGCTGCGCCGCTAGTGTCGTGAGTTGGAAGTAGGTTGAAAAAGTGAAAGATGTCGAAATCGGCGTCAGGCAAGGCGCAAACCACAGCGATAGCCGGAGCTATCGCGAGGATTTGCAACGCGGCATGGCGGCGATTCTCGGCAACTTTCTGAAACGAACTTCCAACTCACGACACTAGCCGCATTCAGCCGCAGCGACTGCGGCACGCGCCTCTATACTTCGCGCTTCCCTTGGGGAGTAGCCGGCTTTCGACTTCGAAAGCGCCTGCGTCAACATACTCGGCCCGCTCTGCGCGCTGTGGCGCAGGCATCCAGTGTGCTGGTTGGCGAGACCATGGGCGCGTTCACACGACAGGAGCCGGGCCGTGGGAATGCGCCTTTGCGTTCGCCCGGCCAGATCACACGATTCCCATGAGCCCCCTCTCCATTGCCCTGTTGTCCCTGGCCATGTCCACCGACGCCTTTGCCGCCGCCGTGGGCAAGGGCATGGCGCTGGAACACCCCCACTGGCGCGAAGCGCTGCGCACCGGGGTCATTTTCGGCGCCATCGAAGGCACAACGCCCCTCATCGGCTGGGCCCTGGGCCTGGCTGCTGCCGATTACGTCAAAGCCTGGGACCACTGGATCGCCTTCGTGCTGCTGCTGGGTCTGGGCGGGCACATGGTGCTCAATGGCCTGAGACCCTCCGAATCACAGGCCGCCGACAAACCCGCGCGCCACGGCTTCTGGGTGCTGGCGCTGACAGGCTTAGCCACCAGCATGGACGCCATGGTGGTAGGCGCGGGCCTGGCCATTCTGGACGTGCCCATCCTTCCCGTCGCCTTCGCAATCGGCTGCACCACGCTGGTGGCCGTCACCCTCGGGGTGATGGCCGGGCGCGTGTTCGGCCGGGCGGCGGGCGGCCGCGCAGAGATCGTGGGCGGGCTGGTGCTTGCCGGCATCGGCACCGCCATCCTGTTCGAGCACCTTAGCGCCGGCTGAGCGCTGCCCCGCCTCAGAACGGGGCGTTGTCGGGGTCGGTATCCACGGGCGCCGTCGCCGGGCCGGTCACGCTGCCGGACGCAGCAGATGCCGAAATGGGGGCCGAAACGGGTGCCGCCACGCCCGGCTGCGCCTCGCCGCCCAGCGCCTCGATCAGGTCGGGCAGCAGGCGCGAGATTTCGCCGGTGGCAATGGCCACATCGGTGTCGAAGCCGCCATCGTCGGCCGCCTTGTCCTCGAACACCGTATCCAGAAACGCCAGTTTCTTGATCTGCAGGCCCTCGGTCAGCACGAAGGACACGCGCTCGTCCCAGGTCAGCGCCAGGCGCGTCGGCAGCTTGCCGGCGGCGATATGGGCCTGCACCTCCTCGATGTCGAGCGGGTGGCGGGCATAGCGCACCACGGCCTTGGCCTCGTCCGCCGACTTGAGTTCGCATTCGCGGTCCACGCTGAAACCTGCGGGCGGCTCCTGCGTGGCCAGCCAGTGCGCCATGGCGGCTTGCGGGCTGGTGTGGGTGTGCACCAGGGCCAGCGCAAAGCCGGGCAGCGCCTCGGTCAGCAGGCTGACCACCTCATCGGCGCGCGCCTGGCTGCCGGTGTCGAGCACCAGGGTGCGGGCGGCCTGGTCGATCCACACCCACATCGAGCCTTGCTTGGTGAACGCCATGGGCAGCAGGTCAAGCATGGCTTCATCCTTGAGCTCCTTGCTTTCCTTCTTGCCGGGCTTGCGGCCTGTTTCCTGCTCGATGCGATCGGCTTTCTCCTTGACCCGGCGGGCGACGACGGAGCCGGGCACTACCTTGGCCTCGGCCATGAAACGCAAAATCCACTGGCCCGCCACCGATTCGGCCAGCAGGCCATGTGCCTCGCCGCGCGGCGGCACCCAGCCAACCGAACGCTCTTGGGTGGCGCCGCATTCCAGGAACGGCGCGCGCGCCAGCGCTTCTTCCAACTGGGTGAGATCGCATTGCCAGCCGGGCGCGATACGGTAGACGATCAGGTTCTTGAACAAGAGGGAATCCTTTGGTGACTTGGCAGCGGCGCGCCAGCAACGCACGGCGCGCCGAGAAAGGGAAAAGGAGGATTGTCGCGCGCGACGGATCTGCAGCCAGCCGCCATTTATCAAAATTGATAGCTGCTTAGGCAATAGCAATAAGCGCTATGTGCCATTTTCATTGAAATCCATGGCTTTTTGGACACCACGAAACTCCAAGAAACTTTACACAGACTCACGCGGTGCGCATGGCGCCCTTACATGGCAGCGCAACACTGGCCCTCAACGCTGGCACCGTGCCGGCGCCCTTGCAACCCTCCCGAAAGGATTCTCCATGACCTTCTCGTTCACCCGCCGCCTTGCTGCCGCCGCCGCCTGCGCCGCGCTGGCCCTGCCCGTCCTCGCACAAACCAGCCCAGCCGCACCCGCCGGCGCCAGCGACGCACCCGCGGTCCAGATGCACCAGCGGAGCGATTACCGGGCCAATCGGCAAGCCCAGCGCGACCAATGGCAGCAAAAACATGCTGAGCGCCAGGCCCAGCTCAAGGCAAAGCTGGCCATCACCCCGGCCCAGGAAGGCGCCTGGACCAGCTTTACCCAGGCTATGCAGCCGCGCAGCGACTTCGCCCGCCTGGACCGCCAAGCCATGCAAAAGCTGACCACGCCCGAACGCATTGACCGCATGCGCGCCCTGCGTGCACAACGCGACGCCGCCATGGACGCGCGCGCGGACGCCATCAAAACCTTCTACGCCCAACTGCAGCCCGAGCAGCAAAAGACCTTTGATCGCATGAGCGAACACATGGGCGAACACATGGGCGGCAACCGCCAACAGCACATGCAAGGGCGCCATGGCCACGGCCCCATGCGCCAAGGTGGCGGCCAACCCGGCTGAACCTGGCTGATCGCGCGCACGCTGCTGCGCCAGCACGCGATGGCGTAACGATTCGTTTCCGGCCTACAAATTCGGCGTTGGCGCAGCAGTAACCTCGGGAGACATCCCAGGATGATTGTCCTGGGGTGTCTTACCCCACACCGCAGCACGGCTCCTGCCCGATGGCGGAATCCGGAATCGAGGTTTCGCCATGCCCTACACCTCCAACCGCCAGGGGCCTGCAAGGGCCCTTTTCGGTTTCGTCGCCCTCTTGTCCCTTTTGGGTTGCACGCCCGCAGCCGCACAAGCAGCCGGCGCAACGGATGCACCCGCCGCACCCCGCTGGGGCCTGTACCTGCAGACCGCCAAAACATCCCACCACATCGACGCCTGGACGCTGGGCGCCACCCTGGATTGGCAAGACTGGCGCCGCAGCCTCTGGGGCGCCGAGGTACGGGGTTACTGGGACTTCTACGCCAGCCGCTGGTCAGCCCGCGGCATAGGCGGTGACTTTGGCACCACGGTCCTGGGCGTTACCCCCAGCTTTCGCTTCACTCCAGACGACGGGCACTCGCGCTGGTTTGTCGATGCCGGTGTCGGTGCCACGCTGGCCAACCCCCGCTTCGTCACGCCGGAGCGGAAATTCAGCACCCGCTTCAATTTCGCCAGCCACCTGGGCGTCGGCGTCGAACTGGGCGAACAGCGCCAGCACGCGCTGCAACTGCGCCTGGAGCATGTCTCGAACGCCGGCATCAAGAAGCCCAACCCCGGCGCGAACTTCATTCAACTGCGCTACACCCTGCATTTTTGACGGACCCATCTCTCCAGCCTGTGGATAAACCTGTGTGACAAAGGCGCATATCCTGGCAGTTATCCACAGACGATGGCGCTTCTGAAAAGTTGTTCAGTTTTCTAGGGCAGCGCAACAGGGCTCCGCGCACAGGGCTGTGATGTCTGTAAGTAGTTGATCGAAAACACCCTAATGGCCTTGTCCACAGATTCGGCCGCTGCCTACTACTACTACTATTTGAATAGAGAGACATAGAAGAACAGACAATGCGCGCCCGTTTTCGTCCCCGTGCAGTGCAGCGGCTGTTCTTTGGGGCGGTTTGAAAAAGTGGTTTGTCTTGCGCGGCACGCCATGAAGGCGCCCGCAAAGACGCAACAAGCTTGGCGCTGCACGACGCACCAACCGTTGTGCGGCGAAAAACCTGTGGATAAAAATCTGGCAACCGGCCGTTTATCCACAGATTGGGGCCAAATCGGAAAACTGCCCCCAATGCGCTGGCGCCATCCGCGGGGCTTCTGCACAGCGCTGGGCCCTGTCCAAGTATCTGATGGGCAAGCACAAAGCACACTTATCCACCGAAACGGCGGTCCTCTATCTACTATCTACCAATGAAATAGAAGAAAGATAGAAAACTATCCCAAGGGCCCGTGCGCTCCGAGCAGCCGGCCTGCGTCCTGATTACCGGGGTTTTTGCACAACGGGGCTGTGCAGCAGCTCAAACAAAGCCTTATCGTCCAGGGGGCGGCTGAACAGATAGCCCTGGAAGGCCATGCAGCCGGCCTGGAGCAGCATTTCGCGCTGTTCCAGGGTCTCTACCCCTTCCGCGATCACATCCAGCCCCAGCGTGGCACTGAGCGCGACGATGGTGTCCACGATGGCTGCGTCGTTGGGGTCGCTCAGCAGATCGCGGACAAAGCTTTGGTCGATCTTGAGTTGGTGCAGGGGCATGCGCTTCAAGTAGCTCAGACTGGAGTAGCCGGTGCCGAAATCGTCCAGCGAGAAGCCAACGCCGACGGTGCGCAGCGCTTCCATGGTGGCGATGGTGGCTTCCACGTCGTCCACCAGCACGCTTTCGGTCAATTCGAGTTTGAGGCGCCTCGCGGGTGCCCCGGTGACCGCCAGCATGCGCGAGACATCGTCGACGAAGTTGACGTTCCGAAACTGCCGCGAACTGACATTCACCGCCATGGTCAGGTGGCGCAGCGCCGGTTCGGCCTGCCAGCGCGCAAGCACCTGGCAGGCCGTGTGCAGGACCCAGCGTCCCAGGGTCAGGATGAGGCCGGTTTCCTCCGCCACGGGAATGAACTCTGCTGGCGGCACCATGCCGCGCAGCGGATGCTGCCAGCGCGCCAGTGCCTCCACGCCCAGCCAGCGGCCATCGTGGCGCACCTGAGGCTGGTAGTGCAGGAGGAATTCACCCTGTGCCAAGGCGGTGCGCATATCCGATTCAAGTTCGGCGCGCGCGCTGACCACGGCCTGCATGTGCGGGTCGTAGAAGCGCAGGGTGTTGCGCCCGCCACTCTTGGCCTGGTACATGGCCAGGTCGGCCTGCTTGAGCAGGTCGCCCACCGTCGCATGGCCCTGCCCGAAGGGCGCGATGCCGATACTCGGCGTGGTGCGGTAGTGGTAGCCGTCAAGCTGGTAGGGCTGCGACAGGGTAGCCAGAATTTTTTCTGCCGCTGCGCGCGCGTCAAGCGCCAGCGCACTGGGATCGCTGCTGAGCGCTTCGAGCATGACGACAAATTCGTCGCCGCCCAGGCGCGCGACGGTGTCGCTGCCGCGTACACAGGTTTCCAGGCGGCGCGCAACCTGTTGCAGCAGCAAATCGCCCTTGTCGTGCCCGAGGGTGTCGTTGAGCGTCTTGAAGTTGTCCAGGTCGATGAACAGCAGCGCCCCGCCTTCGTCCACCCGCGCGGCGTTGGCCAGCGCATGGCGCGCGCGGTCCATCAGCAGCATGCGGTTGGGCAGACCGGTCAGTGCGTCGTAGAAGGCCAGGCGTGCAATTTCGCGCTCGGTGGCCTTGCGCTCGCGGATGTCGGTGTTGATGGCCAGGATGCTGCTCGCCGATCCGTCTTCGCCCTTGACCAGGGTCCAGTGCCCTTCGGTCTCAAGGGGGTGGCCGTCGTGGTGGCGCTGCACCATCTCCCCCGACCATTCGCCATGGGCCAGAACTGCTTGGGTGGCGCGCTCAAAGCTGCCGTGATCCGGATGCAACAACCTGTCCACGGGCTGGCCCAGAGCCTGTTCCTGCGACCAGCCATAGAGGCGCTCTGCCCCCAGGTTCCAGAAGGTGATGCGGTGCGCCAGGTCGCGCACGATGATCGCGTCGCGCGCCTGGTCGAGCAGCGATGCCTGGCGCCGGATGTGTGCGTCGGACGCCAGGCGTTCGATCTCCGCCGAAGCGCGCGAGGCAAAAATTTGCAGCGTCGATTGCACAAAGGCCGGGTTTTGCAGCGGCTGGCGAAACAGCACGAACAGCATGCCGATGACCGTGCCGGCGCTGTCGCACAGTTGCTGGCCGGCGTAGGCTTCTGCACCTGTTTGGCCCACCACGACAGATGTTGGAAACTGCGCCTGCAAGCCGTGCGTCACGCAAAACTGGGCCTCGGTTGCCAGATGCTCGCTGGGCGTACCGCTGAGCAGGTATTCGGCGTTGGGTGCCAGCTCCCCGTTGATCACCAGTGCCAGGGTGACCAGGCTCTCGGGCGCTCCGTGGGCGCTGGGAACAAAGCGACCCAGGCAGGCCGATTCGGCTCCCAGAGCTTCGGCCATGTTGCGGACCAGGTGCACAAAGAACGCTGTCCCGGTCGCTGCCGATACCGAGGCGGCCACTTTGAGTACCGATGCCTGCATGCGCTGCTGCTCCTGGCGCGCGCGCAGGCTCTGCATGCCAAAGGCCAGATCGTTGGCCAGCTCGCCCAGCAGCTCGCTCTCATGCTGGCTGATTTGCAGCACCTCGGAGGCATAGAGGTACAGCACGCCAAAGGTGTGCTCCGCATCCTTGAGCGGCAAGCACACCATACCGTGAAAGCCACGTGGATGGAGCCGATGCGCCAGGCCAGCGTATCCCGTTGCCTCCCGCACGTCGCGCACGATGACGGTGCGCCCGGTGCGTACCGTTTCGGCCGCCGGGCCATGACCGTTTGGGCTCTCTTCGTCCCAGGACAGCGACAGGCCCTCAAGGTAGCCGTGGTCGGCCCCGGCGCTGGCTACGCAGGCGATGGACTTTTGCGCATCGTCGCGTGCCAGGCCGACCCAGGTCATGCGGTAGCCGCCCAGTTTTACGGTGATGCGGCAGATCGCTTCCAGCAACTCGGCTTCAGAGCTGGCGCGCACGATGGCTTCGTTGCAGGCGCTCAGCAGATGGCGTGCCCGCGCCATGCGGGCAATCTCACGCTCCGCTGTCAGGCGCTCGGTGATGTCAATGGCCATGGATTGGCGCGCGGCCATGCCATTGAACTGCGTTGCGCGGGAGGTAATTTCCACGTCGATCAGGCGGCCGTTCTTGCACCGGTGCTGCAGGATCAGGCCGCTGATGTTTCTGGCGCCGTGTTCGCTTGCCAGTGCCTGCCGATGTATTTCGTGCGTTCCGGGCGGCCAGAGGTCGGGCAGAACCATGCCCAGCAATTCCTCGCGGCTGTAGCCATAGACCTCAACCATGGCTTCGTTGACGGCCAGCAGCGTCAGGCGGTCATCCAGCGCAAACACCCACATCGGCTGCGGGTGTGTCTGGAACAAGCCTTCGTACTGCTTTTGTGAAGCCAGCAGCTGCGCTGCCACGTGGCGCAACTTGAGCAATGCACCGACGGATTCACTGAGGATTTCCAGGTGTGCCAGGTCGCGTTCGGCAAAGGCCTCTGGTGTGCTGGACCATACCTTGAGTGCACCTACCACGGTGTCATCGCGCCGCAGCGGCACCTCCAGCGCCGAACGCATCGGTGTCTCGGGCGGGCCCGGCGCCAATGGCCAGCCAGCCTGCTGCGTGTCGTTGCAATGCAGGGACTGCCCGAGTGCGAGCGTTGTCCAGGAGGGGCTGTCCGCCAAGGGAATCCATTGGCCCGTGCGGTGCACAAGCCTGCCTGCAGCAGCGACGCAGCGCAGTCCGTCCCCTTCGAGCAGTTCGAAACTGGCTCCTTCGCCATTCGTGGCGTCGAGCGCCGCCTGGATGGCGCGCTGCTGCAACTCCCCATCGCTAAGCTTGGGCGACGAGAGCTGCAGTTGAATGTCCACCAGCACGGCGTGCATGCGCGCTTCGTGCAGGGCGTCCTGTGCCAGCGCCTTCAAAGCCTCGTCCGCCATTGCGTCCTGTGCGGTCGCAATAGGTGCCGGATGAGAACGGGCGGTGGAAGCGCTCATGGATGCCTCGGCGTGCAATACCCCTGCGCTATGGCGCAAAAACACGGTGCGCGTCGCGCAACGATCTCACATGACGAAATTGCTACAGATTGATTCCAATATACACCGTGCAATCGTTTTCAAGCATTACGCTGCGCGGGCCCGGCGAGCGCGTACTGCAGCCGCCAGCGTGTTCAGCACCGGCGCCGTCTGCGCCAGGCTGATGCAGGCGTCCGTCACCGACACGCCTGGGCGCAGTGCCTGCCCGGGAACGATGTCCTGGCGGCCCTCTTCCAGGTGGCTCTCGATCATCAGCCCCATGATGCGGGCATCGCCTGCGGCCACCTGCGAGGCCACGTCGGCCGCCACCGTGATCTGGCGCTGGTGCTGCTTGCTGCTGTTGGCGTGCGAGACGTCCACCATCACCTGCTCGCGCAGGCCGGCGGCGCGCAGCAAGGCGCACGCCGCCTCGACATCGGTGGCGCTGTAGTTGGGCAGCTTGCCGCCGCGCAGGATCACGTGGCAGTCGTCATTGCCGCGTGTCTCGAAAATAGCGGCCTGACCCATCTTGGTCATGCCCATGAACGCGTGGGGTGCCTGCGCCGCCAGGATGGCATCGCTGGCCACCTTCACGCCGCCGTCGGTGCCGTTCTTGAAACCCACCGGGCAGCTCAAGCCGCTGGCGAGCTGGCGGTGGCTCTGGCTCTCGGTGGTGCGCGCGCCAATGGCGCCCCAGCTCACCAGGTCGCTGATGAACTGCGGGCTGAGCAAATCGAGAAACTCGGTGCCCACCGGCAGGCCGAGCGCCAGCACGTCCAGCAGCAATTGGCGCGCCATCTCCAGGCCCTCGTTGATGGCAAAGCTGCCGTCCATGTGCGGGTCGTTGATGTAGCCCTTCCAGCCGACCGTGGTGCGGGGTTTCTCAAAATACACGCGCATCACCAGCAGCAGATCGTCCTGCAAGGCATCGGCCTGCTGCTTGAGCGCCCGGGCGTATTCCATGGCCTGGTCGTGGTCGTGGATGGAGCAGGGCCCCACCACCACCACGAGACGGTCGTCCTGGCCATGCAGCACGCGTGAGATGGCGGCGCGGCTCGCCTCCACCAGCGCCTGCGCGGCGCCTGGAACGGGCAGCCACTCGTCCAGCAATGCAGGGGTGATGAGGGGGCGCACGGCTTTGATGCGCGTATCGTCGATGCGCGTGGTGTCGTGGGTGGAAAGCGGTTCGGGGGTGCGCGGCTGGTGTGTCATGCGCCGATTGTCGCGTCTCTCGGCCGGTGGCTTCAGGGTCTGCGGTACTCGGGGTTCTGCCGTGCCCAGTACCCGGCCGTCAGAACGTCGAGCCGCACTTCCCCTCCGGTGGACGGTGCGTGGACGAAGCGCCCTGCGCCCACGTAGATGCCGGCATGGGTGGGCCGACCGCGCCCGAACAGCACCAGGTCGCCGGTGCGCAGTGCTTGCGCATCCACCTCTTCCCCCCAGCCGCCGAGCTGGGCCACGGTGCGCGGGGGCGGCGTGCCGACTTCGCTGCGGTACACGTAGCCGATGAGGCCGCTGCAGTCAAAACCGCCTGCGGGCGTGTTGCCACCGTAGCGGTAGGGAGTGCCGACCAGCCCCAGCGCGTGAATGGCAATGTCGCTGGCCTGGTCACCCGAGAGCGTGGACGGCGTGCTGCGCGCGTGGCGCAGGGGGGACGAGGTGCTGCAGCCGCCCAGCAGCAGTGCGCCCAACAGCGCCAGAGCCAGCAAGACCCGCGGTCTGGCGCCTGTCCATGGCATAAAAATATACATATAAACAGGCCTTATCGCTTTAACAGCAAGCGCGAACAGCTATCTACATAATAGCACCAGGTGCTGCGAAAAGCAGAATGTCTGGTACCAGCCGGGTGCCAGTAGGAAGGTGATGCCTGCCGGACTTGGGACGTCCTGCATAACTTCTCGCGGCGTGTGATAGCACGGACTCTGGCGGTCTGCGTCGTTGCGTTTCACAGCCAATAGCTACGGCTATTGCCTGCAAAACGCGCCTAGCATCGCGTCCCGAGCCGCACTACATCCACTCGCGTAGAGTTTTGCAGGATGTCCCTTGAAACGCCTGGCCAGCCCGCATGCGCAGGTGCCAACCAGTGGCTGCGATGCGCACCCTATGCGCGCTCAGCGCAGGCGCACAATGGTCCTCTTTCACACAGGCGCGCACCCGAAGCGGTGCGTTCGCGAAGATGCCCGGCTATGCCACCAAGCAGGAGTGCATCGCCGTCGCGGGGGTTGCGGATCTGCAGATTCGCTCCCTGCTCGACCGCCAGCAGTTCTCCGACCCGCAGGGCCATGCGCTGCGCGTTGGCATTTCGTCGGCCACCTGGCCTATTTTTGGTCTGCTTTGGCCCTCGGGTGCGCGGCTGGCGCAGCGGCTCGCCATGCGCGGAGTTCTGCCTGGTGAGCGCGTGCTCGAACTGGGCTGCGGCTTGGGCCTGCCAAGCCTCGTGGGGCACCGGCTGGGCCTGGACATGACCGCCAGCGACAGCCATCCACTGGCGTCCCGGTTTCTGCGCGCCAACTTGCGGCTCAACGCCCTGGCACCGATGAAGTACCGCCATGGGGCCTGGAACGCACCAGAGCCTGGCCCGGCAGCGCCCCATTCCACCACGCTGAGGGGCCGCTACGACCTGCTGATCGGCAGTGATTTGCTGTACGACCGCGACGCGAGCAGCGCACTGGCGGGCTTTATCGGCCGCCATGCGAACGCGCAGTCAGAGATCTGGATCGTCGACCCCGACCGGGGAAACCGCGCGGCGTTCTCGCGGCAGATGCAGGGGCTGGGCTTTGCCTGCACGCAGGAGCGGCTGGACAGCCCGGCCTCGGCCGCCCACCCCGCCTACAAAGGACGGCTGCTGACGTACGTGCGCGCCTGAGCGTTTGGGCGTTCGGCCAGCAGCTTGCTGTTCAAGTCGCTGGCGAGGCGAAGGTTCTCCTGCGCGCCGCGCGAATGCCGCACCAGGAAATCCGCCAGCCGCGCCTTGGCGCAGGCCTGCAGGGCCAGCAGGAAGGCGTGGTCGGACGTGGCAATGCCCCAATGCAGGCGCAAATGCTCCTGCATGCGCAACAGCAACTGCGCCGTGACGCTGGCGTCGGCCAGCGCCCGGTGGGCCGGGCCGGCACTCTCGATGCGGTGGTAGTCCACCAGCGTGCCCAGCCGGTGGTTGGGTGCGTTCGGATACAGCCGGCGCGAGAGCCGCACCGTGCAGGCAAACGGGTGCTCGGCGTCGCAACCGATGCGCGCCAGTTCGGCCCGCCAGAAACCCCGGTCAAATGCCGCGTTGTGCGCCACCATGGGCGCGCCGCCGACAAAGGCATGCGCCTGGCGCATCACCTCGGCAGCCGGCGGCGCCTCGGCCACCATGGCGTTGGTGATGCCGGTGAGCTGGGTGATGAAAGGCGGCACCCAGACCCCGGCGTTCATCAGGCTCTGGAAACTTCCCACCACCGCGCCGTGCTCGACGATGACGATGGCCACCTCGGTCGCGCGCGCACCCTGGCCGGGCGAACTGCCGGTGGTTTCAAAGTCGATGACGGCGATGCGGGAAGTCACTGGGCAGTGGGGTGGCCGGAAGGGTAAGAGTTGGTATTAAAAATAGCTTCTAGCGCTTGTCTGTATTGATTTAGTAGCTATTAAAAATATATCAAGCCTTCTTGAGAAACTCGGACTTGAGCAGCATGCTGCCCAGGTCGGTCTTGCAGTCCACGTTGTGGCCATCGGCACCATCTACCAGCCGAATGCCCTTGATCTTGCTGCCCTTTTTCAGCGTGGAAGAAGAGCCCTTGACCTTGAGGTCCTTCACCAGAATCACGGCGTCCCCGTCTTGCAGCGGGTTGCCGTTGGCATCCCGTACCACGCCATCGCCCGTGGCCTCGTCCTCCCCGTTGGCCGCCGACTGCGGCCACTCGTGGGCGCAGTCAGGGCAGATGAACTGATCGCCATCGGGGTAGGTGTTCTCCTGGCCGCATTGGGGGCAGGCGGGGGCGGTGTGGGGCATGGGAGCTTCCTGTGTTGTGATGGTGGGGCGCTATTGTCCCAGCGGCTTGTGGCTGAGGCGGCAGCGCCCGGTTGCAATGCTTTTCCCACCGCCCGTCCCGAAAGCGCAGGCCGCCATCAAAAATGCATCCCTTTGGGACTCGGGCAGGACGGCGCGGCCAGCCCTCTCAGGCGGCGCGCTGTCCTCCGATGGCTTGCGGATGCTCCAGAAAAAACCGCAGCATTTCACGCGAGGCATCGACTCCGCGCGCGCTGGTGTGGCTGCCCCGCGCGTCGCCGCCCGACCAGGCATGGCCGGCGCCATGGAGCAGCCAGTGCTCGGCCAGCACCGTGCCCGGCGCTGCGCCGTCGTGCAGCACGGTGCGGGTGTAGCGCTGCCCGTCGGCGCTGCGGCCGGCCTCGGTGCGGTGCTGAGCGCGCCCGCCAACGGCGGCCCCGGCACGGTGCAAAAGCTGCTCGCCATTGCGCGGGTGCACCGTGCTGTCCGCTTCGCCGTGGAAGACGATGAGCGGTACGGTGCTTGCCGGCGTGACTGCGCTGGCTGCAGGCAGACCCTTGGCGCCGCTTTTCATGGCCGAGAGCGCGCCCATCATGTTCTGGGCTGCGCCGGGAACCAGGCCGGAATGCACGCCCGCCGCAGCAAACACCTCGGGGTATTCGCGCGCCAGCAGCGCCGCCATGGCGCCGCCAGCCGACAGGCCGGCGACGTAGACGCGCCGTGCATCGACTGCTTGGCTGGCCATGGCGTCGCGAACCATGGCCAGCAGCAGCGCCGGCTCCCCCGCGCCGGCCTGTTGGTCTTGCGGGCGAAACCAGTTCCAGCAGCCGTTGGCGTTGGCGCCGGAGGCCTGGCTCGGGTAGAGCACCAGCGCGCCGGCAGCCTCCGCCGCCGCATTCATGCGCGTGCCACGGGCGAAGTCCTGTGCGTCTTGCGTGCAGCCGTGGAGCATGAGCACCAGCGGTCGGCCCATGGCGGGCGCCGGTGTACTGGGCGTGTAGAGAAAGTAGGGGTGCTGGGCGCCACCGTGTTGAAACGGCACGCGCGCGAAGGCGCCGGGCGCGTCGCCGGCTGCCTTGCCGCCGGAGCTGCTGGCTGCTGCAGGTGCGTCGGGCACCGTGGCAGGGGCAGGTTTTGCCTGCACGTCGATGATTTCGCCCGTTGCGCTGGCGCCGCGCAGGAGGCGTGCGGCCCGTCCTACTTCGGACTTCGCGCTGAAGGGAGAGGAAGGGCGCGGCGCGGGCGGTGGCGTTGCCGGGGCGCGGGACGCGCCCATTTGCTCCATCAACAGCCGACTGGCCGCATCCAACTTGCCTGCGCGCACCAGCGCCAGTGCCTCCGACATATTGCTCTGCGGGGCCAAGTGGTCGCCTTGGGCGGTGAATGAGAATGGCTGCATCAATGAATCCTTCCTCGCAAAGCGAGTTTGATGGCTGGGCTGGCATGAAACGCCCCCAGCACGGTGATTGAGGCAATCGTTGCCAGCGCCAGTTCGGGCGAGACGTCGTCGTCCACGGTGGCCAGGCCCAGCACGCGCACGTCCAGGCTTTCTCCGGCCCGCTGCGTGGCCTCCAGTTCCGCGCGGGTCAGGCGTTGCAGGCCCAGCACCAGCGACTTGCGCGACACCACCTGGCGCACGGCCTCCTGTTGGGCCGCCAACTGGTTGCGGATGGCGGTGCGGATGAAATCGGTGCGGTTGCCATAAAAACCTTCGGCCACCAACAGATCGATATGGCCCAGGTCGACAAAACCCAGGTTAATGGTGACCTTTTCGGTCTCGGGGGCGCGTGTTTTTACAGGCGCTGCAGCGGCAATCAGACTCATGAAACTCCATTGGCCATCCAATGGGATGGTGTGTGGAGTCTATTCCTATTTCTTCGAAGGGGTGGTCAAAGCCGCAATTCTTTGTGTTGACCCCACGGCTGCAACCTTGGGCCAGGCACGGGGGTACGCCGGCCATCAGTACGCTCACATAGCGTGCCAGAGCTGAGGAGAATATTCAGATTGTTTCCGGGCTCTAGGGACGTCCATGTAAGAACATCCCTAGCGCTTGCCAGCACTACGTCGACAGCTATCAAAAACGCAATTCAGGACGCCGCCCGCGCTTGCCGGGTAAACGGCGGCAGACCGGCCAGCAAGCGCTGGCCATAGCTGGTGCGCGAGAGCCGACGGTCGTAGCAGTAGATGTGCGCCTGGTCTTCCTCGCTGCGAATCGCGCGGCCCGCCCACTGCGCCAGCCGCAGGGCGGTGGCCGGCACCACCAGTTCGCTGAACGGGTCGCGCCCCACGCTGCGCAGCCATTCGGCGCGCGCTTCGGCCACCGGGTCGTCGGGTGGTGCGAAGGGCAGCTTGGTGATGAAGACCGATTCGCACAGCGCGCCGGGCAGATCCAGCCCCTCGCCAAACGACTGCATGCCAAAGACGATGGAGGGCTGGCCCGCCGCCACCCGCTCGCGGTGGCGCGCCAAGAGCTGCGGACGCGGCAGCTGGCCCTGCACCAGCACGCTCGGGCGCATGGCGGTGGCGAGCGCGTCCACCGCGCGGCGCATCTGCTCGCGCGAGGTGAACAGCACCAGCGCGCCGGCGCGCACGCGCGTCAGGTCTTCGAGCAGGGCGTCCACCATTTCGGCATTGAAGGCATCGGCGTTTTTCGGGTCGGCCTGCGTTTCGCTCAGTACCAGCGTGCCTTGCGCGGCGTAGTCAAACGGGCTCGCCACTTCCAAGGTGGTGGCAGCCTCGTCCCCCCACAGGCCCGATTCGCGCAAGAAGAAATCAAAGCTGCCGCAGCTCGTCAGCGTGGCCGAGGTCAGCACCGCGCCGCGCACCGCGCCCCACAACTGCTGGCGCAGCGCGTTGCCGGGCAGCACCGGGCTGGCATGGGCCTGCAGCACCAGGAAATCCCCGTTTTGCATGAGCGTGAACCACTTGGCCGCGGGCACCGCCGAGGCGCCCTCGGCAGGCGCTTGCTGCAGCAGCGCAGCGCACGCGTGCACCTCTTCCAGCCGGGGCGCGAGCATGCCAATCTGCGCGTACAGCGCGGCCAGGCGGCGCGCTTCCAAAGGGGTATCGCGCAGGGCGGCGCGCAGCGCCTTGGCGATGGCGCGCAGGCTCTCCAGAAACTCGCTGGCGTGCGCGGCGACTTCGGCCAGCGGCGCGTCCAACTGCGCCGCCAACAGGCCACGCGGTGGTCGGTGGCGGGTGGGCATGGCCGCGTCCCCCGGCCGGCCCCAGCGCCGGGCTCCCGTGCCGCCGGTTTCGCCGCGCAGCTCAGGCCCGTAGGCATCGAGCACCAGCCGCTCCATCGCCTGCAGCGCCTGGCGCAGGCTGCTGGCCTGGGCAGGAATATCGGCCACCTCCATCACTTCGAGCAGCGTGCCCACGCGCAGCGCGCGGCTCGCCAGCCGGTCGACCCAGGCCAGGCGGCTCAGGTCCATGCGGCAGGCGAACTGCTCCAGCGCCGTGGCAGGCAAATGGTGGGCTTCGTCGAGCACCAGCAGGCAGTTGTCCAGCTCGGGCAGCACGCGCGCGCCCAGCGACGCGAGCAGCAAATCGTGGTTTACCACGATCACCTGCGCGCCCACCAGCGCCTTGCGCGCCTCGAAATAGCTGCACTCGCTGAACACCGGGCAGTGCTTGCCGGTGCACGAACTCGCCTCCGCCGCCACCGGGCGCCACAGCGCGGCGTCGGGCTGCTCGTGCAGGCTGTCGCGGTCGCCGTCCCAGGCGCTGCTGGCCAGCGCGTCGGCCATGCCTTTGTAGAGGCGGATGCGCGCCTCGCCCACCTCGCTGGAGGCCGGCAACTCGTCGTCGGGAAACAGGTCGTCGTCGCCTTCGTCCGAGCCGCCCTGGCCTGCCAGGCGTTCCAGTTTGAGCTTGCAGACATAGCGCCCGCGCCCCTTGGCCAGTGCAAAGCGGAACGGCTCAGGCATCTGCGCGGCCAGCAGCGGCAAATCCTTGTGGACCAGCTGCTCTTGCAATGCCACGGTCGCCGTCGAGATGATCACCCGCGTGCCGCGCGCCAGCGCCATGGCAATGGCCGGCGCGCAATAGGCGAGCGACTTGCCCACCCCGGTGCCGGCCTGGATGACGGCAATGGCGCGTTGCGGCTCGGTGCCGTCTTCCACCTTGCCCAGTTGCGCTTTGGCAAAGGTGTTGGCCACGCACTCGGCCATGCCGCGCTGCCCGCCGCGCGCGCGCAGGCCGCTGCCTGCCTGCACCATGGCATCGAACGCCTGCAAGGCTTTGGCCGACCATTCTTCAGAAGACATGGGGCGTGAGTGTGGCACGTTCGCAGCCGGTCGCTGGATGAAAAGCCAGTGACGAGGCGCTGGAAATGCTCCCAGTCCCTCGCGCTGCACGCCTACAAAGGCCTGCTTGGGCGACTTCTACGATGGGACGCTGAGTCACCCCGTCCTCTAGGAGCCTGCATGACCGACATCGATACCCCCGCCCACGAACTGCCCAAAGAGCACCCCCAACCCAGCGTGAATACCACGGTGCCGGTGGAGCCGGCGCAGAAGCATTCTGAACAAGCGAGCAATACCGCCGACCCGGCTTTGCCCCAACTTCCGCATGAGCGCGACCAATCGGTTGGCATGACCGACGGCAATCCCAGCGCCAAAGTGCAGCAGGCCTACCGCGATGTGCAGCGCGGCCTGGTGGACACCGATGCCGGCCGGGAGGCGCACAACGTGGGTAAGCCGGTGGTGCCGCCCGAGCCACCACTTCCTGGAACACCAGGGCCGGTGGAGCCGGATCACAAGTAAGAAAATGCTATGAAAATAAAAGCTATTAGCGTTTTATGGAATTGCGTTAGGGCCGAATTTCACTTGAATTTCTGAGGTCTACCGTGACTGCGGGGATGGGCATGGCAGGGCCTGTCCCGCTTGCTGGGCAAAGGCTTCCATCGCGACGCACTGAAGCGTAAGCTGCCTCCAAAGAATTTTTGAGGGAGGCTCACCGTGTCAGAACCCTTGGCCCATTCGGGCGGCCATTTGCTGACCGAGCATTTGCAATCGGTGGCTGTGCTGGCCGCCGATTTTTCCAAATCCTTTGACACCGCCGAGCAGACGCTGCGCTGGGCCTATCTGGCCGGCCTATGGCACGACCTGGGCAAATACCGGCCGGGATTTCAGCGCTATCTCCAGCAGACAGACAACCCCGATGCGCATATTGAGGGCAAGGTGGGCGGGCGGGAAAAGACCCATTCCGCCGCTGGCGCGCTGTGGGCGATGCAGCAGTTGAACCAGCCTGGCCGCCCCTACGGCCACATCCTTGCCTACCTGATT
Source organism: Simplicispira sp. GW247-4R2A (assembly GCF_059424465.1). Lineage (NCBI taxonomy): Bacteria > Pseudomonadati > Pseudomonadota > Betaproteobacteria > Burkholderiales > Comamonadaceae > Simplicispira > Simplicispira sp. GW247-4R2A. The sequence goes on along the minus strand of NZ_JBWKZM010000004.1, from coordinate 71,687 downwards.
GCGGGCCACCACGCGGGGCTGGATGATTGGCATGGCGGACTGAAAGAGCGGCTGCAAAGCGAAGACGCCCAGCGGGAGGTACAAGAAGCGTTGCAAGCCCATCCCCCCGCTGAGCTTCTGGCGCATGGCGACTTGGTGGCGCGCATTCCCGGTGGCCCCCAAGGCTTTGCCCTGTGGGTGCGTATGCTGTTCTCGTGTCTGGTGGATGCCGACTTTCTGGACACCGAAGCGCACTTTGATGCCGGCAAGCCGGCCCGCCGCGAAGGCTTTCCCACGCTGGCGCAGATGCGCCTGGCCTTTGATGCCCACATGGCCGCGCTGCCGGTGAGAGATACACCGGTCAACACCTTGCGGGCCGACATCCTGCGCCAATGCCGTTCCAAGGCGGCCTTGCCTTCGGGCTTCTTCTCGCTCACCGTGCCCACGGGCGGCGGCAAGACGCTTTCCAGCCTGGCGTTTGCGCTGGAGCACGCACAAGCGCACGGCAAGCGCCGCATCATTTACGCCATCCCCTACACCAGCATCATCGAGCAGACGGCCGATGTCTTCCGGGGTGTGTTCCAGGCCCTGGGCGACGAGGTGCTGATCGAGCACCACAGCCAGGCCGACGCCATAGCCCAGGACGAAACCATGCGCAGCCGCCTGGCCTGCGAAAACTGGGACGCACCGCTGGTCGTCACCACCAACGTGCAGTTGTTCGAGTCGCTGTTTGCCGCCAAAACCTCGCGCTGCCGCAAGCTTCACAACTTGGTGGGCAGCATCGTTGTGCTGGACGAAGCGCAACAACTGCCGCCCGCATTTCTCCAGCCTATTCTGGACGTTCTGAACCTGCTGGTGGCGCACTATGGCGTCACGGTGGTGCTGTGCACTGCCACCCAGCCTGCGCTCAATAGCACCGCATACTTTGACGCGAGCAAGAACCTGCGCGGGCTCGAAAATGTGCGCGAAATTATCGACAACCCAGACGCGCTGTTTGACGCCCTGAAGCGCGTCAACGTCGAACTGCCACCCGACTGGACTACCCCTACCATGTGGCCCGATGTGGCCGCGCAACTCAGCGCTGAAGACTGCGTGCTCGCCATCGTCAACACCCGCAAAGCCGCGCGTGAATTGCAGCGCCTGATGCCGGGCGGCACCCTGCACCTGTCGGCCCTGATGTGCGGCGCGCACCGCAAAGACGTCATCGACCAGATCAAGCAGCGCTTGAAAGACAGACGCGAAGGGCGCGACGAGCGCCCGCTGCGCGTGGTCAGTACGCAGCTGGTGGAAGCCGGGGTGGATATTGACTTCCCCGTGGTCTACCGAGCCCTGGCCGGGCTTGACTCCATCGCCCAGGCGGCGGGCCGCTGCAACCGCGAAGGGCGTCTGAACGGCAAGGGGCGTGTGGTGGTGTTTGTGCCGCCAGAGCGCCCGCCCCTGGGGGATTTGCGCAAAGGGGCCGATGCCTGCATTTCCACCTTGCACGGGCAAGCGCACGACCCACTGGCGCGGGCCTTGTTTGGCCGCTACTTCACGGAGTTCTACCACTCGGTGGACTTGGACAGCCATGGCATCGTGGGCCAACTCAAGGTAGAACTGCGCACGCTCGCCACGCAGTTTCGTTCTGCTGCTGACGCGTTTCGTTTGATCGACGACAAAGACACGGCCATGGTGGTGGTGCGCTACTGGTCACAGCACGACGAGATCGAAAAACTTCTTGGAATGCTTGCCGCAGATGGCCCGCAGCGCTGGCTGATGCGCAAACTGCAGCGCTACACCGTCAGCATTCAGAAAAGGGTGGCCGACAAGATGCTGATGCAAGGCAGTCTGACTCTCCCCATGCCGGGGCTCTACGTGCAGGTGGATGCGGAGAACCTGTATGACCCCATGCTCGGTCTCAAGCCTGAGGGGGATGTTTTCAACCCCAGCGGGTTTTTCAGTTAAGGAAAAGAAAACGATGCCCAGTTTTTGCCTCGAAGTCTCAGGCCCCTTTGCTTGCTTCACCCGCCCGGAGATGAAGGTCGAGCGCGTTTCCTATGACGTGATGACGCCATCGGCTGCCCGCGCCGTGTTCGAGTCCGTGCTGTGGAAGCCAGCTATCCGCTGGCGGGTGCATCGCATTGAAGTGCTCAAGCCTTTTCGCTGGGTTAACCTGCGGCGCAACGAGGTCAGCGCTGTCGTGTCCACGCGCAATGTGCAGCAAGCCATGGCGGCGGGCAGTGGCACGCTGGGGCTTTATATCGAAGACGAGCGCCAGCAGCGTGCAGGCTACTTTTTGCGCGATGTCGCCTACCGTATCCACGCCGACTTGTCGCTGGCACCGGGCTGCACCGAGCCCTTGGTGAAATACACCGAAATGTTCACCCGCCGCGCCAGCAAAGGCCAATGCGTGAACCAGCCGTATTTGGGTTGTCGCGAGTTTGCAGCGGACGTTCGTCTCGTTACCGCAGAGTCGCCGCCCGCCACGCCGATTGCCGACACCCGAGAGCTGGGCTGGATGCTGCACGACCTGGACTTCACCCACCCCGCGGACCCGCAGCCGCGTTTCTTCAACGCCAGGCTGGACAAAGGCGTCGTGCAGGTGCCGCCATTTGAGGAGGCACGCGGATGATTTTGCAAGCCCTGAACGACTACTACCGCCGCAAATGCGACGACCCTGACCCGGCCCAGCGTCTGCCCCTGTTTGGGCTGGAGCAAAAGGAGATTCCGTTCATCCTGGAGATCAGTGCCGAGGGCGAGTTGCTGCAACTGCGCGACACCCGCGAGCCGCAAGGAAAAAAGAAGGTGGCCCGTGTTTTTCGGGTGCCGATAGGCGTCAAAAAGACCTCGGGCGTCGCCGCCAATTTGCTCTGGGACACGTTGGAATACGTGCTCGGCGTGGACACCAAGGGCAAGCCCGAGCGCGTGGCGCAGCAGCACGCCGCCTTTCGCGCGCGCATTGCAGCCCAGCCTGAAGCTGCGCGTGCAGACGCAGGCATTCAGGCCGTGGTGCGTTTTCTCGACCACGTTGACCTCCCGCAACTGGAGCGCCAACCCGCATGGGCCGATGCGCTGGAGGCCAATGCAGTGCTCAGCTTTCGGTTGCAAGGCGATCTCGATTTGGTATGCCAGCGGACTGCCGTGGTCAGCGCAGCGCTGAATGTGCCCACCGATGCAGAGTCCCCACGGGCGATGTGCATCGTGACGGGTGAGCAGGCCCCGGTCGAGCGCCTGCACGCGTCGATCAAGGGCGTGTGGGGTGCGCAAACCTCCGGCGCTAACATCGTCTCGTTCAACGCGCGCGCATTCGAGTCCTACGGCAAAACCGAGCGGCAGGGCGAGAACGCCCCCGTCAGCCGTGCCGCGGCCTTTGCCTACACCACGGCGCTGAACCACTTGCTGCGCAAGGATTCGAGCCAGCGCATCCAGGTGGGCGACGCCTCCACGGTGTTCTGGGCAGAACGGGAATCAGAATTTGAAACGCTGGCAGCCGACATTTTTGGTGACCCGCCCAAAGACGATCCCGACGCTGGCACCCGTGCCGTGCACGCCCTGCTGAATGCAGTGCACAGCGGCAAGTGGGGCAGCTCTGACGAGAACACGCGCTTTTACGTGCTGGGCCTGGCGCCCAATGCGGCGCGCATCAGCATTCGGTTCTTTCACTGCGTGACCTTGCGCGAACTGGGCCAGCGCATTGCACAACACTTTGAAGACCTGTCGCTGGCGCGTGGACTACACGATGCGCAATACCCTTCGCTGTTTCGCCTGCTGACGGCGGTAGCGGTGCAAAACAAGGCCGACAACATTCCGCCTAATTTGGGTGGTTCCATCGTCGATGCGATTTTTTCCGGCGTGAACACGCCCTACCCCAGCCTGTGGCTCAACGCGGCAGTGGGCCGCAGCCGGGCGGAGCAAAACGTCAACTATCTGCGCGCAGCGGCCATCAAAGCCTGCCTTAACCGCCAACTGCGCCACGCCCTGCTTTCATCACCCCGCCCTTCCCCAGAACAGGAGTTTTTGCCCATGCTTGACCTCAGCAACACCCACTCGGCATACCGTCTGGGTCGGCTCTTTGCGGTCCTGGAAAAGATCCAGGAAGAAGCCAGCCCCGGTCTGAACGCCACTATCCGCGACCGGTACTACGGCGCGGCGTCGAGCATACCGGTGGCGGTGTTCACCACTTTGCTGCGCTTAAAGAACGCGCACCTCAAAAAGCTGACTACCGGGCGCACCTTGTGGTTCGAGAAGCTGCTGGGTGAAGTGCTCGGCCCGGTGACAGATTTTCCCAAGCACTTGCCGCTGCCCGACCAAGGACGCTTTGCGCTGGGCTACTACCACCAGCGGCAAGACTTTTTTACCAAAAAACCGGACGACAGCGCAGCCGCCACCCTCACGACGACCACCGAAGGAAACCCAGCATGAGCCCCGATAAAAAGCTTGCCAATCGCTACGACTTCGTTTTGATTTTTGATGTCAAAGACGGCAATCCCAACGGTGACCCAGACGCTGGCAACATGCCGCGTTTGGACGCTGAATCAGGCCATGGGCTGGTGACCGATGTCTCGCTCAAACGCAAGGTGCGCAATTTTGTCGGCCTGGTCAAAGAGCAGGACGAGCGTGCTCCGGTGGACGGCGAAAAGCGCTTCGAAATTTATGTGCGTGAAAAGGCCATCCTGAACCACCAGAACCAGCGTGCGTATTCGGCACTAAATCTGGCGGTAGCTCAGGAAGAACAAGCGGAAGAGGCTATTGAAAATGTAGCAAATGACGCTAAGAAGAAAAAACCCGGCAAAGAAAAACGCAAAGGCAGCGCCGACGAGGTGGGGCAGGCTCGCCAATGGATGTGCCAAAACTTCTTTGACGTGCGCACCTTTGGCGCCGTCATGTCTACGGGCGTGAACTGCGGCCAGGTGCGCGGCCCGGTGCAGCTTACGTTTGCGCGCTCAGTCGAGCCCATTGTGGCGCTTGAGCACTCCATCACCCGCATGGCCGTTGCCACCGAAGCCGAGGCCGAAAAACAGCAGGGCGACAACCGCACCATGGGCCGCAAGCACACTGTGCCTTACGGCGTGTATGTGGCCCATGGTTTTGTGTCCTCGTTCCTCGCCAAGCAAACGGGGTTTGATGAGGGCGATCTGGAGCTGGTGTTCCACGCCCTGGCGCAGATGTTTGAGCACGACCGCTCTGCCGCGCGCGGCGAAATGTCCACGCGCGGGCTTTATGTGTTCAAGCACGACAGTGAACTGGGCAACGCGCCGGCGTACGCGCTGTTCGAGCGCCTGCAAGTCAAACCCAAGGAAGAAGGCGCGGTAGCCCGTAGCTTTGATGCGTATTCGGTGGCATTTGATGGCCAGAGCCTGGCGGTGGGGCAATCGGTGCAGCCCGCAGCGGGTGTGACCTTGACCCGGCGTTGCTGATGGAGGTGCCGCATGAAAATATTACCCACCGAATTCGACGGCCAAGCCATACGCCGCGTGTACGACGAGGCCACGGAAACCTGGTGGTTTTCTGTAGTTGACGTGGTGCAGGTGCTCACGCAGCAACCGGATGATTTGACCGCGCGGAAATACTGGAACCAGCTCAAACGTCGGCTTGCCAATGAAGGCAGTCAACTGGTGACAGCTTGTCACCAGTTGAAAATGCCGGCGGCCGATGGCAAGCAGCGCCTCACCGACGTCGCCACCGCTGAAACCCTGCTGCGCTTGGTCCAGTCCGTCCCCAGCCCCAAAGCCGAGCCCATCAAACTCTGGCTCGCCAAGGTGGGCTACGAGCGCATGCAGGAGATGGCCGACCCGGCCCTCTCACTCAACCGCGCCCGCCAGACCTGGCAGCAGCATGGCCGCAGCGACAAGTGGATCCAGCAGCGCATGACGGGCCAGGAAACCCGGAACAAGCTCACCGACTACTGGAGCGAACACGATATCCAGCAGGGCAGCGAATTCGCCATCCTCACCAACATCATCCACCAGGAATGGGCGGGCGTGAGCGTGGCGCAGCACAAGGAAATGAAGGGTCTAAAAAGCCACAATCTGCGCGACCACATGAGCGAGGCAGAGCTCATTTTTACCGCCCTGGCCGAGCTTTCCACCCGCCAGATCGCCGAGAGCATAGAGGCCACCGGCATGGCGCAAAACAAGTCCGCCGCCCAGACTGGTGGGCGCATTGCCCGCCAAGCGCGCAACCAACTGGAAGGGCAGACGGGCAAATCGGTGGTGACCGGCGCCAACTACCTGCCGCCGGTTGCAACCCAGGTTAAAAGTGCGATGAAACCAGTGAAGGCGATCAAAGCCGCCAAGACTATCAAAGCAACCAAAAAGTCATAACGTATTGGGCACCGAAAGCCGCTCGTGGTTGAACTTGAAACCATCCCCCTGTCTGCCCTGCAGCACTGGCAATACTGCCCGCGCCAATGCGGGCTGATCCATCTAGAGCAGGTGTTTGACGACAACGTGCACACCCTGCGCGGCCAGGCCGTGCATGCCAAGGCCGACCAGCCTGGTGTGGAAACGGCCAAAGGCGTGCGCGTGGAGCGTGCCCTGCCGCTGTGGCACGACGGCTTGGGGCTGATTGGCAAGTCCGATGTGGTGGAGTTTCTGGCGGGCGGGGTGCCCTACCCGGTGGAATACAAGCACGGCAGCCGCAATAAGGCCGCAGACATCGCCGCGTGCGACGACATCCAGTTGGCCGCCCAGGCCCTGTGCCTGGAATCGATGATGGGTAAAACCGTCAACGAAGGCGCCCTGTACTACGCAAGCTCCAAGCGCCGTCGGGTCGTGCCCATCACCGCGCAACTTCGGCTGGAGGTTGCCCAGACAGCCAATGCCATTCGCCAGATGTTGGCCAGTGGTCAGTTGCCGCCGCCTCTGGAGGGCGAGCAGGCCGCACGGCGCTGCAAAGCCTGCTCACTGCGAGAGCGCTGCCAGCCCCGCGCCACGCACGTGAGCTTGGTGCTTGCCCGGCACGCCTTGTTTGATCCGGACGCGTAGTGCCACCACACGAGGTGCCAGGCCATGCAACTTCTCAACACCCTCTACGTCACCACGCCGGACACCTATCTGCGGCTGGACAACGACACCTTGCGTGTGGAAGTTGAGCGGGAAACCCGCTTGCGCGTGCCCCTGCACCACCTGAGCGCAGTCGTGTGCTTTGGGCACACCGGCCTGTCGGCCCCGCTCATGCACCGGCTGGCCGAGAGCGGCGTGGCGCTGGTGCTGCTGGACGACAACGGCCGTTTCAAAGGCCGGTTGGAGGGGGCCGTCAGCGGCAACGTGCTGCTGCGCCAGGCCCAGTTTCAGCGTGTGGTCGACCCTCTTTTCACTCTCGATATGGCGCGTGCCTGCGTGGCCGGGAAAATCAAAAACACCCGGCAGGTGCTGCAGCGCGGCGCCCGCGAAGCCAAATCAGAGAGCGAGGCCAAAACCCTGGCGCGCCTTGCGGATGACCTGGCCGCCAGCCTGCGTGCTTTGCCTGGCGCGACCCATCTGGACAGCCTGCGCGGGGTGGAGGGCGAAGCCGCGCGGCAATACTTCAGCGGCCTGAACCTGCTGGTGCGCCCGGACCAGCGCGCCGCGTTCACCATGGATGGCCGCACCCGCCGCCCACCGCGTGACCGCCTCAACGCAGTGTTGTCTTTTTTGTACGCCATGTGGATGAACGACTGCCGCAGCGCACTCGAAGCCGCCGGGCTGGACCCGCAAGTCGGCTTTCTGCACGCCCTGCGTCCTGGCCGCGCCGCTTTGGCACTTGATCTGATGGAAGAATTTCGCCCATGGGCCGACCGGTTGGCCCTGACGCTGATCAACCGTGGGCAACTTGGCGCTAATGACTTCGTGCTTCGAGAAGGTGGTGGCGTGTCGCTAGAGCCTGGTGCGCGCAAGGCGGTGGTCGTGGCGTACCAGGAACGCAAGAAGGACGAAATCAACCACGCGCTGTTGGCCCAGGCGGTGCCACTGGGCCTGGTCCCCATGGTGCAGGCACGCCTCATGGCGCGAGCCCTGCGCGAAGACGGTGCGCCGTATGTCCCCTTTGTGGGTAAGTAGGAGCCCTGCATGCTGGTACTGGTTTGTTATGACGTGAACACCGAAACCAAGGCGGGTCGCCGCCGCTTGCGCCGCATTGCCCGGGTCTGTGAGAGCACCGGGCAGCGGGTGCAAAAATCGGTCTTCGAATGCCAGTTGGACGTGGCGAAGTTCGAGACTTTGGAGCGTCAATTGCTGGCTGAAATTGATTCGACTACCGATTGCCTCCGGCTCTATCGCATCCCTGGGTCGCGTGGCTTCGAGGTAGTCGAACACGGTACGTTCAAAGCCGTTGACTTCGATGGCCCCTTGGTCCTTTAGCCCCCTTCCATACGAACACTGCGCCCTCGCCGTGCTATGGTGGCGTGCGCGAACCCCGAGTGACTGCTGAGTTCCCGTAAGGTTCGCGCGCGTCGCAACCCATTGAATTGATTTAACTTTCATTTTTTCGACCCATGTTTTTCTCTGAGACAGATGGTTTCGTTGTCGGGCTCGCGGAAACGTTGGGAAAAATCGTTGAAGAACTTCGGTTTATGGGGGAAGCGGCTCGCCCGTCAGCAATGGCGGGCGTGGATTGAAACCTCTGCCCGATAAACCGGTGGGGCTGAATGTGGAGGCTCGCCCGTCAGCAATGGCGGGCGTGGATTGAAACTTACTGGTGCCATGCCGCATTATATAACACACCAGGCTCGCCCGTCAGCAATGGCGGGCGTGGATTGAAACCCATCCGATGCGCAGCTTGTGTTGCATCTTCTCGGCTCGCCCGTCAGCAATGGCGGGCGTGGATTGAAACTCTCTGCTTTTTTGCGGAGCGAATGGCGATTACGGGCTCGCCCGTCAGCAATGGCGGGCGTGGATTGAAACCATCAAGTCGGACGCTTCCATTGCAAACAGAAAGGGCTCGCCCGTCAGCAATGGCGGGCGTGGATTGAAACTCGCCGTACTGCCCGCTTGAGAGCTGCGTACCAAGGGCTCGCCCGTCAGCAATGGCGGGCGTGGATTGAAACCGGCCAGGGGAAGTCACGGTGTGGGGCGGCGCAAGGCTCGCCCGTCAGCAATGGCGGGCGTGGATTGAAACAACGCCTATATCCGGCTGCGCGACGACGCAGACCGGCTCGCCCGTCAGCAATGGCGGGCGTGGATTGAAACGAGCCAACTGGCAGGATAACCCGTGGTTTACGGCGGCTCGCCCGTCAGCAATGGCGGGCGTGGATTGAAACGGCTTGATGTGCGTTGCCTACGAGGAGCCGAAAGGGCTCGCCCGTCAGCAATGGCGGGCGTGGATTGAAACAATTTGTTGTGCGTCCATTGCTGTGCCCGCCTAGTGGCTCGCCCGTCAGCAATGGCGGGCGTGGATTGAAACAAGGCCAACATGACGGGCAAGCGCAAGGCAGGCATTGGCTCGCCCGTCAGCAATGGCGGGCGTGGATTGAAACACCCACATCGACTGTGCTGCCGGAGACTGAAGCAGGCTCGCCCGTCAGCAATGGCGGGCGTGGATTGAAACCGGTTTGCTGGTGTTCATTGACGCAACACGAGGAGGGCTCGCCCGTCAGCAATGGCGGGCGTGGATTGAAACTCCTGCTGGTGTCCAGCCAGGCTTGCATTTGCAAGGCTCGCCCGTCAGCAATGGCGGGCGTGGATTGAAACTTCATACAACTGCTCATCCGTCAGCGGCACCGCCCGGCTCGCCCGTCAGCAATGGCGGGCGTGGATTGAAACTGTCATGGCTGCTCCTTTACTCGGAAACGAGCAGGGCTCGCCCGTCAGCAATGGCGGGCGTGGATTGAAACATTTGTCATGCCCGCTTCCTCGTCGGCACAAACGGCTCGCCCGTCAGCAATGGCGGGCGTGGATTGAAACAGGCTGCGTGGCGAGTTCGTGCAGTACGACCCGAGGCTCGCCCGTCAGCAATGGCGGGCGTGGATTGAAACGCTCTTGGCGACGTTGCCCTGTGCGAGCTTTGGGACGGCTCGCCCGTCAGCAATGGCGGGCGTGGATTGAAACCCCACTGAACACCGTCACGCGCTGGCCTTGTGCCAGGCTCGCCCGTCAGCAATGGCGGGCGTGGATTGAAACCTGATGGAAGTGGACGCAGAAGAAAAACAAATGCGGGCTCGCCCGTCAGCAATGGCGGGCGTGGATTGAAACGACTCCAAGCCTATGCAGCGGTGACGACCTCAGAGGCTCGCCCGTCAGCAATGGCGGGCGTGGATTGAAACGCTTGAGCTGGCGCTCTGGTGTCATTTCCCCACTGGGCTCGCCCGTCAGCAATGGCGGGCGTGGATTGAAACGAGATGCTGAGGGCCTGAAGCTGGCCCGTCAATTCGGCTCGCCCGTCAGCAATGGCGGGCGTGGATTGAAACCAGCATTGGCCGAGCCACAGCGACGAACACGCTCGGCTCGCCCGTCAGCAATGGCGGGCGTGGATTGAAACAAGTTGGTCGCCAGCGTCAAAAATGAAGCGCTTGAGGCTCGCCCGTCAGCAATGGCGGGCGTGGATTGAAACAACAGCAGCTACACTTTGACCCTCTGCCTCGCCGAGGCTCGCCCGTCAGCAATGGCGGGCGTGGATTGAAACCCCCGCGCAGTCCCGTCTGCTGACGGTTAGCTCCGGCTCGCCCGTCAGCAATGGCGGGCGTGGATTGAAACGTCGGTCAGCCCAAGGCTTTGCGCGGCTGCGTTCAAGGCTCGCCCGTCAGCAATGGCGGGCGTGGATTGAAACTCCGGCCTGCGTGGCCGTGGATCGCGGTAGCTGTGGGCTCGCCCGTCAGCAATGGCGGGCGTGGATTGAAACTGGATGGGAAATAGCAACCGGCCAAAAACCTGAGGGCTCGCCCGTCAGCAATGGCGGGCGTGGATTGAAACCTTTGCCAGCTCAATGAGCTTCAAGGCGTCAGAAGGGCTCGCCCGTCAGCAATGGCGGGCGTGGATTGAAACATTTCCAAGAGCGACAAGGGCAATGCCGCCGACATGGCTCGCCCGTCAGCAATGGCGGGCGTGGATTGAAACCATCCTGCGTCAAAGAACTGACGAGCATCCTGTGGGCTCGCCCGTCAGCAATGGCGGGCGTGGATTGAAACCGTCTGGCCAGTGCCAGTTGCCCTCGTTGTCGCCAGGCTCGCCCGTCAGCAATGGCGGGCGTGGATTGAAACCAAAGTGTGCTCGTAGACCGATCCATCAACTTCGGGCTCGCCCGTCAGCAATGGCGGGCGTGGATTGAAACAAGAACGTGCTGGTTGCTTTGGATGTGACCAAGAACGGCTCGCCCGTCAGCAATGGCGGGCGTGGATTGAAACCCAGGTGCAAGGTGAAGGACAGGATGTAGGCACCGGCTCGCCCGTCAGCAATGGCGGGCGTGGATTGAAACCCGGCATACTCGTTGAACCGGTAGAAGTGCCGTAGGGCTCGCCCGTCAGCAATGGCGGGCGTGGATTGAAACGCCCTGGTGCAGCAGTTGGTAGAACGAGTGTTGGCCGGCTCGCCCGTCAGCAATGGCGGGCGTGGATTGAAACGTGAAGGCCAGCGTGCGGTTGGCAGAGATCGACTGGCTCGCCCGTCAGCAATGGCGGGCGTGGATTGAAACGTCCCCGATCAGCAAAAGAGCCCTGAAAGCCAGCGGCTCGCCCGTCAGCAATGGCGGGCGTGGATTGAAACCACTGCTGCTGTTGGCCCCGCCGCTGCTGCCTGGGCTCGCCCGTCAGCAATGGCGGGCGTGGATTGAAACGATCACGCCCTGCCGTGAGCCGCCGTAGCCACCCGGGCTCGCCCGTCAGCAATGGCGGGCGTGGATTGAAACCTATCAATGCATGGTCTGATGCCGTCAATATCCGGGCTCGCCCGTCAGCAATGGCGGGCGTGGATTGAAACCTTGATTCGTGCGCCCACGTCTGGCAGAAGCTGGGGCTCGCCCGTCAGCAATGGCGGGCGTGGATTGAAACAGCGAGCGCTTGGCGCGGCCGACGCCGGCTTCTAGGCTCGCCCGTCAGCAATGGCGGGCGTGGATTGAAACTTCTACCTCACCGAAGAAGGCGAAATCACCTGCGCGCCTTCGGCCCAGGCACGCCCGCCAGCAATGGCGGGCGTGGATCAAATCCGGCAGCGCTCGGTCACGGGGTTTACGGCCTGCTACACTGCCCCCCGCAGGAGAGCGCACGCCCACGGACCCGTTCCACGGCGTGCCACCGAAGGCGCAAACTCCCATGAACGCTCAGGTACCGTACTGCACACCGTGGAACGCCCACACGTTCCAAACGCCGTCTGGAGAGCCGTCACAGCCGTGACGCACCGAAGGAGCAAGGCCGCGCTCGCAGAGCAGGGCTGAATCTCTCAGGTACCGAGGACAGAGGGAGCGGCACGCAACCAACGTTTTGTTGGGTGCGACCACCGTTCTCTTGGAGTCTTCTCATGCGAGTCATCGTACTGGGCGCCGGCCTGCTCGGCGTCACCTCGGCTTATTTTTTGCGCCAACAAGGCCACGACGTCACCGTCATCGACCGGCAGGCCACGCCCGGCGCCGAAACCAGCTTCGCCAACGGCGGGCAAATCTCCGTCAGCCACGCCGAGCCCTGGGCCAACCCCGGCGCGCCGCTCAAGCTGCTCAAGTGGCTGGGCCGCGAAGATGCGCCGCTGCTCTTTCGCCTGCGCGCCGATATGCGCCAGTGGCTGTGGGGCCTGCAGTTTCTGCGCGAATGCACGCCGGCGCGCACGCGCCACAACATCGGGCACATCGTGCGCCTGGGCACCTACAGCCGCGACACCTTGCAAGCGCTGCGCCGCGATTTGGGTCTTGAATACGACCAGCGCACGCAGGGCATTCTGCACTTCTATACCAGCCAGAAAGAGTTCGATGCGGCGGAAGCGCCCGCGCAGCAGATGCGCGAGCTGGGCTGCGAGCGCCAGGTGATTTCTGCCGACGAAGCGGTGCGCCTGGAGCCCGCGCTGCGCCACATTCGCCCGCAGCTCGCCGGTGCCACCTACACCGCCGAAGACGAATCGGGCGATGCCAACCGGTTCGCCCGCGAACTGGCCGCGCGCTGCGTGCAGGACGGCGTCGAGTTCCGCATGGGCCACCACATCACGGCGCTGCGCGAAGCAGGCGGTCGCATCGACCATGTCGAAGTGACCGACAACGAGGGCCGCTACCAGCGCATTCAGGGCGATGCCTACGTGCTGGCGCTGGGGAGCTTCTCGCCATTGCTCGCCAAGCCGCTGGGCCTGAACCTGCCGATCTACCCGGCCAAGGGCTACTCGGTGACCATGCCGGTAAAAGACGCGTCCATGGCGCACCAGGTGTCGCTGACCGACGACGAATTCAAGCTCGTTTTCTCGCGCTACACGTCAGAGCAAGGCGACCGTTTGCGCATTGCGGGCACGGCCGAACTCAATGGCTACGACCGCGACCTGAACCGCGTGCGCTGCGAGGCTATCGTGCGCCGGGTGCAAGCGCTGTTCCCCGGCGCGGGCGACACGGCGCAAGCGCAGTTCTGGAGTGGCCTGCGCCCGGCCACGCCGTCGAACTTGCCGATCATCGGCCAGTCGCGCGTGCAGAACCTGTTCCTCAACACGGGCCACGGCACGCTGGGCTGGACGCATTCTTGCGGCTCGGGCAAGAGCCTGGCGCGCATCGTCAGCGGCCTGGCGCCGGAGGTGGATTTCGCGTTTGTCGGCACGGGCACCGCACGCTCACCGCGCGGAGCAATGGCGCCCGCAGCGCAGTAATGCTATTTAAATAATAGCTGCTAGCGCTTAATGAGTAAGCGATAGCAGCCAATTTGACCTAAAACTCAAAGGGCCTGCGCGGCCATCGCTGGCCGGGCAGCCTTCAGCCGCCAAACAGCTTGTTCGCCGTCTCGGCCACCAGCTTGCCCTGGTGGCGCGCGCCTTCGAGTTCGATGGCGCTGGGCTGGCGCTGGCCCTGGCCACCGGCAATCGTCGTCGCGCCGTAGGGGCTGCCGCCGACGATTTCGTCCAGCGTCATCTGGCCCTGGTGGCTGTACGGCAGGCCGACCACCACCATGCCGAAGTGCAGCAGGTTGGTGATGATGGAAAACAGCGTCATTTCCTGGCCGCCGTGCTGCGTGGCGGTGGAGGTGAACGCAGCGCCGACCTTGCCGTTGAGCGCGCCGCGCGCCCACAGGCCGCCGGCCTGGTCCAGAAAGCTCGCCATCTGCGCCGGCATGCGGCCAAAGCGCGTGGGCGCGCCGATGACGATGGCGTCGTAGTGCTCCAGGTCGGCAACGCTGGCGACGGGCGCTGCCTGCTCCAGCTTGAAGTGCGCGGCCTTGGCGACTTCGGTGGGTGCCGTTTCTGGTACGCGCTTGATGTCCACCACAGCGCCAGCAGAGCGAGCGCCTTCGGCCACGGCCGAGGCCATGGTCTCCAGGTGGCCATAAGACGAGTAATAGAGAACGAGGACTTTGGACATGGGGTTTCCTTGGCTGGATGGAGAGGTTTGGGATTGGCCCGTGCGGACCGGTAACGCGGCAGCGCTCAGGGCGAGGCTTCAGCGCCCGCTGCGGCGCTCATCCAGGCTGAGCGCGCCAGCGCCCAGGGCAGAGATCAGCAGCATGCCGCCAACGACGGAGATGTTCTTCATGAACAGGAGCTTGGTCACCATCTGCTGTGCTTCGGGCACCGACCAGAAGGGGTGGAACACCATGCTGGCAACCAGCGTGAACAAGGCCATCGCCAGGCCCACCCAGCGGACCTTGAAACCGATGACGAGCGCCAGGCCACCAAACAGCTCCAGCGCGCCGGCCAGCACTGCGAGCAGGCTGGGGAAGGGCAAACCGCCGCTGGCAATGTAGCCCGCCGTGCCGCCAATGTGGGTCAACTTGCCGAAACCGGCGGGAATGAACATCAGCGCCAGCAGGATGCGGCCGGCGAGGGAAACGTAGGAGGCGTATTTGTCGGTCATGGTGGTAGTCGTGAAAAACAGGGAGGAGACTTCTCGGTAAATAGCGGCCAACGGCATTGGTCTGCCAAGAAGCCTTTGTGCGTTGTCGTGTCAGCACCACGACTTTAGTTTTGCTGCAAACAAAGATAAACCAGCGCAAGGCCAACTCACCGTTCTGTTTGCGGTGTCAATGGCCGCCGAGCGAGGGCGGGATCGCCACGAGTTTGAGAGAAAAGATTGATCTTCCTCAAAATGTGACAAAGAATTGCGGGTCTTTGCTCCAAAGGCACGAATCCATAGGCCTGGGCACAACGCGTAGGCCTGGGGCGCCGTACAGAAGAAGAGGGTTTTGAAATGTTCTCAAAGTTTTGTCGAGCAGCAGGGCGACTTTGTCTAAGCGTCGTCGCGTGCATCGCGATGTCGGCTTCCTTGCAGGCACACGCGACCGGCACGCTGGTCCAAGCCAGCACCGGATCCCCGTCTGGCTACCAAGTGTTGGCGGCGGGGCTGGATGTTTTGTCTAACGGGAACAAGATATCCGCTTACCTCCAGCAGACGTCTGGCGACGCAGTGAGCTACAGCCCCCATGGCCCGGGTTTTGATGGGATTGTCAAAGTGCTGGATGCCGGCAACACCGTGCAGGCCACGATCAATATCACGGCGGCACATTTGTCGGACCCCGTCAACAACTACCTGCTGGACATGCGCGTGGCGCCGTTGCTAAACGGCGGGTTTGTCGTGGTCTGGACCGAAGTGGACAAGGCCACTTCTAACCTGCCCTCCAACTTTTATGCACTCTTTGACAACGCCGGGACTCTGACCAAAAGCACGTCGGCCTTGGCATCAGCATCCGGCTATGCGCCGCAGGTTGTGGGTTTGACGGGCGGCGGATTTGCCACCGCTGTTCTCGGTGGCAGCACGGTGTATGTCAACACCTACTCCTACGTGGTAGGCAACTACGTGCACAACACGGAAACCACGGTGGGCGATTCGACCAACCCCGCACCTAATCCGGGCAACGACCCGGATATTGGAAAACTGTATTTTTTGGGCGGATTGAATCTGGCGGCGCTGTCAGATGGAAGTTTTGTCATCACGGGCGCGGTCTATGACTACGTGAGTTCTACCTACACGCCCTTGGGTGATTTTGTTTTCAAGTTGGCATCTGACGGGACTGCGGCAAATTTTGCGAGCGGTGTGAACTATGCCCGGGTGAACTGGAGCCAGGGGCAGACCAACGACACCACGTTGGTCACTTCATTTAACGGCGGCTTTGCAACGCTGAACCAGCAGACGTCACCCAGCACCGATTGGGAGGTCACGGTTTTCAACAACGACGGCAGTCTGGTGACCACCGAAACCCACACCGTGACGGTGACAGGAACTGGCGGTGGCACCAAAAGCTATACCGCGGCGCGCATTTTCCCGGCGAGCGCAACCATTGCGGCAACACACTATTGGGGCAATCCTTCCGGTGTGGGCAATGCGGCGGGAAGTTTTGGCGTGAACGGCGGCAATCTGGTCGCCATGATGCTCAACGACGCCGGGGGATTCAGCACAGGGGCCATCTCGCCTGCGACAGGCGCGCTGATCGGCTCTGTCGTCGATTCAGGCATCACGGTGCCCGCCGTTGCCAACACCACAACGCCGCCGAACCCTGCGCTGGTAACGCCTTTCTATTTGCCGGACGGTAGTGGCGGATATTCTCTTCTGTACTCGGCCTCCGGAACTGATTCGTCTGGTTATATCCACTCTGATCTCTACCAGGTCGGCCTGACCGCCATCCTGTTACCGGATGCCCCCACGGGCCTGAGCGCGACACCCGGGAATGCGCAAGCCACCATTTCGTTCACCGCAGGGTCCGACAACGGATCGCCGATCACCAATTACCAGTATTCGTTGGATGCTGGCGCTCATTGGACTTCCTTCGCGCCTGCGGTCACCAGTTCGCCTGTATCGATTACCGGGCTGACCAATGGAGCCGCGTACTCTGTCACGTTGCGTGCAGTGAATGCGGGCGGTGGCGGGGCTGCGTCAGCGGCGGTCAGTGTCACGCCGTACACCGTTCCAGGCGCGCCCACGATAGGCACCGCCACGGCAGGCGCTGCGCAGGCCAGCGTTGCCTTCACGGCGCCGGCCAGCAATGGAGGCTCGGCCATCACGGGCTACACCGTCACGTCCAATCCTGGCGGGTTTACCGGAACCGGTGCAGCCA